>PWDX01000089.1 GCA_003553245.1 Phycisphaerae bacterium
CTGACGGATGGATAAAGCTGCATCGGAAGCTGCTGGATGACGCGATGATGAAAAAATCACAATATCTGCATCTGTGGATCGTCCTGCTGCTCGAAGCGACACACAAAAAAGTCGAGTTTATCTGCAACGGCAAAAAGAAAACACTGCGGCCCGGGCAACTGCTGACCTCCCGAAAAAGGCTGTGCATGTTAACCGGAATTCAACAATCCAAAATTGAAAGAATACTGAAATACCTCGAAAGTGAACAGCAGATTGAACAACAAACAACTACCAAATATCGCATTCTAACCATCAAAAGCTGGCAGAATTACCAAAAGCGTGAACAGCAAACTGAACAACAACTGAACAGCAAGCGGACAGCAAGTGAACAGCAACTGAACACATACAAGAATGATAAGAATGAAAAGAAGGGAAAGAATGAAAGAACAAACTCATCCATCCACGAAGAAAATTATCAATACACTTCCGCTTACGGCCAAACCATTTACACCGACTAACTGTCGGCTGTTTAGTCAGGCCGAGGTATTAGACTTGACAGCGTTTATAGACCCCGCATCAAGTGTGGGATGATATTATGATTTAAAACGACCCGGCTAATCACGCCGGGCCGTAAAATCATCGTTCAGGCATTATGCCTTCTTCTAAGCAACACCAGACCGCCAAGACCGAGTAAGGCAAGTGTTGCCGGTTCGGGGATAGCCATGATTGTGGCGGTTTCGTCATTCCATCCTATGTCTATTGTCCAGCTTTCAGTCTCGCCGAACCAGGTGCCTTTAAGAGTGCCTGTGCCAGTTACCTCATACTGCGGCACGCCGTTGATAATTTCAACCTCATCTAATTCAAGACCGTCTAATGCTTCAAAGTCATAGCCAATCAGCGTAACCGTGCTGCGGTCCCAGGCTCCGAGCTCGTCCACACTTCCGCCGGAGATGTCCACTGTGCTGCTGCCGCCGGCTCCGAGCCCGTCCACCTCGCCGCCGGAGATGTCCACTGTGCTACTGTTGCGTGTATTGAGGAAGCTCACCTCGCCGCCGGAGATGTCCACTGTGCTGCTGTCCCAGGCCCTGAACTCCCCCACTTCGCCGCCGGAGATGTCCACCGTGCTGCTGTCTAAGGCGCCGAGCCGGTTCACACTGCCGCCGGAGATGTCCACTGTGCTGCTGTCGTAGGCGACGAGTCCGCGGCTCACCTCTCCGCCGGAGATGGCAACAGTGGTGGAGTCGTAGGCGGTGAGAAGACCTAGCGGACCAAACGCAATATTGCCGCCGGAGATGTCCACTGTGCTGCTGTCGTAGGCGGCGAGCCCGTACACCTCTCCGCCGGAGATGTTTGCTATGCTTTGGTTATAAGCTCTTAAGTAATTATAAGGCCGTTCTCCTCGGGGGATACTGCCGCCTTCCACAATGTTAACAGTCGTTTTTGTCTCGGCATAAGCTTCGCCGTCATCGATATGCACACGGTCGTCAATTTCATAATCAATAATGCGTGTATCGCCGTCATTGAAATGCTCCTGGGCCAATAACTGATTTGCCCCGAGCAAAACCATAATCCCTGCCGCCAATAAAATTGTCATTCTTACCTGTGTCATTTTCTTTCTCCTTCTTCTTCAAAATTACTGTATTTTACCGGCGCAGACCGGTAGCATCTCTTATTTTCTCCGGAATGTCTTCTCTGCTTTTTCCATGTTAATCACCTGAAAATCAGGGTAATATTGTTTTAGACTACTAAAATCGCCACCGCATTTCAAGAAAAAAGCAATTTATTCAGCCTTTTGCCGCTCATACCTTCCCAGAAACACCCTCGCCCGCCGGGTCATATCCCGCTTCATCCGCTCTATTTTTTGGCGATCCGGCTGCGGCTTGGCCGTTTCTTCCTTTATCGTGTTCCATATACCCTGTATACCCCTCATGGGGTTGCGTTCCGGCTCGAGCTGCCTTATCTGCCTCTAACCCACTTTATTGAACGGAAAGATAATATTTCCACGTTGTCATGATGCCGACGTGATATGTCTAATGCCCACTATTGCTGAAAGCTTGCTTTTACGAATACCAGAGCGGTAGAACCCCTGCGCGTTATATGTTTTATAAGCTGCTTGATATTGTGAAAGTGTGAAAAACTTGTATTTCATTTGAGCAACACAATTAAGCTTGTGTTTCATAAAAAGGATGATATGAGACACAACGCACCTTGTGCATCAGGGGTGATACACAAGCGAATGGTTGATAAACATTTTAATGACAATGACTTAAGTTAGTTAGCGAATGAAACTACAATTTGACGCCAATCAGGATGATATTATGATGTAAAACGACCCGGCTAATCACGCCGGGCCGCAAAAGCATCTTCGTAGAAAAGTTGATACAGAAGACGATATTCAGTGATCTAAATTTTATCGCCTTCGAGCCATTCAAGAACAATAACTGATAAGTCTTCAACTGAAACTTCGCCGGATGAGTTGAAATCAGCACCTTCGCAGAACTCGTTATCCTCATCACAGTCTAAAAGCCACCATTTTCCCATAACGGCCAGATCCGCCATATCCACAAAACAGTTACCTGTCAAATCCGCCGACGGACAAATGTTTTCGGCTGTAATCAGCAAGTTGTCGTAAATTGCTGAAACTGCTGATTGTCTAGTCGGCGAGCTGACCCAGATTCGGTCGATTTCATCACCATCCCAATCAAAGCTGTCTGATACAGCCTCACCGTCCAAAGGCCGGGCCCCGATCGTCATACTCTCCCAGTCATCGCTGACCTCGAATGTAATCTCATACCACTGGCCAGGAGTCCACGATAACCCGAGGCTTGTTCCAGGATGAAAGCCGGGACCATATATTTCTCTGTCGCCGCCTTGAGTTCGAAAGATCAGCCCTCTATATGTTTCTGTACCGGCTTTCTTTGAGCCTCGACCGACTTGTAATCCGCCGTGATCTGCGAAATTCCAACCCGAAGGCGCCGAAGGCGGATTTAATAATATCGAGATTTCCACCGCTCCCATATCCGAAGTCAACGGCGTCGGCAGGACATATGTTACACCTGCCACCCCTACATCATCGGTAACCACCAACCCCTGAGTGGCGGCATAGCCGTCCCCGGCCTCAATACTGTAATCGGTACTGTCGTACTCCTGCATCCATGGCTCCGGCGGAAGCTCACCCGCCACATACTCCGGCCCGTCAAAATCAATGTCCACCAGCGCAGCTTGTGTCATATCTACCGTAGCCGCCAACAAAATTACTGAACCCAGAACTACCATTAACTTTTTCATCTTTTCACCACCACCTTTTAAAAAAACATCTTTAAATTCTAACTGCATCCGCAGCAGTTCACGAAGCACTTTCATAGTGAGGGTTAGCGCACCCAATATCAAATACCCTATTTCTCACTTATTCGCTCTTATAATAACATTTACTTCGGGGTGTAAGCAAGTAAAATCCCGAAAAAAGCCTTTGTACTACCATTTTGCCGCTAATACCTTAACTGTAGTTTCACACTTTTACATACATATATTCAATGTCTGCGGCTTTCTGGCATGCCGGCTGACGCGGGATTCGACCTCAACTGTCTGTATTCTGAATTGTAACTTCTGAACTCTTTATAATATCCGGTGAACTTCCGGGTATATCTGACCGGCCGGTGTTATCTGGAATATATACAGATATCCCTCCTCCATCGGCGAATAAGTAACATCGCCGTAAACCGCTTCTATGCCGTATTCCTTCAGCTTATCCGGCTGGTGGGCAAGCTCCCAGATGCTGTCCCAGAACATTTTCCGATGGTCTGCCGGAAGCTGTGCCAGAAAGTCCTTATACCGATGCGGCTCTGACTGCGGATCGTTAATATAAAAACCCTGCTCAGGCGCGATTTCTTCGCTGTATATCCGCCGCCACAGGTACATACTCTTTTGCCCCTCCTGAATGAGCGGATCGCTGAAGCGAACTATCAGAGCGTCAAAATGCACCACCTTGCCTTTAACGCGATATTCGTCCCGCTGGATTATTTTGTGCTCATTATTGCGGTCGTATTCCCAGAATTTAAGCGTCGTGTAAAGCTGCCCGTCGATTTCTTCGGTGGAAACAACTCTGGCGCCGCCGATTTTACCGGTATCGGTTAAATTTTGGATGGCCTCTCTGAGCTGGCGGTTCTCGGTCAGCAGCTCCTGCACCGATGTCCCGGCCCGATACACTCCCACACTCATATAAAGCCCCGCCGCCACAGCAGCCACGGCAACGCCCGCCCAGATGATTTTACCGGGCAGTGAAAATATCTTTATCGCCATATCGTAAACCCCAGTCCCTAATAATCATAGCAGCAAAATTCAAAGTTAAAATACCCCCCGCACCGGCCCCGGGTTCATTGTTACCACCCGCGGCATAAGCGAAGCTATCTGCAAAACCCATACCTGATAGATTATCGACAACTGAAGCGCTGGCGGTGAAATTTTTACGAATTTTCCGCAAAAGCTGTTTTTTAGCTGAAAAAATCGCAAAAAATTTCAAAAAATCTTCAAATTAGTACAAAACGGTAACAAAACGGTAACATTGACCTTATATAAATTTAGGCTGTAAGAAGTAAACTTTTATGGTATTCTTTTATTTAAGGAGCGAAAAAATGAAAGCACAAAATCTGATTCTGTTAGTTCTGCTGGTTGTCGGCTCATCGGCGGTTTCGGCACAGAGCACATCTGCCGCTAACCTGCTGCAGGAAGGCATCTACGCCGAGCGAACCGAGGGAGACCTCCAAAAGGCTATAAGCCTTTATGAACAGGTGCTCGAACAATACAAAGAAACAGAGCACCTGGCCGCACGGGCGACCTTCCAGCTTGGCATCTGTTATTTGAAAAAAGGTGATAACGACCGGGCCGCTGACTATTTCCAAAAAGTCGTCAGAGAATTCCCCGAACAAAGAGCGCTGGCCGATCGGGCCGCAAAAGAACTTGAAAAAATTGAACCAAAAGAATCAGTGTTTGAGCAGATTGACTTACAGACCGCGCGGTTTATTTCGGAAAAACTTGGAGAAACTGCTCTGGAAGCAAACCAAAAAAATCTGCTGGTCAACAGCCACATTTACTACATTAGTTTTAACGGATATTGTTATCGTGGAGGTATGAATAGTTTCTACAACTGGACAGGCCGAACAATCAACCAGAGGACCCGTTTTGGGGGCACGAGCTTTCCAAACCAAACTCATTATGATGCTCTCGGAAACAAACTTAACACCGAGATAGTGCCGGATGAAACACGCCCCAACCACTGGCAAATCTACTGGTTTCCCGACGAGCCGCTGGCTCCGGGAGAATCGCTCTATTATGGTTGGAGCATTGACGAAAAGTTTAAATTGCCCCAACCGGATAGCGAGACTTTCTCACTGCGAATGCAAAACCAATTCGGCAGTCCCGTAATCGAGACCTTCTTTCTGGTACTGCCCAAAAATATGAAAATCGCCCAAAGCAGCCCCCCAACAGGCAGCGAAAAGCTGCTGAACTTCGATGTATATTGGTGGACCAAACAAGTTGCCCAAGGTGAAAATCATGTTGAAACGGTGTCTATAAAAAAGGTCGATATCACAAAAGCAGAAAAACAGCGAACAGCGGATAGTAGCGAAGCTGTTAAGAGTGCTTTATCATGGCTGGAACTGGTCGATAGCGAGCGGTATGCTCAAAGCTGGGATGCCGCGGCATCTTTTTCCCAGGGTGCCGTTACCAAAGATCAGTGGATAACAGCAATACAGAGCATTCGCAAGCCTCTGGGTAAACCTATCTCGCGTGAGGTAATTTCGAAAACCCCCACTAAGCAGGTTCCCGGTGCGCCAGATGGCGACTATGTGATCATCCAGCTGAAGACCTCGTTTGAAAATAAGCGAGAGGCTGTAGAAACCATAACACCCATGCTAGATCTCGACGGCAAATGGCGCGTTTCGGGTTATTTTATCAAATGAGGTTAACTAACCTGTGAAAACCAAAGAGACAGATCAATTGCAGTGGGTCGTCTTGCTCCTGGCAGTAGCGGTGATACTGCCTACGGTGTGCCTGCTGTGGTTTATGACGCAGGCGGTCAGGAATGAACGCCTGGCCGTGCGGCAAAAGCTGCTGGATATTTGCAATGAAGCCGTTGAGGACTTGCAAAAAGATCTCGTTAAAAGCACCACCAGAGATTTTCAGCGATCTGTAAACGATGGAGATATCCATGCGATGCGTGTCGTAGGTGCGCAGTTCGTCCGGCGGGATGCCGACAGTGTGGTTATCTATGACAAGGACGGCAAAGCGGTGTTTCCTGTGCCTGAAACAGAAACGAGTGTTTCGCTGTTTTATGAACCGCTCGCATCGGCATTTGCATTAGAGCAGGCCGGCGATTTTACCGAGGCATTAGCCGTCTATCAGCAGCTTGCCGAGAGCGATCTGCCGGCAGAAAAGCTGTTCGACGCTTATACCGGCCAACTGCGCTGTCTGGAAAAACTGGGGCGAATTGATGCGATGAGTCCCTTATTTAACACCGTATTGCACACACATCGCGATAAATGGTCTGCCGAACAAATTGCGATGTTGCGGGTTATTGAATATGAAGTGTTGGCGGCGCATTGGGACAGCTATCCCGACAAAGGCCTGCTTGATGACCTTGAGGCTTGGTACAGACTGTCGGAGAACTATCCTTCAGCAACGACAGTCTGGGCGCTGGGTAAAATACTCACGGTCGCCGAAACCATCAGCGATTATGACGACCTGCATAAAAGCCTGGATGAAGATATCGAATGGCTCAAAAAAGTGATCCGCATCGAATCGCTGGCACTGACGGCAGCGGACTATTTCGCCAAACAGCCGAATTACAGGCAGCAGTTCGCCGAAAGATGGTATGCCATGCCGACAGAACCGCTGTTGTACAGCCTGCGTGTTGCGGCTGGAGAATATGAGCTTTTCTTTCTAAGAACACAGGGCAACTTTATATCTTCAGTTGAAGCGGTGCTGGCTGATTTTCCGATTCCCGGCACACAGACGGTGGTGTATGACCATCTGGGGCGGATTGTCTATGGCAAGGGTCCGCTGGATTCAGAGCCGTTTGTGACGGCTGATTTGGACGCATTTTCGCCCGGATGGTCGCTGGCACTGTATTTTGACAGCGATGATTCGTTTTCAATAGCCGCCGAGCGGCAAGCGGCGATTTACACCTGGACTGGCGTGCTGGTGGCGGGCATGGTTGTGCTGACTGGCTTAGTCGCTGTCGGGGGTCTGGGCCGCCAGATCCGACTCAACCGGCTCAAAAATGATTTTATAGCTACTATAACTCACGAGTTGAAAACCCCGCTGGCGTCAATGCGTGTTCTGGTGGACACTCTGCGCGAAGGTAATTATAACGATCAACAGCAGGCCGCCGAATATCTGCGACTAATCTCAAAGGAAAACATAAGACTAAGCAGACTGATAGACAACTTCCTGACCTTCTCACGAATGGAACGGAACAAGCAGGCCTTCGATATCGCCCCTGCAAGTCCGGTTGAGATAGCCAACATCGCCATCGATGCGGTGCACGCAAAATTTGAAAAAGAAAATGTCCGATTTGAGCATCACATTATAAAGCCGCTGCCTATGATCAAAGCCGACAAAGACGCGATGGCAACGGTACTGGTAAATTTACTGGATAACGCATATAAATATAGCTATGATAATAAGCGCATCGAACTAAGCGTGTACCGCGAGAATGCATGCGTTTGTTTCTCGGTTAAGGATAACGGCATAGGAATGACCCACCGGCAAACCAAAAAAGCGTTTGACAGATTCTACCAGGCCGACAGTTCACTGTCCCGCAGGACCGAGGGTACAGGGCTTGGACTGGCTATTGTCAAATTTATCGTCCATGCCCACCAAGGCCAGGTCGAGGTCCAAAGCAAACCCGCCAAGGGAAGCGTTTTTACAGTACGGATACCAACGGATTAATTCTCATCATACTAATTGTATTTTTATGGAAACGATTTTGATCATAGAAGACGACCCGTCGATGTTGCGGGGTTTGAAAGATAACTTCGAGTATGCAGGGTATAATGTCCTTGCTGGTGCTGACGGCCAGGCAGGTCTAAATGCCGCTCTCGATGCTAAGCCGGATTTGATTATTCTCGATATTATGCTTCCAAAGATCAACGGCTATGAAATCTGTCGGCTTATCCGCAAAGAAAACCTCGACATGCCCATCATCATGCTCACCGCCAAAGGTGAAGAATCCGACATTATCCTTGGCCTGAATCTCGGGGCCGATGACTATATTACCAAACCGTTCAGTATAAAAGAACTGTTAGCCAGAGCGGCAGCGTTTTTACGCCGACGAAAAAAGAGCCAAAAGAGCCGTTATGAGTTTGACGAGTTTATCTTTGATGTGTCTGCTCATAGGCTGACGAATAACGGCAAAGATATAATGCTTTCTCCAAAAGAATTCAAACTGCTTGAGTTTTTCTTAAAAAAGCAAGGCAAGGCCCTGACCCGTGATGAGATATTAAACGCGGTCTGGGGCTACGGCAGTTTTGCCGGCCATAGAAGCGTTGACCGTTTTGTGACTACGCTGCGAAATAAAATAGAACCCGATCCGCACAACCCCGCCTTTATCCACACTCTCCGTGAGATCGGGTATAAATTTGAAGCCTGTGATGCTGGACAGTGATCAGGCTAAAAGTTTTTGTCGCTGAAACCAAACCGGCGAATCTGTTATTGCAATACATTAAGACCGCAAAAAATGGAATTTTGCTTTTTCTTATATCCGAAGTGGACCGTAACCTGCCGAAACTTACCGCAAATTATGCTGATTATTCCGGCATAATCGCTCAATATCGCGGCTTACAATCTGTGCGATAATGTCTCGGCCAGGCCCGGACAGGTTGTCAGACAGCAGCGAAGGCTTCGGTAAGTCCTTCTTAGCAGGTGGTTTACGCCTTTTGGATGTTATTTCCCGCTGCCGGGCCATAATATCTTTTGCCAGATCAAAATCCGGAATGTCCGCGTCCTTGCCCTGGCCTGCCTCGCTGCTTATTTCTTCATAAACCGCCGGTTCTTTTCCGTTATTTTGCGGCTTTTCAGCGGCCTCTTGCTCTTTTGAGCCGGGCTGCGCATCGCTTTGGTCCTCTGACAGAAATTCCGCGTCAATCAGCGTATCATCGGAAATATCCAGGTCGTCCCGGGCGGTATCATCAAGCGTCAAATCATCGCTGACAATATCTTCATCGAGCCTGAAGATTTGATTTAAGTCTTTTTCTTCAAGAGGCTTGCGCTGCTTGTCCTCGCCGGAGCGGCCCTGCTTTCGCTGAAGCGCCTCTCTGGCCCTGCGAATATCGTCATCGAGATTATTGTTTTTATTAGCATCGTCAGCCACTTGCTGTCTCCATTAAACTCTACTGCTTATTATTTTAGCTGAATCGTGCTTTCCAATCAAGCCTAAATTACCTGTTTTAACATCAAATGATTTTGTTGCATTACCGGCGATTTCAGGGTAATATAGTTTGTTTACCGGGGTGTAGCTCAGCTTGGCGAGAGCGCCTGCTTTGGGAGCAGGAGGCCGTAGGTTCGAATCCTATCACCCCGATTTTGCAAACCCCTATAAAACAACGACTTGCAAGCCATTTCTATTTTCCCCTTAACTTTCATAACAGCTTTTGTAACAAATAGAACCCAGAATTTTGCTGCATACCGATCTTGGAGATTCAAGCAATATGAAAAGATTGCAGGGCATTTTAATCAGAGAAATCAGCTTTGATGCCGGCTGCTGCCCGGCTGAGGTATGTAGCCGGCACGAGGCGGGCACTCGGAAATATTTGAATATGCAAAGACTCAAAGAGATTGAAATGGCCGTAGTTGGAGCCTGGTCTATTTGGTTAAAATCCGTGCCAAATGAGTAAAAGGGGCTATAATGGCTTAGATGGGTCGAGTGGAAATATTGACAGGCTGGAAATTTTCATGGCAATTATAGCAGGTATAGACGGTTGCAAATTAGGATGGCTATGCATCAGCAGAGATTTTTCTGCGGGTGTAGTTGACTCGGCAGTCTATGCCGATGCCGAAAAGCTGGTTCAGCAGGAACCGCTACCTGACATTATTGCCGTGGATATACCCATAGGACTGACATCGTCAGGATATCGCCAATGTGATGTAGATGCCCGAAAGCTGCTTGGCAAACGCAAATCAAGTGTTTTTCCTGCACCCATTCGTCCTGTTCTTGGCTTATCTTCGTATTCACAAGCAAATGCCCTTCATAAAGAGATTACGGGCAAGGGAATGTCTAAACAATCTTATGCTATCTGCAGGAAGATTTTTGAATTTGATCAACTGCTGGTAAAAAGTCCTTCCCTCCAACAAAGGGTAAAGGAGGTTCATCCAGAAGTCAGCTTTTGGGCCTGGAACAATCACCAGCCTATGGCTTATAATAAAAAGAAATCTGAGGGCCGTAAGATAAGGCGGGAAATGATTGAAGAATATTTTGGCACAGAAGTTCTTGACGAGGTTCGATGCAAGTATGCTCGTAAAAATGTTGCCGACGATGATATTCACGATTCTTTTGCTGCTCTTTGGACGGCTGAAAGAATATTAACAAACAAAGCCCGACGGCTTCCTGAAACCCCTGTTGTCGATGAGAAGGGGCTTTATATGGAGATATGGTATTAATCGTATAATTGACAATTGCGTCCTTTATAAAAAGCTCAGCAATTATTTGTAAACAATACTGGTTTAATCTCAAATAAGGACAATTATCTATGCTTGGCTCTATTGCAGGAGACATCATTGGCTCAGTGTATGAGTGGGACAACATTAAAACTACTGAATTTCCATTATTTCGGGATGATTGCTTTTTCACTGATGACACCGTCCTGACTGTTGCAACAGCCTGGGCAATTTTAGCGGATGAACCTTATGCCCGCGCATATAAGGATTTTGGCAGGCGGTATCCAGGCAAAGGATATGGCGGTAATTTTCAGCAATGGCTGATTTCCGACAGTCTCGAACCTTACAATAGTTGGGGTAACGGCTCGGCGATGCGAGTCAGCCCTGTCGGCTTTGCTTTTGACAGTGCAGATAAGGTGCTGGAAGAAGCTAAAAAAAGTGCCGAAACTACGCATAACCATCCCGAAGGCATCAAAGGGGCACAGGCTACCGCCTTAGCTGTTTTCCTGGCGCGAACAGGAAATGACAAGGCAGCGATAAAAAAGGAAATTACATCGCAATTTGACTACGACCTTAGCAGGACGATTAAACAAATCAGACCCGATTATACTTTCGAGGTATCCTGCCAAAAAAGTGTGCCTGAAGCCATAATCGCCTTTTTAGAATCGAATGATGTCGAGCATGCCATTCGATTAGCTGTTTCATTGGGAGGCGACAGCGACACACTTGCCTGCATCACAGGAGGAATTGCTCAAGCGTATTATAAAAAACTCTCCGAAACGATTGTCGTAGAAACAATGAAAAAATTGCCTAAAGAGTTTACTGATATAATTGAGCAGTTCAAAAAACAATACAATGGATATTTTTAAGGGCGAGCTCCTCTGAAACAGATGCGTTTATGTTTTGTTTTTCTGATGCTGTCGGTATCCGTAAGCTTTAATGAGCATGGTCGGATGAGAGTTATTAATAAGTGGACAAACTTTAACTGATTAAAATGAAAATAGGCTATCCTTGCATTAATAGGGGGATTGGCTGCACAGCTAATTCCACTTTCAGGCTCGCTAACTACTCACCGGATAATCTTGTTAATAAGGTTACGAATAACCTAGCCTGCCTGAAGAAGATACTGGAGTATAATGTCGATAACAATCTTTTGTTCTTCAGGATCAGCTCAGACCTGATACCGTTTGCAAGTCATCCAGTATGCGAATTTAAATGGCAGGACTATTTTAAAGAGCATTTCTCAGAGCTGGGAAGCTTCATAAAGAAGAATAACATCAGAATATCTATGCATCCTGACCAGTTTGTTTTAATCAATTCGCCCAAGGAAGAGGTCGTAAAGAAAAGCATAGCCGACTTAACCTGGCACTGTGAAGTATTGGACCTGATGGGATTAGATGACTCTGCTAAGGTTCAAATACATGTCGGGGGAATATATGGCGATAAAGAGTCGGCAATAAACAGATTTGTTCGTAATTATAAAAAACTTCCGCAGCCGATAAAAAGAAGGCTGGCAATAGAAAATGACGAAAGATTATATTCAGTAAAAGACTGCCTGTCGGTGTCAGAAATGACAAAAGTGCCGATAATTTTCGATTCTTTTCATCATAGCTGCTTAAATGATGGCCAAACAATGCGTGAAGCTCTTGGCTTGATTCAGCAGACATGGAATAAACACGATGGAATACCGATGACTGATTACAGCTCCCAGCAGTTGAACTCCAAGGTAGGAAAGCATACCGAACATATTGATATAAAA
>PWDX01000020.1 GCA_003553245.1 Phycisphaerae bacterium
AGATCGAATTTGCCGGGACAGAGGAGTCCGCGTTAAGCACACGAAATGTTCATTACGTTTTTGGCGTGTCCAACCCGGACAAAGAGGTTGACCATGTTGTCACCGTGGAGTTTCCGATTCCTCCGCCGGATTCGGTGAATACTACCCTCTACATTATACGGGACACAATTCTGGTCATTGAACAGGAGTTGCATTCGCGTCCCGACATGGCTGACCGGGTGACGTTCGTTGATCTTGTGACGGAAGTTCCCCCTGAAGCTTCATGCTCTTGGGGTGGAGATTGGGCCGTGTTTTAAGGGGTTTTGCGGCTTTGGGGGAGCTTTTTCTTCGTGGCCACGCGCAGTTCGAGCGTGGGGATGTAAGAGGGCAGGGTGACGCCGAGGGCGTTGAGCAAGTCCTGGGATTGTTTGCGGGGCGTGGGGATTTGATTCAGTTCGGCGCCGTCCTTGAGGGGGATGTGGGTGATGGTCAGGGTAGACAGGCAGCTCAAGCCGTCCTCGACGGTGAGGTCGAAATCGGCCCAGGCGCGTTGGAGTTCGCGACGGATGAGGTAGGCCAGCATCACCACGAAGACGTGGCCGCGGGTGCTGTCCTCGTTGCGCACATAGATCGGGCGCAACTCCAAATGCCCCTTGCTGGCGCGGAACGCGTTTTCGACCAATGTGAGGTCTTTGTAGCGGCTGTGGATGGTTTCGGCGCTGGCGGCGTCTTGGGGCAGGTCGGTCTCGAGGACGTAGCAGCCGTCCAGCCGGCGCTCGGTCTCCAGGGCGGCCTCGTCCTGCTCCAGGCGCAAGTCGCGTCCCTCGGCGCGCACGCTTAGCCAGCGCGTCACACGCAGCTTCTCGAGCTTGTCTTGCACCCGCTTGAGCGCGGTCTCCGTCTTGGTCCTGGGATGGGCCTCGAGATAGGCGTTTTGCTGGTCCACCATGGCTTGGACCGCCGCCTGCTTGTCCCGCCGCGTGGCCGCCATCTCCTCGGCCCGCACCGGATTGCGGCGCAACACCAAGCGCCGGCCGTCCAGGTTGACCTCGCATACCTCGGTGTCAAACAACTCCATTTGCAA
Source organism: Phycisphaerae bacterium (assembly GCA_003553245.1). Taxonomy (GTDB): domain Bacteria; phylum Planctomycetota; class Phycisphaerae; order Sedimentisphaerales; family Anaerobacaceae; genus T1Sed10-97. Next base: position 1,064 of record PWDX01000020.1, read on the forward strand.
CGACCCGCGGTTGAGCAGGGTCTCAATCTCGGGTTTGGTCAGCGCCGTGATGTAGGAAAAGCCCGCCTCGTTCAACTCCTGTGTGCCTGCATGCTTGATCATCCCCCGGTCGCCCACGAACGTGACCTTCTCGCACCCAAAACGGTGGGCCGCCTTGTGGATCTGCGAACTCAAGGTCTTCGGGTCGCAGGTGTTGCCGCTGAAGACCTCGGCCGACACCGGCTCGCCCGTCTCGTCGCACAACAAGCCCACCACGATCTGTTGCTTGCCCCGTTTGCCATCCCGGTTGTAGCCGTAAACCCCAAGGGCGTTGCTTTGGCCCTCCAGATAACTCGAGGTCACGTCGTAGAGAAACAAGGCCGGTGGCGGAGCCCCCTTCTTGCGCCGCGCCTTGAACAGCTTCTCCTCAATGGGGGCTTGGTGTTGGCTCAACCACGCCAGGTTCTCGTAGAGGTCATCCTCATCAAAACCCCGTTGCAGTCCCACGGTCTCGGCCAAGGCGTAGATCTCGTGCAGCCGCACCGCGCTCAGCCGCGAGCCCTGTTCCAACACCCGCGCAATCACTTGCCACAACGCCAATTGGCCCTCCCGGTGCGAGCCCAGCGCCCTGGTGATCCCTAAACGCCGCGCCACCTCCGCCACGGCCCACACCGCCCCAATCGACTTGCCCTCCTGCATCTCGAATGCGCCGCCACCCAAGGCGATCGCCGTCTCCACCTCATCCGGGTGTTGGAGCGCCCACTCGATGGCCTGCACCTGGTTGGATGGGAAGTGGGTCAGGTTGCACACGGTGCGCTTCCTCACGCGGCCCTTGTCGCGATAGGAGTGACGCATCAAGACCTGGACGTGGGTCTTCTCGCCAACCTTCTTTTTGACACGTTCGATATACATCGTGGTCACACTATATCATAAATCAGCCTGCATGTCAAGTACTTACGCTTATATAATCGTGGGTACGCCTGAAAAACGCCAAAAGATCCACCATACCAATACAAAACGTCTCTACAACCATCACTTTAAGGGGGAACTTCCGCTTCAACGTCCCGCACGGCTTGCGGTTCAGCGTTGGTGTCCGCACGCGAGGTTTGCGGCAAGATTACGGCCGTCGCCATCACGCAGAAAAGGATGGCCGGAATCAATTTGAAGACATTCTTTTGTGGTGACATCGCTTCGAGAGACCTCCCTATGGGGTAATCCACTCTCGCCGTTACCCAAATCCACGGCTAGCTTGGCCAATCCATCCTGATGAGCCTGTTATTCTCGTTTGGAACAGGAAGTTAGTCTTCACCGGCGGGGGAGCGTGTAACGCCGGCATCGCGCCGCCCTTCGTGGGCCGCCCGGAAGGCAGCCCTATGGTATTGCGAATACCTGGCCAGCGATGGTGCGGGCTTTGGTAACGCTCCCCCCTCACGCCTAGAGAACACCCCCACCCCGGAGCCGGTGAGGTTGTTCGTCACGCGTTCCGGAATCACCGCCACTAACGCCAAGGACGTCTTCAAGAAATCTCTGCGCGAACGCTTGAACGCCATTTGTCTTCCCCTTTTGCCTGGGGGATCTCCCTTTTGTTGTGGAAACTATCGATAGTTTCTTCCCCGCCTACCCTAGTGTAGCCGGAATTAACCCCCATGTTAAATGGTCAAGCATCCTTTTCCCCTGCCCTCG
>PWDX01000082.1 GCA_003553245.1 Phycisphaerae bacterium
CAGACACGCGGCTATGCTCTTATGCTAGGCATAGGTTCGGGTGATCTGCTAAGAGAACTTCTTGTCAGAAGCGACTTGCATATTACCTTAGTGGAGGCAGACTCTAATAAGGTAAAATCGATGCGTGACGAACTGGTGGACTCAGGTATGTACGGAAGGCGAGCAGCGGTTATTCAGGCCGATCCGTCAGCCTTTTCTGCTCAGCCGTATCTTTTCAGTATGATTGTCAGTGAAGACGCAATTGCTGCGGGCATAGACGCTGAGACATCCGTATTCCAATCTATTCTTAATCGTCTGCGCCCGTATGGTGGCCTGGCGTGGCTTGGGGCATCCTGGGCTGATGTGAAGTCGTATGAACAGGCTGCTTCTGAAGCGGCAGTTGACCAAGTTGATGTGGAGGCACACCGGTGCAGACGGTTGTTGTTCAGGCGAGGTTCACACCTTTTTGCGCGACGCGGCGGACCACTTACCGGCGCCGGACAATGGACGCATCAATATTCGGATGCCGCGAACACATTGCAATCAAAAGATGAGCAGTTAAGGTTGCCTTTGGGGCTGCTTTGGTTCGGCGGGCCGAACAATCACAATATTCTGCCGCGTCATTCAGGTGGTCCCCGGCCTCAGATAGCAGGCGGACGCCAGGTGTATCTCGGTGTGGAAAACATCGCCGCACGCTGCGTTTACACGGGCCGACAGATATGGGATAAAGAGTTATCCGGAATTGGCCATCCGTTTACTAACCTGGACTTGGAACAGCGGTGGAGCCAGGGTGAAGAAGTATATATGACTAATATTCCCGGCGCTACCTATATAGGCAGTCCGTTTGTAACGCTTTCAGATAGTATATATCTTCGTTACCAAGGCAGCATACACCGCCTTGATCCTGCAACCGGTGAAACTATAAAAGAGTTCTCGCTTCCGGGTAAATCTGTAGATGAACTTTATGACGACGAAAATGCACCCGACTGGGGACATTTAAGCGTTCAAGACGATTATCTGATTACCACGAATGAACCGCATATTTTTGAAGATCAGGGACTTGGCTGGACTGATAGCTACAGCGGTACATCGAGCAGGCGCATTGTGGTCATGGACCGCTATGACGGGCAGGTTCTCTGGGAGCGTGAAGCTAATATAGGTTTCCGGCACAAAACGATAATAAGTAAAGAAGGTACCTTGTTTTTGATAGATGGTCTGTCTGAAAAAGCACTTGAGCATGTTGCTCGTCGAGGTCAAAAACCTTCAGAACCATCAGTAATCTTAGCACTTGATCTGGAAAATGGCCAAGAGCGGTGGCAGACTGACAGCAATGTGTTTGGTACATTTTTGTTATATAGTGCCGAACACGATATATTAATAGAAGGCGGCAGCCAGGATCTTCGTCGCAGACTGGAAGATGAGCCCAGACAAATTACTGCCCGTCAAGCAAGTAATGGTGAAATATTATGGGAAGGCGGCCGTTTTACTCTTCCCGGAGTCGTCCATGGCGATAAGCTAATCCCTGGCCGCCCCGGCGATGCGATTTCTATACTCACCGGCCAAACATGGCAGCGGCAGCAGCCTCACACCGGCGAAAGCAGCAATTGGAACTTCCGTAGGGCATACGGGTGCAACACCCTAAATGCAAGCAACAAGCTGTTGCTATATCGAACCGGCTATGCCGGCTTTTTTGACCTGGAGCATGACAGCGGTACGGGTAATTTCAGCGGTATTCGTTCGGGTTGCACCGCAAATATGGTCGCTGCTGACGGTGTGTTAAATGCTCTCGATTATACGCGCAGTTGTACATGCAGCTATGCTCACCAGACTTCACTTGCATTGATCCATATGCCGGATGACTCCAATATCGAATTCTGGACTCGTTACGAAGCTTCTAAGCCGAATCCAGGCCGCCACGGAATTAATTTTGGAGCCCCAGGCCGCCGCTTTGATGAATCCGGTATGGTTTGGTATGACCGTCCTGGCACGCACCGTCGTCATCCTTCGGCGATTCGGGATAGCATTGGAGGCATAGACTGGGTTGCTGCATCAGGCAGGGAGCTTAACGGGACCATCACAATTGATGATGTTATTAGAGCCGAATATACTGTCAGTCTGCATTTTGCCGAACTAGATGAAAGTGTCAAGGCCGGCCAGAGGGTTTTTGATGTCCTCATCAATGGCGAGAAGGTTATTAAAGGATATGATATTGCCAAAGAGACTGGCGGTTCTTTAGATGCTGTGATTGAAGAGTTCTCTGTAAGTTCGAACGGCGATAGTATTATTATTGAGCTCCGTAAGTCAGAAGATTCCGAGTTTTCACCTTTGATAAATGGAGTTGGAGTTATTGCCGAAATTAGGGCTAAAGAAACCACAACATAAATGAATAGGCCTATGAAAACTGATATTCAAGTCGTTTAAAGGGCAAACACCCATTATGCTTAGCTGGGATCGCCTGGATCGATTGTCGGCCATCTCGGCTTTGACATGCTCGCCTAAACGCCACCGTTTGGGTTGCATTTTTCGATTGAAAACCATAATATTCGTGCCGACGATTTTAAGGCGTTTGTTGCTAAGCTGTTAAAACATTGAGAAGGTACAATATTTTTAGCACATTTGAAATTGAAATAAAAAGAGTCCTTTCTTTGGTCGATGGCAGATGAAACGAATAGACCATAAATTCAAAGAAAGGACAGAAAGATGCAGAACAGTAATTCGACAAAAACAGGCAAGAACTTGAA
>PWDX01000194.1 GCA_003553245.1 Phycisphaerae bacterium
CACGCCTGCTTCCTTGCAAATCCTGCCGATCTCGGCCACGGGCTGTACCGTGCCGATGATGTTGGAACTGTGGTTGACCACCACCATCTTCGTATGCTTTTTGATCGCCTTTTTGATGTCGCCGGGATCGAGATAACCGTGGTCATCGAAAGGCACGTGCGTGCATTCGATGGTGCCGTCCAGCTCCAGGTGGTGCAGGGGGCGCAACACCGAATTGTGTTCGAGCATCGTGGTGATCACGTGGTCGCCTTTTTCAGCCAGGCCCATGATGATCATATTGAGTGAGTCGCTGGCATTGTAGCTGAACGTCAGCCGGTTGGGGTCGCCGTCGCCGTTGAACAGCTCCATCAGCATCGTGCGGGTCTCGTGCACCATCTCTTCGGTCTGGATGGAGGCATCGAACCCGCTGCGGCCGGGACTTACCCCGTGTTCGCAATAAAATTCGCGCATGAAGTCGTATACTTCCTCCGGCTTGGGGAAAGAGGTGGCTGAGTTGTCAAGGTAGATCAGGTTGTTCATATGGCGATGAGGTTAAGGTTAAGGTTAAGGGGTAACAAGTGCGTCAGCGACGACTTCCGCGATGGTCTTGATCTGCACGTTGAGCCGGTAGGTGTGGTTGATCTGCGAGAGCTGGTCGACGCAGTTGTGGCAGGGCGTCACCACGATGCCGGCGCCGGTCTTGCGGATCTGTTCTGCCTTGATCTCCGCAATCTGTATCCTTCTGTCGTTGTATTCGCTCATCGCTAGCTGCCCGCCGCCTCCGCCACAGCAGAAGTTGTCCGTCCCGTGCGGGGTCATCTCCACGAAATCGCTGGCCACGTGCTGCATGATGTAGCGTTGTTCCTTCATGATGCCACCACCACGCACCAGGTTGCAGGGGTCGTGCAGGGTAAGGCGTTCCGGGGTGAGCGCCGGGTCGGTCTTGATCCTTTCCTCCCTGAGATATGCTGCGATCTGCTCCACGGAGGTCACCGTGTCGGGATAGGCCTCTCCGAGGTAGTTGGGGCCTTCCCAGCGGCTTGCCCTGGCCCCGTGGCCGCATTCGGCAAGCACGAGCCTTCGGGCACCCACACGCCTGACTTCCTCCAGCATACGCGCGGCAATGGTGCGGCCGTGTTCCGGGTCGCCCGAGAAGTAGGCATAATTGGTGACGTCGTACATATTGGTTGAAAGCGTCCAGCGCTCTCCGGCCACGTGAAAGATTTTCGCCATGGCCGAGATCGACAGCGGGAAGAACTTAGGCTCGCGTGGGTTGAGGGTATACAGGACATCCACGCCCTCCTTGTTGATGGGGATCTTCGCTTCGGGGTCTTCCAGCTCGTCCTGCATCTCTTCTTCCATCCACTCGATGGTGTCGAGGAAGTCCTCGTCGGGGATGGCCATGTTGTTGCCGGTCTCCAGCGCGGCGTCCACGGTGGCCTGCAGCGATTCCGGCACGTATCCCATTCGGGCCAGCATCTCCCGTCCCGTGCGGACCACGTATTCGATGTCGACACCAATGGAACAATGCTTGACGCAACGTCCGCACATCGTGCAGGCGCCGTAGAGCTTATCTACCATCTCGGCGATGGTCACATCGTCGAGCTTGCGGGCGTTCACCAGTCTTGGTGCAAGCTTCCCGGTTAGTGTGCAGTATCTGCGGTAGATGGACGAGACCATCTCTACCTTGTTGGCAGGAATGAGGCTGCCGTCGCGGGTGGTGAGGTAGTACAGGCACGACTCGGCGCAGAGCCCGCAATGCACGCAGCTGTTGAGGTGCGTGATGAGCTTGCTGTCCTGCAGGTTCCGCAGCACTTCCAGGCCGTCTTGTATTTGATCCCTGGTGGGCTTTTCCATGGTGTGTCAGGCTTTGGGAGGCGGCCATACGTTGCGCCATCCATAAAACAGGCCCAGGTGATACCGGGCCGCAAAAAAATAAATCGCATGCTTGAGCTTGCCAACGGGCATATAGAGCAGGAGCAATGCCGAGAGCAGCATCCAGGCCGCGACAAACTCGCCGGTGATCAGCACCAGCGCCGTCATCGCCTGGAAGAGGCTCACAATCAGGCTGGAGAAATAGTCGTCGGGCGAGGAGAGGATCCTTAGCTTTTTGTCTGCCGCGCGCTTGACCAGCATGGCGAAGCCAGATACTGCCCCGGCGAGGGCAATGACCGCCAGTACGGTGCTGAATGCCGCTCCAGGTTGGATGCCAGCGAGCACCAGGATGAAAATCAGCAGGGAGACAAAACTGGCGATGTGAAAGATTACTCCGGCAGCATAAGTGGGCAGGTGCAGGAAGGCCGATTCCTTGTTGACCGGGTTCATTCCGGCGGTAAACGAGTATACGATGCCCGAAGCGGGCTTACCTGCCGGACGGGCATGGTCTGTTGGCTTTCCCAGCCTGATCAGCCGGAAGAAATGCCAGGCAAAGGCGATCAGACAGATGGCCAGTGCGGTGAGTGCTATCCAGTGATACCAAGGCATGGTCAACAGGGTTTACACACAACCATCGGGTTTGGGCAATCCGGCTACGCGACAGGCGCCGCGGGCGGGACCGAGCGGAAAAAGCTGGTAGATCTCCCGAAGCTTGAGTCCGGTTTCCTTGCAGATGGTGCGGATCATCGGGGCCATGCCCTTCTCTTCATAATTGTTGCGGATGATGTTGATCACCGCCCAATGCTTGTCGGTAAGCTCCTCGATGCCATCGTACCGGGCAATCAGCCGGGCCACTTCTTCGTC
>PWDX01000237.1 GCA_003553245.1 Phycisphaerae bacterium
AAGATATTCAGAGATTAGATTTTGGAATACAGATTATTCGAGGTCGGCGGAGCCGGCGGTTGTTTAAGCGGATTCGGCATATTCGTTAGGAATGACAGGACGCTTGATAAGGGTTGAGAGTTATGAGCCAGCTGAATAATGATTTGATATCGCTGCTGGAGTCGGGGATTCGCGCAGAGGGTATGCGGCAGCGTGCGATAAGCAATAATGTCGCCAATATGGAGACTGCGGGCTATCGGCGGATGGATGTTAAGTTCGAGGATATGCTGGCCGAGGCTATGAATTCCAAGGGCGAGGTCAACGGCAATAATTTTGAGCCTGAGATTTATCGCCCTGAAAATACGCCGGTTAACTCCAACGGAAATGATGTCAGCTTTGAGCAGGAGGTTGGCGAGATGGTGAAAAATTCGCTTCGGCATCAGACTTTTACTCGTCTTTTGCAGAAAAAATACAGCCAGATCGAGCAGGCTATACAGATTTAGACTTGGAATAGTTTAATTTTAGGATTGTGTAAAAATGAGCGTAGACGGGATATTTTCAGGCGTTGACATATCGACATCGGGCTTGAAGACACAGAGCAAGATGATGGAGCTGATATCGTCAAATGTTGCCAATGCGCGGACTACGGACGCCGGTAACGGCCAACCTTATCGTCGGCTTCACGCAGAGGTTGTTTCCAACGGTGATGAAGCAGGCGGCGTTAGTATTAAGGACATACTTGCCGATACGAGCGATTTTCGGATGGTTTTCGATCCGGGTCATCCCGCAGCTGATGGCAACGGTTATGTTTCTATGCCGAATGTTGACATTCCGGTTGAGATGATGAACCTTTCGATGACGACTCGGTCTTACCAGGCTAATGCGGCGACGCTTCGGCGGTATCAGCAAATGGTTGAGACTGCGCTGGAGTTGTTGAGATAGGCCGATAAGTAAGAATTAAATCAAAAGAGTTTCGGAGAATTTTTATGATAAACTTTAATCCTAATGTTGTTCCGGTCAGGCCGGGCGGCTCCGGCGGAGCGGCTGCGGCCAAGACTCAGGGAACCGGCAAGGCTGATTTTGCCGAGGCTGTGAAGAATCTCGGCAAGCAGGTTCAAAAGGTCGATCAGAATCAACAGTCGGCGGACGCTTCTATAACGGAGCTGCTTGCGGGTAAGAATCAGGATATAAACAGTGTTGTATCAGAAGTGGCCAGGGCGGATATGAGCTTTAAGCTGCTGGTGGGTGTTCGTAATAAGCTTGTCGAGGCTTATAAACAGACGATGAATATGCCTATTTAGGCGGCTATGATTAGTCAGGATTCTTTTTGATGAACTTTTTCCAGAAGATAATCGCGATCTGGGAAAATATAAGCCTGGTGCAGCGGGCGTTGCTTATCGCCATAGTATTGACTATGGTGATTGGCGGTTTTCTGCTTACTCACTGGGCCGGTCAACCTGATATGCGTCTTTTGTATCAGGATCTTGAGCCGGATGACGCTTCTAAGGTTACCGAGGCGATTGCCGATAAGGGGATTCGCTATGAGCTTCGCAGCGGGGGCAGAGCGGTTTACGCTCCTCGTGAGCATATTCATCAGCTTCGCCTTGATTTAGCCAGAGAGGGTCTGCCGGGTGACAGACACAGCGGATATAAGCTGTTTGATGATGAGAAAATCGGGGTAAGCCCGTTCGTTCAGAATGTAAATTTACAGCGAGCGCTGCAAGATGAGCTTGCCAAGTCTATTGGGATGATAGAAGGTGTGGTGCACGCTCGTGTTCATATTGTAAAAGAGCAGCAACGACTTTTTGTATCCGAGGACGATCCTCCGACTGCTTCGGTTGCTCTTCGTCTTCGGCCAGGTTATAGGCTAACAAGTTCTACGATAGCGTCAATTACTCATCTTGTTTCAGGCAGTGTAGAGAAGCTCAAGGCCGAGAATGTTACTATTGTTGATAGTGAGGGGCGATTGCTGTCGAGTCCGGCTGACGATAAGATGGCTCACGGAGCCGATACTGTTCAGGAGTATAAGGAGCGGGTGGAGAATAATCTTTCGGGTAAGGTCGAGGAAATGCTGACGGCGGTTCTTGGGCCGGGTCGAGCTAGTGTTCGAGTCAGTGCAACTATTGACATGTCGCACGGAAACAGAGTCGTTGAGAAATACGATCCTGTCGGTAGGGTGATTTCAAGCGAATCGATAAAGACAAATACCGAAGATAAAGGCTCGACGAGAACTGAAGATGGTGAATCGCTTTCTCAGGGCGATCGGAGAGATGAGGAGATTACGACTGAATACCTTGTCGGTAAGACTGTTGAGCAGTGGGTTGATATGCCGGGGGCGGTTCAGGGGCTTTCTGTGGCGGCGATGGTTGATCTTAATGAAGAAGTTGCGGACGAAGAGGCTGAGGGCGGTCTTATTATGCCGATAGAGGATGTTGAGGGGGTTATTCGCAGCGCGCTTGGGTTGAGCGAGAGTGATTCGCTGACGGTTGTCAATACGCGTTTCCATCGTCCTGAGCAGCCTGTGGTCGAGGATGAGCCCGGCGATTGGACTCAGTATATGATTCTGATTCGTCATGGTTCGCTCGGCATTATGGGAATTTGCGCACTTCTGGCGTTAAAGATACTGGCAGGTGGAAAATCTAAAGTTCAGAACCAGACCTCCTCCAGCGGGCAGTTAGCGGAATCTGAAACGGCTCTTGGTTTGTTGCCGGGAGGGTCAGAGGCAGATACATCGGAGCCGGCAGTTTTAAGAAAGCAGATTGCCTCTGCTTTGCAGCATAATCCCGATCAGGTTAAGCAACTATTTTCGAACTGGGTTGAGGGAAAGAACTGACCGTGGCGCTAAGAGGAAAACAAAAAGTTGCAGCCCTTTTGATGGGTCTTGATTCACGGACAGCCAATGAGCTTTTGAAAACACTTCCATCCGATGATGTGCAGGAGGTGGCCGTTGAGATGGCGCAGCTTGACGCTATGGGAAGTATTGATAAGAAAGAGCAGGAAAAAATCATTCGGGAGTTTCATAGTTCGCTGCGCAACGAAGAGGGCGCTCGCTTTACTATGAAAAGTTTTATGAATGAGATTCTTGTTAATATCGTTGGGCAGGAAAAAGCCGAACAGATACAGTCTCAGATAAATTCGGCGACACAGAAACGGGATCCTTTTATTCCGATTCGCAATGCCAGCACGGATGAGCTTGTTCTTGCGCTTGAAGGTGAGCATGCCCAGACTATAGCTGTGGTTCTTTCTGAACTTCCGCCTGAGAAGAGCCAGGAAGTGTTGAGTAATTTATCTGATGAGGCTCGAAAAAAGGCGGTTTGCAAGATGACTAATCTGGAACTTGTTCGGCCTGAGGTCAAGCAGCGTATAGCTTCTATGATAAGTGAGAGGCTGAAGAATTTCAAAGGCGAGACTCTTCCGGAAAAGCGTGAGCAGACACTTCGTAAACTGGCTGTGATGCTGGGTGGTTTGAACAGTGTGATAAGCGAGCAGTTGCTTGAGGAGATCAATAAACACGATGAGCAGACCTGTAAAATGGTTCGTAATTTGATGATAGTCTGGGACGATATACCGTCTATTGCGGATCGTTCGCTTCAGGAAATACTTCGTGAAGTGGAGTCGAGCAAACTGGCGATAGCTCTTTTTGGTGCGGACGAGGAAATAATCCAAAAGATACGCTCGAATATATCGGAGCGTGGTGTGGAGATGCTTGATGAGGAAATGTCTCTTATGCAGGAGCCTCTTGAAAATGAGATAACCGAGGCCAGGGAGGCCATTGTCGGACCGTTGCGCAAAGCGAACGAGGAGGGGACATTAAGGATTAACAGAGGCTGATATTATGGCAGGGATATTGACAGTTGCTCTCGATCGACCAATCTCGGCGGTTTCGGTAATGCCGAGCGGTAGTCCCTCGCCCGGAAACGGGGCCGAAAATACCGATAAGGCGGATTCTGATAGTGGTCAGCAGGTCCAGGCGGCGGCCAAAAAACAGCAGCAGCTTCTTGACCAGCAGAGGCAGCGGTTTGAAATTGCTATGGCGGCGTTGCAGGAAGCTTCGGCGAATATTAACGAAATTCGGCAGAATGTAATAAAAGAGCATAAGCAGCAAATAGCCCGGCTGGCGGTTGAAATAGCCCAGAAGATATTGTCACAAAAGATAGAGCATCAGGATTACGAGATTGAGCCGATAATCGCCAACGCACTTGATCATTGTCCGTCGCGCGGGCAGATTGTTGTTCGTCTCAATCCGGCAGACCTTGAGCAGTGCAGGAAGCTGAATCTTGCCGAGCAGGACAAGTATCGCGATGTTACATTTGTAAGTGACAGTGGGGTTGGTCAGGCGCAGTGCCGGGTTGAAACTGACTCGGGGACAATTGAGTCCGTTATTAAGGATCAGCTTGAAAGGGTTGAAAAGGCTCTTAGTTTATCGCATTGATATGGAATCAGCAACGAATACAAAACCTATGATCAATTTCGACAGCTTTCGGGATGCGCTGGATAATACCGGTCTGTTGAATATACGCGGCAAGGTTGTTCGTGTTGCGGGTCTGACTGTCGAATCGAACGGGCCTAAGCTTGGACTTGGTGAGCTTTGCGGCATTGACCTTCGTGACGGTCGTCGTGTAGTTGCCGAGGTTGTCGGTTTCAGGGATGGAAACCTGATGCTGCTTCCTCTGGAGCATATAGAGGGGATTTCGCCGGGTGATACGGTGACGGCTCGCAGCACTCCCCGGTATATAACATTAAGTGAGAATGTTCTTGGCCGGGTTCTTAACGGGCTTGGTGAGCCGATGGATGGTCTTGGTCCTTTGGAGGGGACGGACAAAAAATTACTGGACTCAACGAGTCCTTGTGTGCTTAATCGTGAAAAAATCAGCAAGCCGCTGCCGCTCGGGATACGGTCAATAGACGGTATGCTCACCTGCGGCAGAGGCCAGCGGATGGGTATATTCGCCGGCAGCGGCGTTGGCAAAAGTGTGTTGCTTGGTGATATTGCGAATTCATCTGACGCGGCGGTGAATGTGGTTTCGCTGATTGGTGAGCGAGGCAGGGAGGTTCGTGAATTTCTGGAAGAAAATCTGGGTGAGCAGGGGATGCGGCGGAGTGTTGTGATAGTGGCTACTTCGGATTCTCCGCCTATTCAGCGTGTCAAGGCCGCTTTCATGGCGGTGGCGATAGCGGAGTATTTTCGCGATAAAGGAGCTGATGTTCTGTTTATGATGGACTCACTTACGCGGTTTGCGCAGGCTCAGCGAGAGATTGGGCTTGCCGCCGGTGAACCGCCTGCCTCGAAGGGATACTGTCCGAGTGTGTTTTCGCTTATGCCGAGGCTCGTTGAGCGGCTTGGCTGTGCCGAGAAGGGCAGTATAACGGGGATTTTAACGGTGCTTGTGGAAAATGATGATTTGAATGACCCGGTTGCCGACAGCGCACGCAGTTTGCTTGACGGCCATATTGTGCTGTCCCGTAAGCTGGCACAGCGAGGACATTTTCCCGCGGTAGATATTCAGGGCAGTGTCAGCAGGTTGATGACGACGGTAGCTTCTCAGGAACATCAAGAGGCAGCGCAAAAGCTTCGTCAGATTTATTCGATATATCTGGATGCGGAGGATCTGATAAATATCGGAGCTTTTTCCCCTGGCAGTAACAGACATATTGACGGTGCGGTGGCGCTTATAGACAGGATACGAAATTTTCTTATTCAACCAATGCGTCAGCGGACGGCGTTCGATGAGACCGTCCGTCAAATGATAGAAATGACTAACATATGGGATGAAATGATAAATACCGACAAATAATTTAAAAATGGCGACAAATGAAGAGATTTCGATGGCGATTGGAACGCGTGCTGGAGTTAAAGAAAAAACAGGAGCAAAAGGCGCGAATAGATCTAATTGCGTTGGCGGATTCACTCGCTCAGTCGCAGGCGCAGTTGCTATATCAGCAGAGTCGGTTGCGGCAGTTGATGGAGGAAATATCGGAGCTTTCTCCTTCACAGAGGATGCGCCAGCAGCAGCTTTTGCTTCAGAGCACCGCAGCAACGGACAAGGCTATTGAACAGTTGAAAGGGAAAATCGAAGAGCTTCGTGAAAAGCAGCGCCAAAAACGACAGGAGTTCAGGGAACTACGAAAATCGAATGAAGCAATGGAAAAATTACGCGAAAAAGCTAAAGAGCAATTTCTGGCAGAACAGGAAAAACTCGAACAGGACGGACTCGATGAATCAGCGACGGTTTCTTATGCCTGGGATATGCTTGGTCAGTGAGGTCGGTTTAAGCTTGTCGAGATATATGATAACAGACAGGAGCGTGCTCTGTGAGTAAAAAACAGCTAATACTAATAGTTATGGCGGGTCTGATAAGTTTCGGCGGATCCTTTGTTTTTGGTTGGATGACGACGGAACCTGAAGCCGCGACTGCACAAGATTATCCGGACTTTCAAGATGTCCCTGAGTCATTGGATAGGGACGCTCATATGGAGCCTGAGCAGTTCGGTGAACCGGTTGTAGGCCAGGTTGAAGGCAGGATGAGCGAACGGCAGGTTGAGGACCTGATTTATGATTTGCGCAGAAAAATCGAGGAATATGAGCAGAAGATGGAGAGGCTTGATACTGAAAAGCGGCGATTTGATGTTACTAAAGAGTCGATGCGCGAGGATATCGAATATCTGGATGATTTGCGGGTTGAACTTGCCTCGAGTGTTGCCGATTTGAGACGCCAGCGTGATGAACTGGAGAAAAGCCGAATCCGCGTAAGTGAAAAAGAAAGGGAAAACCTAAGAGCTATCGCACAAAGTTATGACAGGATGGATGCTCAGAGTGCGGCGAGTATTTTTATTAATATGGCTCAGATGCGTGAAACATCGCCGCAAATCGGTCAGGAAAGTTTCGAGGATGTGTTAAAGATACTTCATTATATGACCGACAGAACCAAAGCCCAGGTATTGGCGCAGATTGTTGACAAAGAGCCGCAGTTGGCGGCGGTCTTATCCTCGAAATTAAAACGCATTGAAGAAGAATAACTGCTATGGATATCGCAACAATAATAGGAATTATCCTTGGATTTATAGTTATCATAGCCTCCATTGTTGCCGGAGGAGGATGGCATATTTTTATACATATTCCTTCGATGGCAATAGTTATAGGGGGAATGCTGTGCGCGACAATGATACATTTTTCGCTTCCTCAGTTTTTGAGAATTTTTACAGTTGTCAAAAAGACGGTTTTCGGCAAAACACCATCGCCCTCTGATGTTATTCAGCGTCTGGTGAATTATGCTGCGATTAACCGGCGAGACGGGGCTTTGGCCCTTGAAAAGGAAATCCCAAATGTAAATGATCATTTTTTTGTCAAAGGTTTGCAGATGCTCGTTGATGGCCAGGATAGTGAACTTATCCGCAACTTTATGGGCCTTGAGATTGAAAACCTTGAAAACCGTCACGGTAACGGCAAAAAGATTCTGGAATTTATGGGTGCGGCTGCGCCGGCTTTTGGGATGATTGGAACACTGATCGGGTTGGTTAAGATGCTCAATGATCTTAGTGATCCTCAGGGAATTGGTGAGGGTATGGCGGTTGCTCTTTTGACAACATTTTACGGTGCGCTTTCGGCAAATCTGGTGTTTATACCTCTTGCCGGCAAGCTTGGCATTTATTCCAAAGCGGAGATAACCTGCAAGGAAATGATAGTCGAGGGTGTTTGTGCGATAGCAGAAGGGGAAAACCCGACAAATGTTCGCGATAAATTACAGGCTTTTGTTTCACATAGCCATCGCGAAGAGATAAAAGCAAAGGTCTGATTATGCCGTTATTTACGCGGAGAAAAAAACAGGCCGAGGATGAAGGCGGCGGCGCTCCTGAATGGATGGTTACATTCAGCGATTGCATGACTTTGCTATTGACTTTTTTTGTGTTGCTGCTGAGTTTCTCTACATTTGACGAGGAAGTATTTCGCCGGGTTCGTGATCCCTTTGCCGAGTCGATTCAAAGCGGGGGGCTTTCTACCATCAGAAGGTCAAGAGACGCTGTGATAGAGCCTTTGCAGTTGCGTTCTTCCGAAAATCCTGTTGACGGAAGCGAACAGTATGATCCTGAATCATCTGAAGACAGTGAGCAGGCCGATAGCGGAGACCCTGCTGATTTTCGTGACCGGAAGGTTTTTATAAGTCCCTCGAGCGATTTGTTCTGGGGGGAGGGCACTGTTATCTCATCGCAAGGTCGTGAAATTCTCGACCTTTTAGCGTTGTATCTGGAACATACGACCAATCGCGTCTTGATAAGTGAAAACGGCCCCGGCGGTGTGCCGGACAAGAAAGGACTTGATCGTTCGCTGGAGATTCTCAGTTATCTTACAGAACAAAAAGAGTTAGCCGACGAAAGATTCAGTATCGCTTTTTCCAGCACCTTAGACCCTTATGATCCCGACACCGAATCATTGCAGCGCCAGCGAAGACTTGAGATTGTTCTTCTTGAGAGGAGTCTGCACTAATGAGTCGCCGAGGGCAAGAAGACAGCAAACCAAAAGTTCCGTCATATATCGTTACATTTTCTGATATGGTAACGCTGCTGCTTACTTTTTTTGTAATGCTGCTTAGCCTTGCCCAGACTCAGGAGAAACAATTGTTCAAAGAAGGCCAGCAGTCATTTATACGATCGCTCGAGAGTTTCGGGCTGGGTATGTTAATGGACAGAGAGGGCAAAAGCGACTTTGATCATATACGGATACGCCATTATCACGATGAAGCCGAAGATGAAGCAATAAGTCAGAGCGATACGGATTTGCAGCAGCAATTGGATGAAGTTTTCAATCAGCTTGAACGGCATGTGAGGACTCGCCCGTCGAATATTGTGGCACAGCGAACAAATTATTCGGCTACGGCTGTTGGCTTTGCAGCAGACTCGGCTGATCTCAGTGACGATGACAGAAACTGGCTGAAAGAATTTTCTGTAAATTTACAGCAGCAGTCAACAGCTCAATCCCAGCGAATATGTGTCCTGGGCCTTGCTCGTGACGCGGCTTCGAAGTCAGAGCAATGGCGGTTGTCGGCTCAAAGGGCTCAGGCAGTGGCCGACTTTCTCAAAACCACGATGCCGGCTGACCTGGAATGGGCTGTCTATTCCTGGGGCGCTGGCGATGGCGGTCAATGGGTAGGCGTGGATAGCCCGATATCGGAAAACTCACAGATACATATAGCTGTCTTACAGTAGTAGCTTTTTATCATTGTGGTATCCAAATACCAGCGCTTATGCGGCTGGTGAGTGGTTTGGTCACTTTATTTTACGCCCTGTTCAATCTCCGGCGCGGGTTGTCTAATTTCCTGACATAAATAAAGCCGATTCATATCTGAGAACCAGCTTCAAAACCCCTTTAGGATAGCTAAATCCTGCTATTCCAAGCTTTTTCAAAGGCTGGCATAACGGTTGCACTATACAGTTAAGCGGCGAAAAGTCTTTAGGAATCGATTCAAAAAACGGCGGCAGATTTGGCTATGGCTGAAAATGAAAATCGTGAAAATTTCGACCAAAATACACCCAGCGAAGACCAGCTCTTTGCAGGGACGCCGTACGGCCCTGACGCAAAAGAAGTCTTCAGCGGTGATGAAGATTTCTACAAAAACCTTGCCCGAAACTCCTCTAAAGCCCCTGTAAAGCCCCACTCTCCTCCCACTCCAACGCCGCACAATGACTATCCGTTGCCGGATGAATATGCTTCTGCGACGCGTCCAAAACGCCGCTTCTGTGCATTACAGATAATGCTGCTTGCCTTAATTGTCGCTATTGCCGGGGTTCTGTTGTATGCCGTTCTTGGTGCTGATGACAGTTCCGATCGATTTGGGCCTCATCGAGCCGAAGCGGTTGATCATGAACCGCGGCCTTTACAAGTCCAACCTGATACTGAAAAAGTCGATGAGCAACTAAAACAGGAACTCCGGGAGCAGCCGCTTTCGCTGAATCTTGCCCAGCGTTTATATGCCGAGGGCGATTACCGCAATGCACGTATCGTTTATCAACGGCTCAAAGATTCCCTGCCGGAAGGTGAGCAAAGACTAATGCGGGACTTTTTGACTCTTCAGACAGCACTGTGCCAGCATAAGGAGGCTGACACCGACGCGGCCGTTGAACTTTACCAGCAGACACTTAAAAGTCCTTCGCCGCTGCTTAAAGCACTGGCAAACTATTATATAACATTCATCGAAATTGACCGTCAAAGATTCTTCAACGCACGCAAACGAGCATATCAGAGCCTGGCACTAATAAACGCCGCCGATCCGTCCGGCCAGAATTTCGCCGATCTTCGCCGCCAGTGTGAGTTTATCACTGCCGAAACTCTCACGCGATATGTCTTGGATATGCGTGACTGTGACCACAAGCTGCCGGATGGTTTGTGGACAACGACCGCCGATATGCGAGATTTTTTAACCGAGTCCAACGAATCCGATATAAGAGCATTGCTTGATGCGGGTACTGACGATTTTAGAAATGCGCTGTTAAGCCCGAAAATCCAGACCCTTTACGAAACAGAAAGCCCACGGCGATATACGGCTGTATCAACTCATGCCCCCATCGAGGAACTGATGGCACGAATTGCCTCCAATGCAGATATGGACATTATCTGGGACGCCTCTGTTGATCCCTCTGCCAGAAAAAGACCTGTAAGCCTGTATAGCCGTCGCGGGACCGCCGCCGATCTAGCCAATATTGCTGCTGGATCTACGGGCCTGATGGCACATATAAAAGTGGACGACCCCAATAATGTAACTGTTTATGATTTAGAGGTTTACAGCTCGCTTAGCGACCACCTCGAGCTATTGACAAGCGCGGCCGGCAACCTTTGGCAGGTACACATAATGCGTCACAGCGATACTCAGGATGTGCCGAAAGCTCATTTTGCAACCGCTGTTCTGGATTATCATGAAAAACGCCTTAGTAAAGCTGTCGCCGAATGCACTCTCATAGCCAACCGCTTCCACAGAAGCCCTGTCGCGCCCTATGCTTTGTTGCTTTCGGGCCGAATCAAAACAGAGATGAAAGATTATGCAGGTGCTCAGCGAGATCTGAACCAGCTTGTGCAGATATACCATACTGCCCCGATAGCCGATCAAGCGTATCTGGAACTGGCAAACGCAGCTAAGTCGGCAGGAATGATTGAGCAGGCGAATGATGCTTATCGCAGGGTTTACAATATGGCGATGCGAAGCTCCGCTCAGCAGGCTGCGGCGCTTGGAGCGGCACAATGTTTCTATAAGCAAGACCAGCCCGACGAAGCAGACAGATGGGTTAAGCGATATCTAAACAGCAATCCGCCCAGTGAAACGCCTGACTATTACCGAGCTTATATGCTGCTGGGCAAAGTAAACCTCGCACTCGAGAAAACAGACCAAGCCGTGGCGGCATTTCGGTATGCCTTGTCCGGGCAACTACCCAAAGGCGAATATCTGGAACCGGTGCACCAATTTATCGAAGTACTCAACAAAAAGGGTAAATTCGTGGAGGCGCTGCAGATTATCGAGGATGCGCGCCGTGATGAGCTGAATACCCACGAAAGAGCAGAACTGCTTATACTGGAGAGTTCTGTTTACAGAGGCATGCACTTGCCGCACAGGCTGCAGGACACACTTGATGAACAGGCCGAGTTTACTTCAGACGAGCAACTGCGAGGAAAAATATTATATGAAATAGCATTGTGCGAGCTTGCAAGCGGCAATTTGCAAACGGCGCATAGAAAGCTGACTGAACTTTTAAGAGTTGTTGAGCCGGGGCCGTTGGCAGATGAAGTCACGATGAAACTGGCGCAGACTTGCATCAGAATGGGAAGGTATGAGCAGGCAATTTCGCTTTCTGCTGGAATTTTGGAAAAACAAGACCTGCCTGTTCAGCTGCGAGCCAAACTGGTTGGTATCAAGGCCCAGGCCCAGCAAAACCTGCAAGACTATGACCAGGCAGCACTTACCTTGATAAACAGCCTTTACGATGATGACCAGGGAACATAAGCAATGAAAATTGAATGGAAATATTTAACTTTTGTATTGTTGTTTATCTGCTTTGCGGGTTTCTCGGATGGCATAGCAGGGATTGGGTTTGATCCGCTTGATATGCTGGATGATGTGGTGATCGAAACGCCAAAACAGCAGCCGAATAATTTTTTCAAGAGTCAGCCTGATAGAGGAGATATTAATATACGAGAAATTTTCATGCCGCAAACCGCATTATCGGATGTTGAAATTGACTTAACTGAAGAAACCCCAGCAACAACCGAGGCAATCGAACCAAATGAAGCTCCGGTTGTTTCCGAAACAATTAGTCCGCAAATGGGTGCCTGGCCTGCTGAGCCGTCCAACCCGCAGCG
>PWDX01000251.1 GCA_003553245.1 Phycisphaerae bacterium
AATTAATCAAAAAGCAACTTCTACCGTTCAGGTTCTGGGTAAAGGTCGCAAAAACCGCGTTGTTCCATTGTGGAAAACGACTGCTGCTTTCATGGCTGAGTTTATCAGAGAAACCGCTAAAAAGGGCGATGATTACCTTTTTACCGCAAACTCAGGTCAACAGTTGTCACGCTCGGGCGCCAAATATCGCTTGGATTGCTTAATCAAATCAAGTTCAATTGCCTGCAAGTCATTAAAAAGAAAAAAAGTCACACCGCACACTTTCAGGCACACTACCGCGATGCATCTTTTGCAAGCCGGTGTTGACCTTTCAACAATTGCTATATGGCTAGGCCATGAAAGCATTGAAACAACGCACAAGTATATGACCGCTGATCTGCATTTAAAAGAATGTGCTTTATCGCAGGTAAAAGAACCTGACGTGAAAGGTTTTCGCTACAAACCTTCAAATGATGTATTGAATTTCCTGGATTGCCTGTAGTTTTTTATGTTCAGTGTTATCTTCATGTAGCTTTAGTCAGTATTTACCGTTGCTTGCTGAACTGGTATGATTGAGTAAATCATACCAGTTCACTGCACATAAATAGAGGCTCAGCATAATTGCGCCCGATCACAAACGGCTTAATCGATCGTTCGGCCCGTAATCCTAAACTTAAGATTACGGGCCTTATCCAGAGGAATATTTAATCCTCAGGATTTACAAAAAGCCTTGTTTCAGCGGTTTTCCTGACTGAATCCTGAAGATTATGTTTACACTTTATTAATAGCATAGGATACTTATGGTAAAAACGCAAGGAGGTTTTATCATGTATCTATGTTATGATGAAGCAGTTCGTATCGGGCTAAACGCATATCGCACGTTTGAATATGCAGGTAGTTGCCGCTATGCTTTTCAGCTAGCCGTTAGGGAGTTCAAAGAATACATGAAAGATAAAGGTCTTCCGTATTCCCCCGAACTTGCCCAACAGTGGATTGCCGAAAGTAAGGAACACTGGGGTAACTATAAACTCAAAAATTCAAGAAGAGCGATGAGCGTACTGGCAGATATCATGGAACAAGGTTTTGTAACTACGAGTCTGCAAACTAAAATTGAACGTACGCCCCCCTATAATCAGCTTCCAAATTGGAGCAGAACACTTCTGGACAACTATCTTGCAACGTTAACTTGGACCTATGGGACTTCATACCTGACACAGATAAGAAATGCTTGTTCGCGCTTTTTTTTATTTTTGGAAAATGAAGGCATCGTTCAGCCTTCTGAGATTACTCATAACACTGTGAGATCCTTTTTTATCAAAGATATCCATATTTCATCAATTAATAAGGATCGATACAACAATGAAATTAGCCATTGTCTTGAGTACATGGCAGATCGGGGGCTAATTCTTAAAACTGTAGGACTTGCACTTAACAAATTTGTTATTCCCGATCTGGTTATTGTTGCGGAATTACCGGAATCTGAACAACGTAGATTCGCAAGATTTTTCGATGCTGTTAAAAAAGATATTTCCCGAACAAAGGCAGAATATGATGCAGCTGCACAGAAGCTCGACGACACACATAAAAATCGGCAATATTCACCCACTATTCGAAAGTTGAATTCACGGGCTACAAGAGATTTTAGGGTTTTTATGGATGCAAACTTTTTCGCGTATTCCAATGATTTGGCCCTGGAATGGCTTGAGTTTCAAAGAAAAAAATGGTTCCGAGCAAAGTACTTGGCCTTTCGAAGGGTTCTTTTAAGCATTAATGAGATTTTGTGCACGGGAACCCTGTCAACCGGTTGCTTTTCGACTCACGAGCCAAAATACTCACTTCCTGGATGGGGTGATATCTTGTTGTCCCAGTACCTCCGGGAGAGAGCTCACGAAGGCTGCACCAATTCCACCCTGGATATGATACGCAATTCCTGTTCCCGTTTCATTGTTTTTTTAGATAATTGCGGTATTGTCGATGAAAAGGAGATTACGCCTGAAGTTATTAAGGACTTTCAGACTCAGGATATCCACAGTACAGTGCAAGGAAAGAACGCATACGCTATTAAGATCCGAGGGTTTCTCAGGTTTCTTGCCGAAAAGGGGCTGGTACCTGAAATACTTGAACTTGCGGTTTCTACAGAAATGGCCCCGCATACTTCTATTGTAAATACCCTGTCAGACAACCAGATCGATGCTATCTATACCTTTCGACAAAACGTTGACCAACCAATTGAGTTGAGAAATGTTGCAATTATCATGATGGGGCTCAGAATGGGGTTAAGAGCATCCGACATCGTAAACCTCAAACTGATCGACATCTCATGGAAAGAGAGTTCAATTTCTTTTATTCAGCGGAAAACAGGTGTGCCTTTAAAATTACCAATGCCTGTTGATGTGGGCAACAGCCTGTACCGTTACATATGTGAAGGTAGACCTCAAAGCGATTCCGACCATATCTTTGTTCATCACCGAGCTCCCTATTGCAGATTGGAAAGAAGTACCATTGGAAGGGTATGGAAAGCGGCAGTAACAGCTCAGTATGTGAATGAGGGCATACCTGGTTTCCACGTGACCAGAAAAACATTTGCTTCAAAGCTTTTGGCAACCGGCAATTCTGTTAAGACAATTGCTGCAGCACTGGGGCATGTAGGCATCGATGCTGTTGATGAATATCTTGCTACCAATGACGATCAGATGCGTGTATGTGCCATTGGTTTAAAG
>PWDX01000056.1 GCA_003553245.1 Phycisphaerae bacterium
GCTGGTTATTGCGGCCTGAATGAGAAAAACAACTGTAATTTTTGGATGATAAATTCAATTTTGAACCTGAAATCGTTAAACGTAAGTCCACGGCACTAAAAACACTTTTTTAGAAGTACCCAAAAGACTTAGAGCAAAGTATTCGGATGCTTGCCGTTACTGTATCCAGTGGTGAAAAATAATTTGAATGTCCTATAAAAAAAGTAAAATATTCTTTCATTTTATGGTTTTTATGCTATACTTACTTTTGTGTGGTTCTTCATTACGAGGTTTGCAACAGGTTGATTTAAACCTGAGCATATATAGCAATTTGAACGGATAAGATAATTAATTTGGGAGAACCGCATGGAAGCTCTGGCTCAAAAGAAGTTTTTCCAACGCTTGCATCTGGCGACAAATCGCCACATCTGTCCCGAGTGCGGCCAAAAAATGGCTGAAGTTCAAAGGCAGCGGCAACAAGATTTTCTGTTTATCTGGTACGAATGCCCTGTCGAAGACTGCATGGGGCAATGGTTGCAAAAATATCCGTTGGAGAAAAAAGCGTTTTGAGTCGTGTTGTTAGGTAAGGCTCAATGAACGACCATATTTGGCGGCAGCAGATAACAAACTACGCCGCTGACACCGGAAGTGTATATCTTTTTTATTGCGGCTCCCTGAAGTCCCTTAAAGTCTATAACCACACATATCTATATCAAAGAGTCGCTTACATGGGCTTTGGTTTTTCTATTAAGGTTGGCAAGGCATATTCGAGCATTTCTTTTCAGGCCGTTCAGGCCGATTCTCTTTATTGGAGATTTTGCGAATTCCTGATTAAACTGCCGTTCTGTCATGTTCAGGGCTTTTTCAAGCAGTATATATTCTCGTTGGGGGTAGTATTTAAAAGTTTCATTCGAGCGGATGGGGGCTTTGCGCTGGTACGGGCAGATGGCCACGCATTCATCGCAGCCATAGACGCGGTCGCCAATCAGTAAGGCAAGGTCGGAGGGGATTGGATTTTTGTTTTCGATAGTCAGGTAGTTTATGCACCGGTTGGCGTTAAAGTGGCCATCGGCCATAAGAGCACCGGTAGGACAGGCGTTTATACATTTGTTGCATTGGCCGCAATCGGTCTCGATGGGCGAATCAGGCTCCAGCTCGAGATTAGTTATTATCTCGCCAAGAAAAATTTGAGAGCCGAGATTTGGATTTATCAGCATGTGGTTTTTCCCTATGAATCCCAGGCCAGCTTTTTGTGCAATTGAGCGTTCCGCCAGCGGTGCTGTATCGACGCAAATCCGGAATTTACAGCCCTGGCCGGCACAATCGCAGATATACCCGGCCAGCTTTCGCAGAGATTGTTTAATGAATTTGTGGTAATCCTCGTATCTTGCGTAGTTTGCTACTCTGCCGGCAGGTTTGCGGCATAGTGATTGGCCGTTTTGGGGCTGGGGTGTGTAGTTTAACCCTACGATGACTACGGATCGCCCGTCTTCCATAAGAGCCGAAGGATTTACTCGCTTGTGCAGGTTTCTGCCCATATACTGCATATCCCCGGCGTAACCCGCTGATATCCATTGTTTTAGAAATTCGATATGGCCGGGGTCAATAGCTGAGGCGTCGGTTATGCCGACCAGGTCAAAGCCTAAATCAAGTGCTTTCTGTTTTATCGAATCAGAGTTCATAGATCATATGTCGTCCGAAAATCAGCAGGAAACTGATCATCCCAAATGTGCGGCATGGAATTTTCCGTATGAGTATAACATTTTACTGCCTTGATCTCAATTAAAGTTAGCTTTTATGCGCAATAAAAAAGGCTGAGAGCTTAGCTGTCAGCCTTAAAACATGAAAAAGAAAGAAAGGAAGAAGTTTTATTCTTTGTCTTCAAAATGAACGGCAACACCGAGTTTGCCTTGTCGAAGTAATTCGGTGCGATCAACTCGTACGACTTTGCCCTTTTTTATTCGTGCATAGCTGCCTTTTTGCTGAGCAAGTGCACTCGAGCGTGGGAAATTTACTTCCACACAATGGCCTTTCTGCACGGGTGTTGTAAGCGGGACAGCGACATAAGCGCCTGTCCGGCTTATATTTGCGCTTCGTCCATTAAAAAAACGGTGTGCCTGAGGCAACCACAAGCTCACCGGCCATTTCACGGCCGTTCTTTCAGCTTTTCTTTGCTCTACCATAGTTTCCATAAATTTAGCTCCCCGAAAAATACAGTTCCGTTTGTAATGATTATACTATCGGCAATGTTAATATGGGTAGTTTAGGTTCTTTGGAAAAAATGGACAGCTTTTTGTGAATTTTTAGGTTTATCCGGCTAAAGGACGGATTTTGGTGTGCAATTTAAATATTATCGGGCTTTAGAGCCCCGAATCCGGCACTTATTTGTATTTTATAGGTTTGGTTACAAAACAAAAACACAAGACCAAAGCTCAGTTTTGACTATTACTTCCGTTTTGTGCTTTTTCTTTTTGAACCTGTTTTTTTAAGCTGGCGTTTCGTCGGCCAATGTTCGAATTTCTTTTTCTTCGCCGGAGAGAGCATAATACGAGTATAACCTTCGATGGTTTCGGGTGGCAGCTTTCGGTCTATAAAATATTCGATTTTTCTCAGATATTTTTCTTCATCTCGCGATACGAAAGTTACTGCATCGCCCTTGGATGCGGCTCTGCCGGTTCTTCCGACCCGATGGATATAATCCTCGGCATAAACGGGCACATCGTAGTTTATCACATGGGAGATACCCTCTACATCTATCCCCCGGGCCGCGATATCGGTTGCAACCAGCACCTGATATTTTCCACTTTTGAAGCCGTCTATCGCTCGCTGGCGCTGACCCTGAGTACGATCGGAATGAATGGCGATGGCGACAATACCGGCTCTGTGGAGTTTCCGGCGTATCTTGTCCGCTCCGTGCTTTGTGCGAGAAAAGACAAGCACACTGTACATTTGCTGCTGCTCTATAATGTGGAGCAGTAAATCCATTTTGCGCTCTTTATCAACCGGATAAATGTGGTGCGTAATAGTTTCAATAGGGTTTTGTTGTCGGCCTATCTGGATCATGGTGGGCTTTTTCATTATCCCGGACGACAGGGCTTTTACCTGTTGTGAAATCGTGGCCGAGAAAAGCATTGTCT
This sequence comes from Phycisphaerae bacterium, assembly GCA_003553245.1. GTDB lineage: Bacteria > Planctomycetota > Phycisphaerae > Sedimentisphaerales > Anaerobacaceae > T1Sed10-97. The sequence goes on from PWDX01000056.1 coordinate 3,117, forward strand.
GACGATTCTGCGGCAATGTGGCGATAATTTTGCGGACATCGTTAATAAAGCCCATATCGAGCATCCTGTCGGCTTCATCGAGTACGAGGATTTCCACTTTCCTCAAGTCGATAGATTTTCGCTGCATGTGGTCCATCAGCCGGCCAGGCGTAGCGACTACAATATCGATGCCTTTCTTTAAAGCAGTAAGCTGTCCATTGATTTTGACTCCGCCGTATATCGCCGCTGTGCGAATATTGAGAAAACGACCGTATTCTTTTATCGCATCTTCTATTTGTGCGGCTAACTCGCGGGTTGGTGTGATGATAAGCGATTTGACGGCCTTGCTTTTGCTCTTTTTTTCATGCCCCAGACGGTCTAAAATGGGCAGCACAAAGGCGGCGGTTTTACCTGTGCCGGTCTGAGCGCATGCGATTATGTCCTGTTTTTTTGTTGCGGCAGGGATTGCCTGTGATTGAATTTCAGTTGGGGCTGTATAGCCGGTGGCGAGTATGCCCTGCACAAGGGGATCGGAAAGACCAAATTTTGTAAACGACATCGAAATAATCCTAAAAATGTAAAAGCAGAAATAATTGCGGAAAGGTGAATTTACGCTCGAATGAGGCTGTGGACTTACGGCAGGTGTTTGCTTGCTTTAAGTTTCGTATGTAAAACCATTCCTAATAAAAAGGTTTATAATATAGTGGTGTTTGTGATAGGACAAGAAAGATTTATCAAAAATTAGTAGATTTATCCTAAGCTTGAGTAATATCGGCCAAAGTTTTGATTTTTTATGCCCCGGCAATGTGCTATCAGGTGCTTGCCAAAATTGTTTTCCTGCGGTATGCTTATGGCGCGTTTTGTCGGCTTGGTGAGGCTATATGCTTCAGGGTGTCCGGCATATTCACAGTATTTGTGGCTTTTTAAGAGAATAATGTTTTTACGCCGTGATGATTTCTCGGCTGAATGGAGCAAGATGAATTCCTGTATTACCGGTTTACAGTGGGGGGACGAGGGAAAGGGCAAGGTTGTAGATATCCTTGCTGAAAAAAGCGATGTTGTAGTCCGATATGCTGGCGGAGCTAATGCCGGCCATACGGTGGTCATTGGCGGGCATAAATTTGCCCTGCATCTGCTTCCGAGCGGCTCAGTCCGCCAGGACACGGCTTGTGTAATAGCCAACGGCGTTGTTATTGATCCTGACTGCCTCATACAGGAGATTGACAGCCTTCGACACCGGGATATCGGCCTGGAAGGGCGGCTTTTCATCAGTGAAAATGCTCATGTCGTGTTGGACTACCATAAGCAGGAAGATCAGCTTCGCGAGCAATCACTTGGCAACAGTAAATTAGGCACAACCATTCGCGGCATCGGACCCTGCTATGCAGATAAAATAGGGCGAAGCTACGCTGTGCGAGTCGGTGATTTCAAAGAGCCGGAATATCTGCGTCAAAAGCTGCAAAAAATCGCGAAATTCAAAAATAATTATTTTAAGGCTATGTACGGCGGAGATGAGGTTGATGCTGATGCGATATTTTCCAAATGCCTGATATACGCCGAGAGGCTCGGTGATTTTATAGTTGATACTACAGAGCATCTGCATAATGCAATAAGCGTTGGCAAGTCGGTGCTTTTTGAAGGTGCTCAGGGAGCTTTGCTTGATCTGGATCACGGGACTTTTCCATATGTTACCAGTTCTAACGCCAGCAGTCTCGGCATGGCTGCCGGTAGCGGTGTCCCTGCCAAATTGGTGGATAAATATATGGGTGTTGTTAAATCTTATACCACGCGGGTTGGTGAAGGCCCGTTTCCCACTGAACAGGACAATGAAATAGGCAGCGAAATCCGTGAGCGGGGCAACGAATACGGCACAACCACCGGCAGGCCGCGCCGTTGCGGCTGGTTCGACGCCGTGGCCGTAAAATATTCGGCACTTATTGGTGGAATTGATGAACTGGCGATGATGCATCTGGATACCTTGTCAGGGATGAGCGAACTCAAAATAGCCAAAGCTTACCGAATAGATGGCAAAGAAACGGCGTTTTTCCCCTCAAATTGCGCCAAACTCTCTCGCGTAGAATGTGTTTATGAAACCCTACCCGGCTGGGATGACGATGTTAGCTGTATTCGCACTTTCGAGCAGCTTCCTGCCAACGCAAGAGCCTATGTAGCTAAAATAGAAGAACTTACCGGCTGTCCGATAAGCATAATAGGCGTCGGGCCCGGCAGAGAGCAGACGATAATCCGATAGCAAGAGGTGATATGGCTAAAAGAAATCCGCAGATACCTATGGAAGAAAAACGCAGCCTTACCGCTGAGCGGCTGGGTCTGAAACTTGAGCAGGTACCCCGAGAGGTGGCCATTATAATGGACGGAAACGGCAGATGGGCTCAGAGGCAGGGACTGCCTCGCGCCGAAGGCCATCGTCAGGGCGGCAGGACAGTAGAGCGAATCGCGCAAACCTCGGTTGACCTTGGCTTCGAGTCGCTTACTTTGTATTCTTTCAGTACCGAAAACTGGAAACGCCCACAGGCTGAAATCGACGCCCTGATGCACCTTTACACGCAGTATCTTGAGGGCATTAGGCCTATGCTGATGAAAAACGATGCTCGACTTGTCCATCTGGGCAGAAAGGAACAATTGCCAGAGCATGTTCTTAAGGCTTTGGCCGGGACGATGGAGCTTACAGCCGAGAACGAGGGAATGACGCTGGCGCTTGCCCTGAATTACAGCGGCAGGGCAGAAATTGCTGACGCGGCGCAAAAAATCGGGCAAAAGTGCGCAAATGGTGAGCTTAAGCCGGAGGATATTGACGAAAAATGCTTTAGCGAACATCTGTATGTTTCGGATTTCCCACAGCCTGACCTTCTCGTTCGCACGGCCGGAGAGATGCGTGTGAGTAATTACCTTCTATGGCAGATAGCTTACAGCGAATTTCATGTGACGAAGCGTTTTTGGCCGGAGTTTAACAAGGCCGATATAGATGAGGCCATACTCTACTACGCCAATCGAGAGCGCCGTTTTGGAGCACTCGGCTGATTGCTAAATATGTTCAGCAGGTTTTATGCTAAAACACAGATTAATTTTCGGAATACTTATGATATTGTTTTTCGTGGGGGTGGTTACCGTTGACGCCTGGCTTGACGGTTCGCTTTCAACCGACCCCGGCGAACATGCTGCCGTTCAGGGGACTCTTTTTGCTGTGATGGTTGGGCTTTTAATGATTCCGGCCAATCAGGAAATGGGCGTTCTCGTTGCCGGCAAGAATCTGAAAATTATCCAGCCAGTTACAGCCATATCTTCGATTTTATTAGCTTTAAGCTGGTATTTTACGCAATTACTCGATATGTCGCTGGGTATTTATCTGGCATTTGTGGCGGCTTTTTCACTTATGGTCTTTTTTCTGGCGCAGAATATGCGATTTGGTATGAAAAATGTCGTTGGAAATATCGGAGCCGGATGTTTTACTGCGATATACCTGGGCTTGCTTGCCGGTTTTGCGGTAGCGATTAGAGTAGATTTTGGTTTCTGGGCGTTAATAATGTTTATTTTCGGTGTAAAAATCACCGACATAGGAGCATATTTTATTGGAAGCGCCTATGGAAAGCATAAATTCGCCCCTAATGTAAGCCCGAACAAAAGCTGGGAAGGCCTGGCAGGTGGTATAATTTCAGCCGCGATGCTTTCTGTGATAATAAGCCTGTTAACCGGGATAATATCAGCGGGTTTGGCGGCGATTTTCGGCGTTTTAATGGCTGTTACTGGGCAGTTGGGCGATTGCTGCGAGTCTATGATAAAACGCGATGCCCAGGCCAAAGATGCGGCGAACAAAGTGCCCGGATTCGGGGGTATATTGGATTTGATAGATTCTCCGCTGGCGGCAGGGATTTTTGCGTATTTATATTTTATTTTGTTTTTATAGTTTTAGGGTCATAACAGCTTGGATATAACAGTACAACTTGATTCGGAACAAAGACAGGTAGAGCTTTTCGGCCCGACCGATTCGTATCTTCGGATGCTCAGAAAAGCATTTGATATCCAGGTAACTGTTCGCGGCGTTAATCTGATAATAAGCGGTGATAAAGACAACGCCGAAGCCGCGGCAGAGGCTGTTGACAGGATGCAGAAGCATTTAATCCGCCACGGCCAAATTAAAGAGTCCGATGTTAAGGCGATCATAAACCGAAGCGATAATGCCCCGCCCAGCTCAAACGGCACAGCTATACGCGTTTTTTCGGGTAAAAAGCTGATTGAACCTGCCACCCGTGGGCAATTGGCATATATTGAAACGATGATTAAAAACGACATTACTTTTTGCGTTGGACCTGCGGGTACTGGAAAAACTTACCTTGCAGTAGCTGTCGCGGTTTCGATGCTCAAACGCAGAGAAATAAGAAAGATTGTCCTGGCCAGACCCGCGGTAGAGGCCGGCGAGAAACTCGGCTTTCTGCCAGGCGATATTCAGGCAAAGGTAAATCCGTATCTCAGGCCATTGTTTGATGCCCTGGAGGATATGATGGACTTTGCGCAGATGAAAAAGTTTACGGAACTTGATATAATAGAAGTTATACCGCTTGCGTTTATGCGAGGGCGAACATTAAATGAGGCGGTGATAATATGTGATGAGGCCCAGAATACATCGCCGATGCAGATGCTGATGATGCTTACTCGGCTGGGCCACGGTTCAAAAATGATGATAACCGGCGATGTTACGCAGATAGACCTGCACAGCGGCCAAAAGAGCGGGATGATAGAAGCAATGCAGACGCTGAAAAAAATTCCCGGCATTGGAACAGCTGAGCTAATGCGAGAAGACATTGTTCGCCATAAACTGGTTCAGAATATCGTTCAGGCCTACCGCGAAAAAGGCGAAGAGGCAGGCAATCTCTGATACCGGGTTAAACTTTATAAGTAGTTACGCTGTAATTGGCGATGGGTATATATATGGGCGTTCTCAATAAAAAATCTAATCCGCGTCGTGAAAAAGTCAGAAAGACCAAAGCCGCCGAGCGAATCGGCGTCTGGAAGCAGCTTGCAAATACCGATGTTATTATTTCAGCTATGCTGTGGCTTGTTTTTGTTGCGGCCGCGACGGTGGTGCTTTCGTTTGATTTTATCACCGGCTCTCTTTACCGCCAGATGTTGCCTGTTGTGGTGTTGACTATACTAATTTCTGTTGCGGCGGCATTATATGTTTATCACTACCAGGAAAGGATTTTGCGCAAACACACCCGAGCTGCCGCCATTATCGGATTGTTTATACTGTTGCTGGCGATAACAAAGTCAGGCTGGATGCTCAGCGGACAGCATTCGTGGGCTACTGGAACGGCAGTTACTGCTGCGATTATACTAACAATAGCTTACGACCAGCGATTCGCGCTGGGAATGAGCATTTTTTACTGTCTGTTTGCTATTCTCGCCGTGAACGAGATTAATAACCTGGGGCTTTTTTTCACGATGTCGGCAGGAGTTATAGCTTGTGTTTTTTCGCTGCGAGAAGTGCGAACAAGGATGAAACTGCTCGAAGTGGGAGCACTTGCCGCGATAGTTGTTTTTATTACCTCGCTTGCGGTTGAGATTATGGCTAATAATCTTCCCTGGAAAGATGTCTTTCGCACAGCCGGCCTACACTCAGGAGCAGCACTGCTGGCAGGGCTTATTATCCAGAGCCTTTTGCCTCTTATCGAAAAGATTTTCCATATTGCCACCAGCATGACGCTGCTTGATTACAGCGACGCAAACCAGCCATTGCTCAAAAGGCTGGCGATGGAAGCTCCGGGCACATACAGCCACAGCCTGCTGGTCGGTTCAATTTCGGAAACCGCCGCCGAGTCTATCGGATGTAACGGACTGCTTTGCCGGGTCGGTGCCTACTACCACGACATCGGTAAGATAAATAAACCGGGCTATTTCGCCGAGAATGAAATGGGGCTCGACAGTCGCCACAAGGAGCTTTCACCTGCGATGAGCAGACTTATTATCGTCGGGCATGTAAAAGATGGAATCGAAATAGCGAAAGAATACGGCCTTCTTCCGGTGCTGCATCAATTCATTGAGACGCACCACGGAACCACGCTCGTGGAGTACTTTTATAACGAGGCCAGGAAGAAGCAGGATAAAAACCACAGCCAGCCATCCGAAAGCGAATTCAAGTATAGCGGTCCCACCCCAAAAACGAAAGAATCGGCCATAGTAATGCTTGCCGATGCAGCCGAAAGTTCCGTCCGATCGCTGACGGAGATTACCCCTACCAAAGTAGAGGCGGTCGTTCACAACATTGCCATGAAGCGGCTGAGAGAAGGGCAGTTCGATAGATGTGAGCTTACACTCCGTGAGCTTAGCCGGATAGAGCAGAGTATCTCTAAATCACTGGCTACCCATTATCACGGTCGAATAGCATACCCAAAAAGACCGGATGTGGCTGATATGGACAAATCACAAGAGCTAAAGACCAAACTTCCGGAACAGCCGCCGACAGAATCCAAAAAGCAGCAGGTGATTACTTCTGAAAACAGCGATAAGTAATGGAATCAGAACAGCGCCAACCAAATCTGGATATTCAAATACGCTGCGCCTTTGATGAAATTCATCTTGGCGAGCAACAAATACGAAAACTCCTAAACCAAATTTGCGAAAAATTCAGCCTTTATAATGCTGAAATCAGCATATCAGTTGTTGGTGACGAGGAAATGCGGCGTATAAACAGCGAATTTCTGAATCGAGACACCGCCACCGATGTTATCAGCTTCGACCTTACAGATGAAGATGAGTCTGGACGGGTGTTTGATATTATCGTAAATGGCGAAAAGGCTCGTCGCCAGGCCAGTCGGAGAAAACACAGTGAACAGGCCGAACTGGCCCTCTACTTGGTGCATGGAATGCTTCATAATCTGGGTTTTGACGATAGTGATCGGCGCCAGGCCGAGCGAATGCACAAGGCCGAAGATAAGATATTGACCCAAGCCGGCTACGGTGCTATATACGGTGCGAAATCGTGCCACTCATCTTAAGTTAAGAATAAAATTAGAATTGGAAGGATCATTGATTGAGTTTTAACGCGTGGATGTTTCTTGTGATATGCCTCCTGACGATAGGGGAGTTGTTTTTCTCTGCTATAACGATTGCTTTGCGCAGTTTTTCGCACGGCAAAATAAAAGAAGCGTTCAAAGCATACAGCCAGGAGAATTTTTTTGACGCTCTTGTCGAGAATCGCGACAAACTGGTACTTGCCGCGGCATTATACCGATTTGTATTTCTCGCAGGGATATTTATCTCTATATTGATTCTTTTTGCCGGTGTAAGCAGGCCCCTGACCGTTACCGGTTACATATTCAGCTTTGCTATCACCGTACTGATATACTGGATATTTGCTTTGGCTGTCCCGCATTTCTGGGCAAAATATAACGGTGAAAAAATAATTGCCAAAAGCTATACGCTGCTGATGCTGCTTAGCAAATTAGCTCTGCCGATACTCATTGTATTGGAATCTTACGATTTGGTTGTCCGGCGGTTGGCAGGTGTGCCAGAGGCAACCGAAGAAGAAGAGCAGGAGGAAAAACAGGAAGAATTTTTAAATGGCCTTGAGCAACGGCGTATCGAAGGAGTCGTTGACAAGCAGCAGCAGTGGATGATAGAGCGAGTCTTAAGACTCAGCGAGACAACCGCTGATGAGATAATGACCCCTCGAACAGATATCGTAGCCATTGAACTTGGCTGTCCGAGAGAGAAAATACTCGATACTATTATCAGCGCAGGCCATTCGAGGGTGCCGGTTTTTCGTGAGAATATAGACAGTATCATCGGCTTTGTTTATGCCAAAGACCTTCTCACGGAAGTCGGCAAAGATCCTCAGCATTTTACAATGGCAGATGTAATGAGAAAGGCTTATTTCGTCCCTGAAACGAAGCTGCTGCGCGAGTTATTGCATGAATTCCAGACTCAGAAACTTCATATCGCCGTTGTACTCGATGAATACGGCGGCACTGCCGGTATCGTTACCATAGAGGATATTCTCGAAGAGCTTGTTGGTGAGATCACTGATGAATACGAAGAAATTCCACCCGAACCTGTAAATCAGATTGAGGAAAATGTGCTGGAAGTTGATGCACGCACAGACATTGACGACCTGAACCACCATTACGATCTCGACCTGCCAAGCGAAGAAGATTTCGATACGGTTGGCGGCTTTGTATTGGCGCAGCTTGGGCGAATACCCAAAACCGGCGAATCATTCCGATATAAGAACATAACTTTTACCGTTGCGTTGGCAGAGACTCGTAAGATAAAAAGAGTCCGGCTTGAGATAGACAAAGAGCCCGAATAATGCTTATAAAAGACCGCGCAATCTGCATCCGAACCGTCGATTACTCCGAAACATCACAGATAATAACACTTTTTACCAGAGACCATGGCAAGGTCAGCGCCATCGCAAAAGGTTCCAAACGCGCAAAATCAAAATCTTTTGACGGTCCATTGGAGGTTCTTAGCGTAGGTAGAGTAATGTTCACAGAATCTGCTTCCAAGGAATCCCTGACAACGCTGGCTGAGTTTGAGCAGGCTACCGGATTTACGACTTTAAGCAACAACTATTACGCGATGAATTGCGTACTTTTCGCCGCTGAACTCATTAACGATTTTACCGATGAATATGACCCGCATCCGGAACTATTTGATATCCTTGAAAAATTTGTCCAGCATATCTCACTGGCAAACGAAGACAGACAGAGGCTCGGCCTTTTGATTTGGTTTCAGCTAAAGCTCCTTGATGAAACCGGACTTAAACCTTCTTTTGATTATTGCGGCAATTGTAGAAAACCGCTTTCAACTGACTGGCAGGATGCTTATTTTTCCAGCGATAAAAGCAGTCTTATCTGCGGTGATTGCGAAAAGACATTTCCCGATAGGCTCACCATCGGCACAGAAGCGATTTTCTGCCTGGCAGCCCCATCCGCTATACGCCAGGCTTCACAGGAAACACTTTGCCAAACCGAAAAGCTTCTCCTGCATCATATACGACAGACAATCGGCAAACAACCAAGAATGGCCAAACACATCCTGCCTTAAAATATAAGGGTACTTCTAAAAAAGTGTTTTTAGTGCCGTGGACTTACGTTTAACGATTTCAGGTTCAAAATTGAATTTATCATCCAAAAATTACAGTTGTTTTTCTCATTCAGGCCGCAATAACC
>PWDX01000072.1 GCA_003553245.1 Phycisphaerae bacterium
AGCGCCCTTACGACTCGGCGCCCAATTGAGCTTATAAATAACATTATCGAGTCGGCGCTCAAGTAGTTGCAGTAATGTTTTACCGGTATTGGCCTTGGTGCTTTCAGCTAAGCCGAAATATCGCATAAACTGCTTATCCCAAAGTCCATAATACCGTTTCACTTTCTGCTTCTCGCGCAACCGAACACCATACTCACTATCGCGACCACGCCGCCAACCGTGCATACCCGGAGCCATGCTGCGCTGTCGTTTTTCGATCTGGCATTTGGCTGTTTCGCATTTTGCACCTTTGAGCATAAGTTTCATACCTGCTCGTCTGCAAAGCCTACAAGATGGACCAATATATCGTCCCATGCTTTTATATATCTCCAATCATACCTAAAGTTATACGCGTCTCTTTTTCGGAGGCCTGCAACCGTTATGAGGCAAGGGGGTAACATCCTCAATAGCTGATATTCTAAGCCCAGCCGATTGTAAAGCCGAAATGCTCGACTCTCTTCCCGGCCCCGGCCCTTTAACACGAACCTCTATCTCGCGGAGCCCGTTTCGCATCGCTGTTGCAGCGGCCTGCTGAGCGGCCTGCTGAGCAGCAAAGGGCGTACTTTTACGGGAACCCTTAAAACCAATCATTCCGGCGGAACTCGAACAAATGGCTTCGCCATCCATATCAGTAATCGTAATAAGAGTATTGTTAAAAGTCGCCTTGATATGGGCGATACCCTTAACAACATTTCTTCTTACTTTTCGTTTTGTACTTTTGGCCATTATCTAATCCTTTGCACCAGCTAAAACTACAGCCTTATCTCTTAATTAACGCTTTTCCTTAACACCCTTTTTACTGGCAACGGTCTTTCTCGGTCCCTTGCGGGTACGAGCATTAGTACGTGTGCTTTGCCCACGAACCGGCAAGCCCCGTCGATGACGCAATCCGCGGTAACAGGCTATGTCCCGAAGCCGTGCTATATTCTGAGACAACTGTCTGCGATACTGTCCCTCTACCATATAATCGCGGTCAATAACCTGAGCGATTCGGCTTATCTCATCTTCGGTAAGTTCTTTGGCCTTCGTATTTTCTTCAACTTTGGCCTCTTTTAGTATCGCCCTGGATATATGCTTCCCGACACCCTGAATATAAGTCAGAGCTATCCATATGTTCTTATCGTTTGGTACATCAACACCCGCTATACGCGGCATACTTACACCTCTTTTAATAATATATAAAGCAAAACCACTTAACCCTGACGCTGTTTATGCCTCGGGTCAGAGCAAATAACCCGGACAACACCTTTGCGGCGGATAATCTTACAATTCTCACAAATACGCTTTACTGAACTTCGAACTTTCATTTTAACAACCTGCTCTCATATTTTATCCTGAGTATTACCAACCAAAATTATAGCCTGCGAACAACCCTGCCACGATTCAAATCATAAGGTGACATTTCCACAGTAACCTTATCGCCAGGCAATATGCGAATAAAATGCATTCGCATTTTACCGGATACATGAGCAATTATCTCATGACCGTTCTCAAGCTCAACTTTAAACCTGGCATTTGGCAAAGCCTCTTTAACCACAGCATCCAGTTTTATCGCTTCTTTTTTCGCCATATTATTGCCTGCCTGTCAAAACCTCACAGCCATTTTTAACAATCGCTATCGTATGCTCAAAATGAGCTGAACACTTACGATCGGCAGTAATGACCGTCCAGCCATCGCTAAGCGTTCGAGTTCCTGCCTTGCCTTCGTTAATCATAGGCTCAACGGCAAGAACCATTCCTTCCTCAAGTACTATGTCGTGTGCCTTTAATTCTCTACTAACAAAATTCGGCACTCTCGGCTCTTCGTGCATCTGTCTGCCAATACCGTGTCCTGCGAACTCGGTAACAACAGAAAACCCGGAAACCTCAGCATAGCTCTGCATCTGGCCTGCTATATGGCTCCACTTAACTCCAGGAGCCGACTTTTCTATCGCTATATCTAAAACTCGCCTGGTAACATCCATAAGTCGCTGCTTTTTTTCAGTTATCCGTCCGATACCTACCGTTAAGGCTGAATCGCCGCAATACCCATTTAGCCTTACCCCGAAGTCAACACTTAGTATATCACCATCCTTGAGCACCACATCCTCAGACGGTATGCCATGGACTATCTGTTCATTAATAGATGCACAGATAACACCGGGAAACGGCACTGCAGTATATGAGCCCCGAACACCTTTAAAGAGCGGATCGGCACCTGCCTGTTCCGTCATTCGCATCGCCTCATCATCAAGCTGGGCCGTGCTGACGCCCGGCTTGGCGAGTTCCTGTATTTGTGAAAGAACATCAGCTACAATAGCTCCGGCTTTTCGCATTAAGTCAATTTCTCTGCGACTTTTCAATATTATCGCCATGCGACCACTTCCGCCATAGACGATTAGGCCTTTGCCAGGCTATCCAGTTTATCAAATATCAAATTGCTGACCTGGTCAACCGCTTTGTCAGCATCAACATCAAAAACAGAACTGGTTTTCTGATAATACCCTATAACAGGTTTTGTCTGGTCATGATAGGTTTTGAGCCTGTTCTGAACAACCTCAACAGTATCATCACTTCTATGTACCAGTTCAGCTCCATCTTTATCGCATTTGTTGTCAACCTTCGGAGGCATATTCTCAATATGATACACTGCCCCGCATTGAGGACAGCTTCGCCT
>PWDX01000144.1 GCA_003553245.1 Phycisphaerae bacterium
CAAGGACAAAAGGCACCAGAAAAAGTTCAAATACATTCAAGAAATAATCTTTGGACGATTAAGGATGCCGGAAGTTTACGATAAAGAAGAGATTAACGAGGGATATGAAGAATAGAGAAAATATTCAGCAAGCATTCAAGGACTTGCTGGCAACCAATTCGACCGAAGAAAGGGTTGAACTGGAAACCTTAGTGCTATCAGCAAAATTTCTTTCTGAAATTGAACGGGTATGCCAAGAGCAAGATATTCTCAAAAAAGATCTTGCGGAGATGATTGGCACTTCACCAAGCCACGTTACGCAGCTTTTCAGGGGAAATAAAACAATCAACCTGAAAACCATTGCCAAACTGCAGATCGAACTTGGCATTTCCTTCGACATCAAATCCAAACCCGGGCTGCGGGTGCATTCAAAATTACCGATATTGCATCCTTAAGCAATGACGAGGTAAACAACCTGGAAAACATTTCAGCACTTAGCATTACCATAAGTTCATTAAGGAATTACCTATCTACCCTGACCTCTTTCGGGCCGTTTGGGAAATATATTCTCCCTGCGATAAAAGTGGGCGATTTGATCAGGGAGAAGGTAAAACAGCAAAATGTCAAGCAACCCAGGTAAAAGAAAAAGGATAAAAAATGACAGCGCAGCAAAATTAACTACTTTTACCCCCTAGGGTTCCCGCACATCGCACGAAACCCCGGGTAGGCCGCAATATGTGACTGAAAGGGCGAAGCTGGACGTATTAACCCAATTAAGTTTATGAGCGCAACAGGGGCCACAATGCAGCCCTTATCGCAAAACTTAACTAAATGCAGAAACGATATAAATACCTGGATACCTATATTGACGATCAGAGATCGGAGGGGAAATACAGTTTTACGGCGGCTGATCTGCGTAAACGGTTTGACCTTACGGATGAAGCCCTGAAAAAATCCCTGCAGCGATTAAAAAAGGCGAAAAAAGTGGTGATGGTGCGAAAAGAGTTTTATGTGATTGTGCCTCCCGAGTATCGTGCAAAAGGCATAATACCTCCCGGGTTATATGTGCGTGATTTGATGAAATTCCTGGACAGGGATTATTATGTGGGTTTGTTAAATGCCGCAGCTTTGCATGGAGCAGCTCATCAACAGCCACAAAGCTATTCGATCATCACCACGGGAGTTCCTTTAAGAAACATTCAAACTGACCAGGTGAACATTCGCTTCTTCATAAAAAAAACATGGAACCAAAACGAGATTGAAAATCGAAAAGTAAGCACCGGATTCATCAATGTATCATCACCTGAGCTTACCGCCCTTGACTTGATAAATCATTATGATATCGTTGGAGGTTTTGACCGGATTGCAACCATATTAGAAGAGTTAACTGAGAGCATTCGTGCTGAAAAATTGGTTGAGTCGGCAAAACACTACAAAAAAGTGAGTGTCATACAGCGATTGGGATACTTGTTGGATCACGTTCTTGATGAAGTTAAATTAGGCGACAGCCTGTATGATTATTTGCAAACAATTCAATTCCACACTTGCCTGCTCAGTCCGCAGAAAATAAAACCGAAACGCATGGCAACAGGAAACCGCTGGAAAATTGTTCCTAACATTGAAGTGGAAACCGATATTTGATACCACAATCTTACATCACCGCCTGGCGAAAGCACGCACCCTGGCAAGAAGATTACCAGGTGGAACAGGATTTGATCATCCACCGATCATTAATTGCCTTGTTTGGAGATGAATCAATCAGGCAGCGTCTGGCATTCAGGGGTGGAGGCATTGTATCAACGTAAAAAAGGACGTGATTTGTTCGATTTATGGTACGCCTTAAATAATGCTGATGTGAACGTTGAAAGGGTTGTTGATGCATTCAAATATTATATGAACGCGGAAGGCAACGCCATAAACCAGAAAAAATTCATTGAAAATGCAGAGAAGAAAATAACAGACATGAACTTTATGGGTGACACCAACGGCTTATTAAGGCCAGGTATAGTGTATGATATTATGGAGGCATATAAAAAAGTAAAAAAAGAAATCCTGGAAAAAATTTGATCCATAAATGACAAGGCGAAGCCTTAATGACAGCGAAGCGAATGACGCGCGCAGCGCATATGACCGCGAAGCGAAATGACCAAAGGCAGGACAGGTGTGGTGAAAGAGGCCTTGGAAAATCATCTCTGACAATGAATAAAGTCCAGTCGCTTTTTTATTTTACCCACTTTTATGATCCTAACCGGCCACCCAAAACCACTTTTAAGCAGTTGGTGAAACTGATGGTGGAGGCGGATTATAGGAAGGTCGAAAGGTCGAAATCGTTATGAATATCCATTCCAAAATATACATTGCGGGTCACCGGGGCATGGTGGGTTCGGCCATTTGGCGCAACCTTGAGGGAAAGGGCTATTCCAACCTCATTGGCAGAACCATTGAAGCGCTCGATTTAACTGACCAGCAGGCCGTTAATCGCTTTTTTGAAGGGGAGCAGCCGGAATACGTGATCCTGGCGGCAGCCAAAGTAGGCGGCATTGTGGCCAACAACACCTACCGGGCGCAGTTCATTTATGAGAACCTGATGATCCAGAACAACATCATCCATGCGGCCCATGTTCACAAAGTGAAAAAACTGCTCTTTTTGGGGAGCTCTTGCATTTACCCTAAAAATGCTCCCCAACCATTAAAAGAAGAA
>PWDX01000005.1 GCA_003553245.1 Phycisphaerae bacterium
GCTGTTTATTGGCCCCAGAAGTGATTCAAGCCCCCTGCCGAGATGTTTTTGCTTTTTGTTCTTAGCCATTGTGCATCCTTTCTTTGTGCCGCTGTATGCGGCAAAGCATCCGTACTTTTAGTTTGAGCCTGACTACTAATAGTATTTCGTAAGTTTTAACGGTTTTTCTGTAATTTTCCAGTTAAAAAGTCGTGCAGATGAAAAAATGTTTCACATGGAACAATATGTCCGATGCCGGGTGTCGAGGTGTTTCACATGAAACACATAACGGTATAGGTAAAACGATTGGTCGCATTGCCCGATATGCTTTGAAAAATAATCGACCAGCTTGTTGAAGGTTAGTATGCGAAAAAATTTTTATGAATACGCCGGAAGTTCTCGCCAGGGCGGTGTTTCATGTGGAACAGCACGGGCGTGTTGTCAATTCTGCGGAGAGACGAAAAAGCGGCAGGGCGGCGGCTTGGCTCGCTGTGGTATTTTATTGTGTTAGTTGAGTATATATCAAATATACAGGTAGTTGCTCAAAATGTGTGCTTTGCGGTGTTTTGCGTGAACATAGGGCGTTGCAGGAGGCGTATTTCTGTGGTATAAACGCGTTTTTACAGCGAATCGTGTATTTGATCTTTTAACAGGAACTAAAATGGAAGCAACGGAAATTAAACAATCACTAAGCCAGCAGCGGGCCCGGATCGAAAAAGTCCGGGAGTGGCTTTGACCTGCCGAGTAAGAAAACGGAACTAGAACAACTCCAGGAAAGGATGTCCTCGCCGACATTCTGGGACGACAGCGACGCGGCTCAGCCGGTGGTCAGGCGGCTAAGCGCATTGAAGCAGATGATCGAGCCTGTGGAGCAGGCCTATACGGAAGCCTGTGAGCTGGAGGAGCTTTGCGAAATGGCTGCCGATGAGTCTGATTCGCAGATGCTCGGCCAGATAGAGCGCGATCTGGCTGAACTGGAACGAAAGGGCGATAAGATCGAGCTTCAGGGGTTGTTGTCCGGCAAGACGGACAGTAACAACTGCTTTTTCAGTATTCACGCCGGCGCCGGCGGGACAGAAAGCTGTGACTGGGCGAGTATGCTGCTTCGTATGTACACCCGGTTTTTTGAAAATGAGGGCTATAAATACGAGGAGCTTGACATCACACCGGGCGAAGAGGCCGGTATTCGCTCTATTACACTGAGAGTTATCGGACCTTTCGCATTTGGCAGGCTTTCCTGCGAGACGGGGGTCCATCGGCTGGTGCGGATAAGCCCGTTCGATTCTCAGGGTCGCCGGCACACAAGTTTTTGCGCCATCGATGTGATACCGGAGTTCGACGAGGATATTGACATCGATATAAACGATGATGATCTGCGGATAGATTTCTATCGGGCCAGCGGAGCAGGGGGCCAGCATGTCAACAAAACCTCCTCGGCGGTGCGAATTACTCATAACCCCACCGGCATAGTGGTGCAGTGTCAGAATGAGCGATCTCAGCATAAAAATCGTGCACAGGCAATGAAAATGCTTCAGGCCCGGCTTTATATGCTCGAAGAACAAAAAAGGAATAAGGAAATCCAGCAGCTTTATGGCGATAAGGGTGAGATAGCCTGGGGCAGTCAGATTCGTTCCTATGTGCTTCAGCCTTATCAGATGGTTAAGGATCATCGGACGGATTATCAGACAGGAAATGTTGACGCTGTGCTTGACGGCGATATCGGTGGATTTATTGAGTCATTTTTACGGCATAAGGCTAAACAGAAAAATACGCAGAAAGGACAAAAGGTCAGCGGCAAATGAGAAAGATTATCGATGTAACGATT
Organism: Phycisphaerae bacterium; assembly: GCA_003553245.1. GTDB lineage: Bacteria > Planctomycetota > Phycisphaerae > Sedimentisphaerales > Anaerobacaceae > T1Sed10-97. Next base: position 1,805 of record PWDX01000005.1, read on the forward strand.
AAAACTCGTAAATGCGGTTTAAGCGACTGTAAGACGGATTTGCTTGCGGTTGGGGTTCTCCAGGACGCCAAAAAGCCGGATAAGTCTCTGGCAGGGCTGGATAAGAAGCTCGGCGGGGCGGTTAAGAGGGTGCTTGAGTTAGAGGATTTTTCCGGCAAGGCAGGGAGCAGTCATATCATTTACGGCGCCGAGGGCCACAGCACCTCGCGAGTAATGCTGATCGGGCTTGGCAAGGCTGAAAAAGCTGATTTAGCTGTTTTGCGCAAGGCCGCTTCGCAGGCTGCCAATAAAGCGGTTGACCTGAAGGTCAAAACCGTCTCGCTCGCGCTGCATCAGGTGCTGGGCAAAAAAGTCCAGCCGGAAAAGGCGGGCCAGGCGATGGCCGAGGGGGCGCATTTTGGCAGTTATCGTTATGACGAGTTTGTCAGCAAGAGCAAGGACAAGCCGGACAGGCTGGATTCGCTGACCGTTGAGATAATCGAGGCGGATAACGATGTTCGCAAAAAGCTCGATAGCGGCACTGATATCGGCGATATTATCGGGCGATCTCAATCTTATGCCCGAACTGTGGCCAATCGGCCTGCCAATGTGATAAATCCGGTAACTCTTGCCCAGGAGGCTCGCAAAATGGCTCGAAGTGTTGAGGGGCTTTCCTGCAGTGTATGGGATGAGAAGAAGCTCAAGCAAAACGGAATGGGCGGGATGATGGCGGTCGGGGCCGGTTCAAAGACTCCGCCGAGGTTTATTGTTTTCCGTTATAACGGGGGCAAGGCCAAATCAGCTAAAATCGTGCTGGTCGGCAAGGCTATTACTTTCGATTCCGGCGGGATAAGCATTAAGCCCTCAAGCGGTATGGATGAGATGAAGTTCGATAA
>PWDX01000147.1 GCA_003553245.1 Phycisphaerae bacterium
TAGAGGGATTGGTATTTCCTGACTTTAAAGTATCAACTGAATATCCGAAAGAATATAAGTGGAGAGTATTTGGGATGGACTTTGGTTATACCAATGATCCAACTACTCTTGTTGAGATACGATACGCTCATGGGAATTTGTATTGGAAAGAGCACCTTTACAGAACAGGGTTAACAAATCCCGAAATAGCCACTGAGGTAAAACGACTGGAACTACACAGAGAAAAGGTAGTAGCCGACAGCGCAGAGCCTAAGAGTATTGAAGAGATTAAACGTAAAGGATGTCATATTATAGGAGCAGAAAAGGGGCGCGACAGCATTAATCAAGGGATAGATGCAATAAAGCGTTACAAATGTTATATTCACTCAGGAAGCAAGAACTTAATCGAGGAATTTAGCTCATACACATGGGATAAAGACCGAGACGGAAACCCGACAAATAAACCGATAGATAAGTTTAATCACGGTATTGACGCGGGCAGATATGCTTTAAGCAATAAGATTTTAAACGATAGAAAACACCTCAAGCCAGAACTTATTTATATATGAAAAAGACAGAGAATCCCGAATACACACGAAATAAAAGTAAGTGGAAATACGCTTGGGATCACTATACGGGCGTTTATGGTGAATTAGAGTCTGACGGTGGTTCTATACGTGATTACTTACAGCAGAAGTACCAAAGAGAGGATAATAAGGCTTATGATGAGCGATTAAAGGTGACTGATCTTGTTATGCACTTTGCAACCGTTATTGATGGGATTAACGGTGTGGCAGCGAGTAATGAAGATCAGAAACAAATGTCATGGGGTGAATTGGGTGAAGATGGTGAACCAGTAAGAGGAACGATTGCTTATTCGATTGATAATAACGCTGATTTAAACGGTACGAATTGGTCACCAATGATGATGCAGGCGGGGATTCATTTAACCGTACTGCATGACGTTTGGGGATTGATAGAGGGTGTTACAGATAGAGATGAGGCACACATTAAGATTATAAATCCTGTTGATGTTGTAGATTGGCATCCCACTAGCGGGTCACTTGAAGAAGTTTTAGTAAAAGAGAGCCGACCTGAAAGGATGGGTATATTTAAAGAGGGCGGCTCAGAGGATACATACACATTATTCACATTAGAGGGCTGGTTTCGATACCGTGAAACAGATGATGGAATGGTTCAAATTGATTCGGGTGAATATGAGTATTATGAAACTCCGAAGAGAAGAAAAAGAATATTACCCATTTATAGAACGTCCATTCCGTTTCCACGCCACGTAGGGTATCAACTCGCTCTTAAAGAGAACCATATATTCAATAAGAAATCAGTCAGAGACTTTGCCTTGCGCAACCTATCTTTCAGTATTTTGAACCTTAGCGTACAGGACGAGAAGGAATACAGATCTATCCTTAAAAACCTGAAAGGGGGTGCAAACGTAATACCAAGCTATAATAAGGAATCACACCAATTTATAACTCCTGATGGATCGTACTTGTCAGATTTCCAGTCTGTATTAGAGGATGATGTAGAACAATTTTATCATAATGCTTTTAAAAAATATGCAGAGTCGGCAAGTCAAGTAACTGCTACAAGTGCAAGGTTAGAAAGTCATTCAGGAATTGAGGCGTTTCTATCATTGCTGGTAAGCTCAATTGATGAGTTTGAAAATCAGGCGCTTAAAAGATTGGAGCAGGTTTATTTAGATGAACCGAGTCGTTGGGGTCATGCTTTTGTTGAACGGAGTACAGACTTTAGGCCGAAAGATGTTGAGGGGGCACTTCAAAAGATTTCCTCTGCTATTATGAACGCAGACCGAGCCAATGCTATGAGCACCGAGCAAAAGGTCAAGTTACTGCATCCAGAATGGACGGAAGAGAAGATTGAAGAAGAAGTTCAGGCTATAAACGCAGAGCAAGGGGCATCTATTCCTGATCCTTTTGAAGGTGATTAATGATTACTGAAAACACATATGAAAGATTATCTCGTGAGATATCAGAAAGAAGTGAATCCCTTACCCTTTTCGCTTTAGAGGAACTCCGCAGAATACAGAACAAGCTAATACGAGACCCTGACATAACCATCCAACAAGAGGTGCGTTTAGAGCGTCTACAAAACCGATGGGAATCATACATAAACGATGCTGAAGCGTGGATGGATGAAGAACTTGCCACAGCCTACAAAAGAGGGATAGAAACAGCTAAGATACCAAGTGGGGCACAGATTACTGCGGGAGCGTTTGTTAGTTCAGGTCTTTTGATCCCCGACCTGTCAAGCCAACCAATTTCTGACAAAGCAAGGGATATATTAAGCGATTATCCCGAACACCACACCATGTACGGTGTGTTCAGGCAGAAAGCAGACAACGTATTTGAGGCTACACGTGTTCCGATATTACGACAACATCAAGACAGGATAAGGGATATAGTTATAGCAAGTTCAGATAATCAGTTTCTAAACGCTGATACGCTTACACGAAGAGAACTATCTACTGTTATGATGCGAGATTTTGCTGACAAGGGAGTAGCGGGTATTATTTACTCAAACGGGCGCAGGCAATCACTTGAAGCGTACAGCGAGCTATCAGCACGTTCTATTGTAATGCAGGCGTCCAACCAGGCCGGATGGAATCGAATGCAGGAAGCAGGGCAAGACCTAACACAAATAAGTCAGCATTTTCCTA
>PWDX01000030.1 GCA_003553245.1 Phycisphaerae bacterium
ACAGGTGCTTTGGTCCATCGCGATCATACCGCCTGAACCCATAATTGAACCCGCCGCCGCCAAGCTGTCATAGTCAACGGTTAAATCAAAATCCTCGGCAGGAATGCACCCCCCTGAGGGGCCGCCGGTCTGTACCGCTTTTATTTTAGATTTTTCAACCGGCCCGCCTCCGATACCGTAAACAATTTCCTTGATGGTTGTTCCCATAGGAACTTCCACAAGGCCGGTATTCCTGATTTTGCCGACCAAGCTGAATATCTTGGTGCCGGAGTTTTTATTGGTCCCAACCTTTGTGAACTCTTTGGCTCCGAATCGGAAAATCAGGGGGATGTTCGCCCAGGTTTCAACATTGTTAATCGCAGTTGGTTTTCCATCGATGCCTTTTTGTATAGGAAACGGCGGACGCTGACGAGGCTCGCCCATCTTACCCTCTATGGATCGTATCAGCGCGGTTTCCTCGCCGCAGACAAATGCGCCGGCGCCTTTAACAACTTTGATATCGAAAGAAAAACCACTTCCGAGGATGTCCTGGCCCAGAAGACCGAATTCTTGTGCCTGCTTCAGAGCTATATTCAAATGCTTAATTGCGTAAGGGTATTCATGGCGAACATAAATTATACCTTCGGTCGCCCCGGTGCCGAACGCACCTATAATCATTCCTTCGATAATACTGTGCGGATTGCCTTCGAGCAGACTTCGATCCATATAGGCTCCGGGGTCGCCCTCATCGGCGTTGCACACAAGCACCTTGCCGCGTTTGGAAGATTGCTTTGCCAGCAGTTCCCACTTCAATCCGGTTGGGAATCCGCCTCCACCGCGTCCCCGCAAACCCGAATCCTTGACCTGTTCTACTACATCCGTTCTCTCCAGGCCGAATACAGTACCCAATATCTCGTATCCGCCGTGTAAAAGGTAGTCCTCGATGCGGATAGGATCTATTTTCTCGTTCCATTCCAAGAGCCGGCGAACCTGCTTGTTGAAAAAAGGTATATCGTCCTGTTTTTCAATTGCTTCCCCCGTTTCGGCATCTACAAAAAGCATATCCCTGAGAACCTCACCTTTGCCCGCAGCCTCAACAATCCGTTTCATCTGCTCCAGACTTACCTGCGGATAAAATATCCGCTGAGGCTCGACCAGCACCGAAGGCTCCATTTGACAAAAACCGTGGCAACCCGTAATGCGAAGCTTAACTTTTTCCGACAATCCCCGGCTGAGAATCTCACGCTTGGCTACGCGTATAAGATCGCCGGCTCCCCCGGCCAGTCCGCATGTTCCTGTGGGAATAATTATGCACGGCTTAGTTTCATCCGAGGCATCGGCAAGTGAAGCCTGTAATTCTTTGAGTTCATTTACAGAAGACAATCTTTGCATTACTTTACCTTTTATAAATACCTGTGTTCAAAAAGGACAGCCGATCCGGCTAACCCAGATCCAGCAGGTGATTTCTGCACCCTCTGCGTGAACAAATTCGAACTATACCCCCGCCGTCAACGGGCATAGCTATCATCGGCGCGCCGCATTGAGAACAATCCGACATGCCGACTATTTGTGATTTGCAATGCGGGCATTCAAAATCAACAATTGAGCCTTCGGCTATTTCAAACTCCGTAGAAACATTATAACTGCCATACAGACAAGACAGCGCGACCCAACCCTGCTGACCGTCCACGGTAACATTTATTTTCAGGCCGGGATAGCCGTCAACTGCAACAGTATCATCGGCAAAACTGCGATTACATTGCGGGCAATTTACACTGACTGGGAATATCCGTTCATCGCTTGTAACATCAATTGCGTCAAACCCTTCGCGCGCCTGATCCAAAAGCTGTTTAACTTTTGATTTTCTAACCTTTGAAAAATAATGACCATCAATGGCTACCACCGGGCCAAGAGCACACGCTCCCATGCAGTTTACCGTTTCCAGCGTAAACTCCTTATCATCGGTGGTCTGACCGGCTTTTATACTAAGCTGATGCTCGATCTCTCCCACTATTCTCGCTGCTCCTCGGACATGGCAGGCTGTGCCCAGACAAGCGCAAACAAGATGTTTGCCCTTAGGCTTCAAACTAAAAAATCTGTAGAATGTCGCCACGCCATATATATCAACCAGCGAACGACCTGTTTCTCGGCTTACGATTCTAAGTGCCTCTTCGGGAAGATAGCCGTACTCGGCCTGTATTTGTTCGAGGATAGATATGAGTCCGCCCCGGTCGTTGTTGCGATTCTCCAGAATCCTTAGTATATCTTTGGATTCCACTTTTTCTTCCAGGGCAATGTTGTCTTTAAGCGGGGTAGTCGCGTTTTGTTCCATTCTATTGATATTCCTCGCAATGCCAGATGCCGCCTTCAGGTTTGGGAAAAACACAACTTTTGCGAGCCTCACAATTGCTGCAAAGCCCAATTAATTCGTCCGCCTCATACTCTGCGTCAACTTCAACAGCCGGCAGCGAATTTTCTAAACCGGTTGCTGTCGCCAAAGGGTTTATGTCAACTTCAAACTCTTCACAATACAAGGACGGTTCAAGCCAGTCTTTGCGGATAGTGCAATCGCCGGCATTTTTACAATTGAAACATAACCTGCGATACTCCATAATTTGCTTTGCCATAATTATGTTCCTTATCTTTTTGTCAGTGTACACCAACCAAGATAGCAATTA
>PWDX01000172.1 GCA_003553245.1 Phycisphaerae bacterium
CAGGCGAGTTTTTATGCTCTGATTCCACCGGCAAATCGTCATCAGAGTTTTGGGATTTGTCCAAACTGCCGCGCAGCTTTTTCTTCCAGTAGTAAAATCCTGATTCGTTCAATCCTTCCTTTTTGCAGAACTGGCGGACAGAAAGCCCACTTTTGCTGAATGTCTCAAAAACCATCTGCCAGAACTTACGCTGCTCCTCAGAGTTTTTCCCTTTGCTCATGATAGTACTCCTTAAAAAATCATGAGCAATTATTCAATTTTTAAAGAGCGATACAAGGTGTCCTTGGCCAAGACCTTACCGCGCTTAACCGCACAGCCGAAATACTGGAACATCAGAATTCTATAGATACGACTGGATGCGATACTGCAAAGCAACTAGCCAGCCTGTTAATAGATAGCGATATAATTGAGTTTCTCGTCGGGGCACGAATAAACGAAGCACACCAGGACCCAAACCTGCCCGTAGAGCTTGACATAAGACGCAATCTGGTCAAGCGACTAGCACATTTGCTTGAAAACAATTACCTCAAAAAAGTAGAGATGAGCTTTATTTAAACCCTCTCACAAACCTTGCCCTAATTTCTATGCAATATTGCCTCATCCTTTACAGCCTAATCGGAAATATTTTATCTTTCTGGATTTTATGTAGTTAGAATGAATAAATCCACTTCTATCATGAGAGCCCATCCGGCATAAGCCGGAACAACAAAGCATAATTAAGGTAAATATAACATATATGGCCATTTAGATATACTAAATCCAGTTAGTGTTATGCAAAATCCAGCGGGTTTTAACGCCCGCGGGATTTTGAAATTTGTACATATTTGACCTTACCAGAAAATTAAATATAGAGCTATTGTAACCAACACTACGAAGCCGCCGAAGTACATCGAGCCTTTTGACCACTCCATTTCGATTTTTGTCTGTTCGGGCAGCTTTATAGGCTTTGGCAACGGATACATTATTGTCAGAACTGCCAGAACCGCGATAATAATGCCAACGGTAATACCCATTCGGTTCAAAAACGCAATATCACCAAAGCCCCAGAACAATATGCCGTAAATAATCGGGCTTGCTACCAACCCAATTAAACCGCACATACGCGGTGCCTTTTTAATAAAAAGACCGTACAGGAATATCACAAGAATACCCGGCGATATAAAACCCTGAAATTCCTGTATAAACGCAAATGCTCCTCCAAACCGAGGATCGGCAAGTAATGGTGCAATAATACAGCCGATAATCACAAGGACACCCACACATATTCTGCCGATAAGTATCAGCAATTTATGGTTAACATCTTCCTTCTTCGTGAACCAATCCTTGTAAAGGTCCATTGTAAAAATTGTCGAACCGGCATTGAGCATCGAAGCCAGCGAACTGATAACAGCGCCCATCAGAGCGGCCAGGACAAATCCTCTAAGTCCTACTGGTGTCAGATAACGAATCAAAAGCGGAAATGCTCCGTCATAGTCATACCCTACGAGCTCACGACTTCTCCTGATATCCGGCCTTTCGCGTCTGATATTTTCCATCAAAGACTGGTTTATCTCTGCAAGGTTGTCATTTTCAGGTATTTCCCTGTCGAGCACCGCAGCGTTAAAATAAATTATATCTTCGCTTAATTCCGGCTGAAGCTGGCCAAAATCACTGTTGAACCTGAAAACAACATCGGCTTGCTCAGGAGTATCTCGGAGCTGCTCAAACCTTTCAAGGGTCGGCCTGTTAAGGCCCTCCATCTGCATTGCATTTTGGTGCATAACCGGAGCATAAAGCGTAAAAGCGATAATACCGGGAACGCAAACGATAAATGGAATGATAAGCTTCAAAAAGGCAGCAAAAACCACACCTCTTTGGCCTTCTCGAAGTGAGTGGGCTCCAAGGGTACGCTGCATAATGAACTGATTCAGACCCCAGTAATAAAAATTCGGTATCCAAATCCCTAACAGCAGAGCGGTCCAGGGTAAAAAGGTGCTCTCTCTGGGAAGTATCATACTCATTTGCTCATCTTTGAGAACGGAGAACTTTTCACCCAGGGTAGCTCCTTCTTCTACACCGAGAGATTCATAAACCCATGCCTCACTGGCTCCTTCGTAACTTCCTGGGTTATTCAAAGCCATAAACGCAAGTATCATTATTATAGCTCCGCCAACGATAAGAGCTGAACCCTGAATCAGATCCGCCCAGGCCACAGCCCGGAGCCCGCCGGCCGCCACATAAAGAGCGGCCAGGATGCCTACGAACCATGAAAGAGTCATAACATTTACCGGTATTCCCAGTATAGCTTCAGGAAATAGCGGGCCAAGGGTACGGGCACCGAGATAGATAACTGTTGGGATTGTAACACCGGCGAAAACAAACACCATCAAAGCCGACATCGCAAGACGAGCAGAATGATTGAAGCGATATTCAAGATATTCAGGTATAGTAAAGATTCCGCTTTTAAGGAATTTCGGTAGGAAGAAAAACGCTACGACCACAAGCGTAATTGCCGCGATCCACTCATAACTTGCTACTGCCAGGCCTATGTCAGCCATTGCTGCCTGACCTGCCATCCCAACAAACTGTTCTGCGGAAATGTTGGCTGCGATAAGTGAAAAGCCAATGAGCCACCATTTCAGGCCGCGACC
>PWDX01000096.1 GCA_003553245.1 Phycisphaerae bacterium
CAGCAGATGCAGAATTTAGGCAGACAGCAAGTGTCTAGAGGTTTTTATAGGCAATTGCCTGGTGATGTAATGCAACAACAATTGGGTACACAGCAAGTAGGACAGACTGCTCAATATGCTCAACAGTTGCAAGATGCTGACTGGCAAAGAGGTTTCCAACAGGCACAATTAGCTTTACAGCAAGAACAAATGGATATGCAACAACAGCAACAAGAGCAAGAAAGAAGAGACAATTTTTGGCGCACTATTGGTGGGGTAGCCGGCACAGTATTAGGTGGCCCGATAGGCGGAGCAATAGGTGGTTATCTTACTGATACAATATTTTCTTAATATACAGGGGGTGTGTTAACCAATGTCCAGGGCATCATTTTTAGAAGGTTTCCATGCTGGTTTTGGGCAACAGGGAGGTTATGACCGATTAGGTTCAGGTGTAGCAAGGAGAGCCTGGGGCGGAAGGTTTTATGACCCCCAAACTGATCCGATGTTCCAAAGAGAATATCAACAGGCATTAGAAACAGGTATGCCTGCTTTACAGCAAAATGTTCAAGAGAAATATGGGCAATTTTTTGAAGGGGAAGATGGAACACAATTATTCCCATCAGACCCTGCAACTTTATATGGTATGGATAGACAGCAGTTTACACAGCAATTAGCACAAGCTGCTATGTCAGGCCATGAAATACCAGAAGAAATATTAACAGATTATAAAGGTGCTTTCGGTGAAGATATAACACCATTAATAGAAATGTTTACACCACCAGCACCAGAAGTGCAAGAAGGAGAAGGAAGATTATCTTTTGAAGAATTAATAGACCAAGGTTATGTACCAGAAGAATTTATTCAAGAATATATAGATGCTGGATATATAACAATACCTTTACAAAATTATCAAGGTTTTTATGATGTTAGATCACCAGTAGGAGAAGAAGAAGTTACCCCTGGCTACGATGAATTTATATCTGGATTAAGACAGGCTCAACAAGTAGGAACCCCGGGAGCCTATAGTTCATTTTGGCAAGAATATGGGCATTTGGCTCCAGAAGGTTATACTCTTGAAGATTATATGCCACAAACAGGGGAAGAAACATACACTAGAACTTTTGATGATTTCATGGATGCATACCAGCAAGCACAAAGATTAGGTACCCCAGCAGCACAGAGGTTCTTCATGGGTGAATTTAGTGATATTATACCAGAAGATATGACAACAGAACAATTATTCCCTGGGGAACAAATAACAGGAGAAACACTAGGGTTTTTACCTGAATGGTTTGAAACTAATAGATATTTAGGGGAAACACCAGATGGCAGGCCAATCATGGAAACTATAGCAGGGGGAAGGTTAACTATTGACCCTGAAACTGGAAGCCCGGTTAACTGGACTGGTGAAGTAATATCGCCTGAAACAGATGAATATACGATAGAAGATGTAGGGAAATTAATGTGGATGTATGGTATAGATGAAGAATTTGTAAAAGAATTTGTAGGAAGATCACTTCCTTTAGTAGAAGCAAGGAGAATAATTGACCTTCATACTGGGCCGCAAACTGATTTAGACCCTATGCAACTTTATTTATATGATAGATTTGATATAGAACCTCCTGCTCATGAAACAGGTAGAGACCTTTCGGGGTATGGAGAATTTTATGAAACAAATAGACAACCTACACAGGAAGAATTAGACCAAATGGCAGCATTTGAACAAGATACAGGAGTTCCTTTTGATGTAGTTATACAAGAACTTTTTGCAAGGTTAAACCAAGGTAGAACACAAGATATAAGCGTAGGAGATATACAACAACAGCAAAAAGAAGATCAAATCAGAGGAACAATGGATACATTAAGGCAGAGGTCTATAGATGATTATAGGGCTGGAATTGATGCCACTACACCACCTGCCACAGAAGAACCTACAGATGAAGCAGAGAGAAGTTTCATGGAAGGGTTAAGGGGTAGGTTTCCTTCACCTGATATTGGTGATGACTCTTTCTGGCAGAATTTAAGGCAAATGATAGAAGTACAATCTCAACCTATTACTGAAATGATGTCAGGTATAAGGCAAGACCCTTCCGTTTTATGGCAAGGGTTTACCGGTGGAGTGGAAGATACATCTGATATTGATATGACAGGGGAACCTGATGCAATAACAGGCGGAAGACCAATGAGTGAAGTAACTCAATTTGCATCTGAAAGACATCCCGATTTATCACCACATGAGATAGCAGAAAAATATGAACAGGCAACAGAAGAAGAAGCACAAAGGTTCTTAGAGCAAACTGGCGTGCCTTTAGATACGGTTATAGAGGAACTAAGGGGCATGGAAATAGACGAACAGCAAGATTATCAACATATAGTAGATACACAAGACCCTATGGCCGGATTAACAGAAGGATTAAGAGATTTTTATGATACTTTAGCTGGTATAGGTAGAAGGGAAGAAGAACCGGAAACTATTGATACGGAACAATTAAGAGAACAATTAAATACCAGAACTCCACCAGAAGATTTAATACAAGAAGTTATCATTAATCATCAACCTGTTTTAGATATAACTGATGATGAAAAACATAAAATGGCTGCTATGATTAGAGCAGAATCAGGAACTCAACCGTTTTTAGGTAAAGTAGCA
>PWDX01000215.1 GCA_003553245.1 Phycisphaerae bacterium
CCCGAAACGTCTTGGTAAGGCGCAACGGAACCCCATCCAGCAAGTCACCTGTAACACGCTTCAGCGAAAAGCCGGCCTTGCTAATCTCCCAGTGATGTTCACCATCAAACTTATGCGTAGGCGCCAAAAACCTAGGCTTGGGAATCAGCCACCTTACTGGTCCAACCTTCGGCACATGGATCGACACCGGCCAGCGGGTAGCAGCGTCCGGCAGGGAGATAACAATCGCTTTACCTGCAACGCGTGCCATCTCGCGGAAGGCCTCCAGGCTCTGTTCAAACGGCAGGTGCTCGAGCATCTGGAACGCACAGACAACATCGAACGCTCCATCCTCGAAGGGCATCTCGAATACCGAAGCCACGTGATCGGGCTCAAGCTCCGGATCGAGGTCCAGCGTTTCGACATGGACACCCATGGCCCCGGCCATGGCCTTGAACAGGCCCGGGCCGGGCCCCACCTCCAGCACACGCTCCGGGTTCAGTCCGATCACCTCGTCTAGCTGGTGCCACATGCTGGCCCAGCGCCGCTTGTGCACATACTTGCCGAACTCGTAGTGCGACTTGTCAACTTGCTTGATGTTCATTGGCTATTCGTCCATCAGGTATGCCACTTGGAGCAGGCGATTGCGGGCCAGATCAGGAGCAGCACCACCACCCGGCTTGAAAAACGCGTTCGCTTCCTTCGAGGTCAGGATCTTATCCACCAACTCGCGGCTTTGCTCCAACTGCGTTTCTGAGAGCTCTTCGGTGAGATCTTCGCGAAATGCCCCGTGATCGGCGCTCCAGGCCCCTTGGTTGATCGGCTTCCGTCCGTTGATGCGTGCCGCAAGGGTTGCCGCTCGATCTTTAGCACGACGATAAGCAACCGTACCCAGCTCCACGTAATGCCATGCGTAACCCCCCAGTCTTGGTATCCGCCCCGAGCTCGTCGGCAACCATCCCGCTTTCCCCATGGGCGCCCCGAATGCCGCACGGAAGGCCTTTCGGTCCACGCGGAACTCATCGGGCATTCTCGCAGCCAACCTGTAGACTTGGGGCGCCAAAAACGGCTCCACAACGTCCGCACAGGCCAAGCGGGCAGCCAAGTAATGGGCATAAGTGACACGTTGGCTACCCAGCGGCCAAAGGGTATGCCAGTTACCAGCGGATGTCGGTCGAAATTCCAGGAGGCGTTTATGGTGCGCCAATCGGCGCTCGTCCACCGCCGCAGCGACGTCCCTATCCAGCCAATCCTGCGCAGATGCCGCTACCACCCCCACCGGCTGATCGAACCCTGTGCTCTTTAGCCGTTCGGGGGTGAGCCGCTTCAGCCCCTTTTCGACATTCCCCATCCATGCGCTCTTGAACAGCGTGTCGGCTGCATAACCGCCGACGACCGCACCCGCATCCTTCACTGGCTCCGCCAATTGGCCCCAGACATGGGTATGCCGAATGTCGAAGTCGCCTCCAATCGCCCGCACCCGCTCTCGTATATCCTTCTTATAAAAGCCCTCGGGGCGCTGGATAAAGCGAAGGCGGACACTCAAGGCCCGCGCGGCACGCTCTGCCAGTCGGACTTCCCTGTTGTATCCGTCCGCGAAGGTGACCAGTTCGCAGTCAACCCCCTCGGGGAGCAAGCTGACAATTGCACGGGAGTCTTCGCCTCCCGAAAACAGGACCTTGATATTCTCTTTTCCTTCCACGCCCGCTTGTAGCGCGTGCTGCACCTGCGCGCGCAGCTGCGCACCCCAATACGTGACGGGCTCGTTACTCTTCTGTTCTTCAGGCCGATAGTACGTAGCCGTTTTCACCTCGGATGGAGTCACTTCTGTAACGGCACCAGGGGGAGCTACATAGACACCCTTAAAGACGGTATAGGGGTAGCAAACAGTACCGTTCAGGAGAAAGTCCGCTACCGATACCGGGTCGAATGTTGCGGCGGACATCTGTTCAGCAACTTCCAGAGGCGTTGACCCGGCCAGGACACAGCCCTGCTCTTGGGCATAGTACAAGGGGACGCTACCGGCGTGGTCCGTCACAAACGTAATCGAATCGGGCCCTTTTTCTTCGAACCAGCCGAATGGCAGCAGGCGCTCCCGAAGCTTCTCCGCGAGCATCATTAGATCACGCTTTTTATCTGAGGAACGGGTTTCATGTCCGTCCACCCGTTTTGGTTCTTTCGAGGCTATATGCAATCCGTAACACCCATGCGATTAAGAAAAGATTTAGAACAACGCCAAACACCGAAAACAGAGCGATGGCGACCAAGTCACTCTGGAAAAACAAGACACCCAGAACAATCGCTGATGCACGCGCAGTCACGCTGGCAATCTCGTAAACAAGAAAGCCACGCTGGAGGGACAAGACCGGGATCGTCGCTACACTAGGTCGATTGATGAATGCCGCAAACAACCAAAGCGCCATCCAACGAGCATACTCCCCGGCCATCGCCCAGTCCCCACCGAAGACAAGGCTGAACAACCAGGGCCCAAACAGGAAGACCAGGCCGAAGGGTGCAACGCCAACGGCAAGTAGTGCGCCGGTCGCGCGCACAATGTGCTGGGCCAGGTTTTCGCCATTGTGGGCAGCTTCCGTGATTCGTGGATAGAACACATCGGTTACAGCCTTGCCCAGCAG
>PWDX01000183.1 GCA_003553245.1 Phycisphaerae bacterium
AGGCAGGCCGTCGTAGCCTTGCCGACGCCGAATACGGTGTGGAATCGGAGCTTGAAAACGCCCTCTTCAGCTTTCGCGACGCTCTGCGTAGGGTGGAGCTTTACGAGGGATACCTGCTTCCAAAGGCCGAAGAATCTTTGAAAGTCTCCGAAAGCGCCTACAAGGCCGATGAGGTTGATGTAATAGAACTCCTGGACGCGCAGCGTGAGTTGCTTAATTTCGACCTGGAACTCCAGCGATCCAGAGCCGAAAGGTTCAAGTCCATAGGCGATATCGAAAAACTTATTGGAGAGACTTTAACTGAAACGGATAACTAAAAACCTGGGAAAGCGGGCATCTTGCCCGCATGTTTTGTCGTGGAACAAACAATTAAGAGGATGAAAGCAATGAAAAACATTCTGGAAAAAATCATAAAAAGATGGCGTATCGCAGTTGCAGTATTAGTTCTGGCAGGAGCCGTTTACTTCGGACGTATTCTCTTTGCCCCTCACCCTTCCATAGCCGCCCCGGAAGACGTCGAGGTCGCCGAGGGTGCCGATGTCGTCTGGACGTGCTCGATGCATCCCTCGGTGCGTGAGGAGGAACCCGGACTGTGCCCACTGTGCGAGATGAACCTGATCCCGGTCGAAGCCGACGATCTGGACCTGGAAGAGAACCAGCTCGCGGTATCGGAAGAGGCCAAAGCTCTGGCTGAGATCCAGGTGCTCCCTGCAGAGCGCCGGGAGGTAGAAAAACGAGTCAGGCTTTATGGGGAAGTGGACTACGACGAGACCCGTATGAAAGGGGTTAGCTCGGATGTCAGAGGACGTATAGACAGGCTGAAAATAGCCTATACGGGCTCCCGCATACGGAAAGGGGATCCAATGTTCGAGCTCTACAGCCCGAAACTTATAAGCGCTCAGGAAGAACTCCTCCAGGCTCTACGAACCCTGGAAACCCTCAGTGAAACCGAAAGCGGCCGGCGCCTGGATTCCGCGCGCTCCAACGCCGAAGGCGCACGGCAAAGGCTCAGATGGTGGGGCATTACCGATGAGCAGATAGAACACATTGAGGAAACAGGCGAGATTATTGACCGTCTCACAATAAAAAGCCCGAGAGACGGCGTGGTGGTGGAAAGACGTAAGGATCAGGGCGACTACGTGAACGAAGGAGAGCCCGTATACAGGGTGGCCGACCTCTCCAAGGTATGGGTCCGGCTCGAGGCCTACGAATCGGACCTCCCGTGGGTGCATTTCGGGCAGGATATAACCTTTACGGCCGATAACGCGTTGCCTGGTGAAGAATTCCAGGGCCGGATTGTGTTTGTCGATCCGGTGCTCGACCGTGGCCGCCGCACGGTCAAGCTGCGTGCCAATGTTCCCAATCCTGACGGCCGGCTCCGACCAGGCATGTTCCTGCGCGGAGTGCTGAAAGCAAGACTGACCGCCGAAGGACGGGCCGCAAAGCCCGATGATCTGGCCGGTAAATGGATCAGCCCGCTTTATCCGGAAAACATCGCGGACGGGCCGGGTTCATGCCCCGATAGTGGTGTTGATCTCGTGCGGGCGGAAGAGCTCGGCTATGCTGAGGCAGAACCCGAAAATGAAAAGTATCCATTGGTTATTCCCAGGAGCGCACCGCTCATCACCGGCGAGAGAGCCATAGTGTATGTTAAAGTGCCCGACGATGAATTGATCGTTTACGAGGGACGGGAAATCACACTCGGCCCGCGTGCCGGCGACTATTATCACGTCCGGGACGGAATCGAGGAGGGCGAACTGGTTGTCGTCAAGGGGAACTTCAAACTCGACAGCGAACTGCAGCTCGATGCCCGCCCCAGCATGATGTCGCCGCCGGAAGAGGACGATGTCGTTGAGCCAGTCTGGGAAGTCGATGAAGCTTTCCTCGAAGAACTCCAGGATGTTATTTCTGGTTACCTGGATATTGTGGATGCGCTGGCGGAAGACGATTTTGAGGGTGCGCAATACCACGCCGAAACGGCGGTTGAAACCCTCGAAGAGATTGATACAGCTCCGCTGGATGATATCATGATGAGCGCATGGGAAGAATCGGCTGGAGGTTTCGAGCACATGCTGCACCATATTCACCATGCCGCCGATATAGAGGAAGCCCGCACCGCCTTCGAAAAAGTAACGATTGCCCTCGAAAAGGTGTTCAATCAGTTCGGTATGCCGCCGGGACTCACGCTCTATCGTATGCATTGTCCGATGGCATTCGGAAATGAAGGTGCCGATTGGTTCTCCAATGTCGAGGAAGTTCTTAATCCCTATTTCGGCGAATCAATGCTGAGATGCGGAGAAGTCGTTGAAACTCTCGAATAATCCTTACGTGTACCGGGTGAGATCATTCTCCACTCAGTCCACTGAACTCATATATCATCATAGAGCAAAAACATGGAAAATAATAAAAATAAACAAGAACAGAAAATACAATCGCAAGTCTCAACTGAAGAGAAATCCTTTGTGGGGCGTCTTATGGGATTCTGTCTCTACAATCCGGTTATCGTAGGGCTGCTGCTCATAGTCGTCATTGTTTTCGGCCTGATGGTGGCGCCGTTCGACTGGGACCTGGGTTTTTTGCCGCGCGACCCCGTTCCCGTGGATGCCATACCT
>PWDX01000233.1 GCA_003553245.1 Phycisphaerae bacterium
ATACTGGACTTGAACCAGTGGCCTCCTGCGTGTCGAGCAGGCGCTCTAGCCAACTGAGCTAATCGCCCAAAAACCAAAGTTTAACGATTTTTAATTCTTGCGTCAACAATTTTGATATCTTATATTTGCAAAAAGGAAGTTGCGCTTAAGTTCATCAGCAGGGGTGGTATCCTAAGTGTATGTTTCAGCGGGACTTAGCGGTGACAAACAGGGATATATATTTGAGGGAAAATTCTATGGCTGTTATTGACGCAATCAAAAAACGCTATTCATGTCGGAAGTATCAGAACAAGCCTATCGAAAAAGAGAAGCTCCGGGAGATTCTCGAAGCGGCAAGACTCGCACCTTCGGCGAAAAACCTTCAGGATTGGCGGTTCGTGGTAGTTACAGACCCAAAGGCGAAGGAACAACTCGCGCAAGCTGCAAACGACCAGATGTTCCTTGCCGAAGCCGGTGCGATAGTTGTATGCTGCAGTATTGATGACCATGTGATGCGTTGCGGCCAGCCAATCGGGCCGATTGATGTTGCAATTGCAATGGAGCATATATGCCTGCAGGCGACAGAGAACGGGCTGGCAAGCTGCTGGATAGGTTCGTTTTATCCTGACAAAGTTCGAGCGGCGCTTGGTATCCCCGAGCAGGTGCAGATCGTAGAGCTTCTGGGGGTAGGTTACCCGGCTGATGAGTTCAAGCCGCATAAGCGTAAGCCGCTGGAGGAAATTGTGAGTTTCGAAAAGTGGGATTTTCGCGGCTGGTAAGATTGCCGGCCTGCGGGGATTTTATAAACTTTTACTTGGACGCTGGATGACATTCATGTAGAATAAGACGGCTCATCAGGGGACGTGGTGTAATGGGATCACGGGGCGGTCGCATCGCCCAGATGGGGGTTCGATTCCCCCCGTCTCCAGTAGATATTAGCGGAAAACGCCGTTTATAGCTCATTATAGGGGTTTGGCTGGCCTGTTTTCTTTTATCTAATATTTTGTAGCTCGTAGTTGGCTACGAAAATGGCACTTAAAAACTGCCGACAATTCGATAGTAAGTTTATCTTTTTCTGCTTTTGATCGCACTCTTTCAAAATTTAACGGCTGTTACTATCTGTTCGCGTACATTTGGTCATAGTATTTCTGATAATCGCCGGAAACGACATTTTCAAGCCAGCGTCGATTATTCAAGTACCATTGTATTGTTTTTTCCATTCCCTGTTCAAAGGTAACCGATGGCTCCCAGCCAAGTTCGGTTATAATTTTTGATGCGTCTATGGCGTAACGACGGTCGTGCCCAGGCCGGTCAGTTACATGTTTTATCAAGGATTCAGGTTTGTCCAGCTTCTCGAGTATAAGGCGAACAACTTCCATATTGCTTTTCTCGTTACAGCCGCCGATATTATATGTGTCGCCCGGCTTAGCTTTAGTTAAAACAGCCCAGATTGCCGTGCAATGGTCATAGACATAAAGCCAGTCGCGCACCTGCTGGCCATCGCCATAGACCGGCAGGTCTTTATTGTTAAGTGCGTTATTTATCATCAGCGGAATCATTTTTTCGGGAAATTGATACCGGCCATAATTGTTTGAGCATCGGGTAATATTGGCTGGCAGATTCCATGTATGCGCAAAGGCGTGCACAAGATGGTCAGCAGCAGCTTTGGATGCAGAATATGGCGAATTTGGGCTAAGCGAGGTATTTTCTGTGAATTTTCCGGTGGCTCCGAGAGATCCATAAACCTCATCGGTAGATACCTGTATAAAGCGTTTTATTTTTTTATCGCGTGCGGCCTGCAGCAAGGTAAGCGTGCCGGTTACATTGGTCTCGATGAAGATTTTCGGGCCCGTTATAGAACGGTCAACATGGCTTTCAGCCGCGAAGTTTATTATCGCTTCAATACCGTATTCCTCGATGATTTTTTCAACGAACGGCCCATCGCAAATGTCACCTTTGATGAATGTGTAGTTGGGATTCTCGGCATACTCTGTAAGATTCTCGAGGTTGCCGGCGTAGGTGAGCTTATCGAGATTGATTATTCTGCATTCCGGATTCTCGGTAAGTGCCATTGCGATAAAATTGCTACCGATAAATCCCGCTCCGCCTGTTACGAGTATTCTTTCCATCGTTTCCTTCCGCGTTTCCATGTCGAGAATAAAAAATGATTACAAGCTCTGATTAAATTGTCACAAAATGTCGCTGTCATGTCAAAGCTATTTTATAAACCGCTTATAAACAAGCTCTTATGAAACATTATAGTGGCCACTTTACAATTAACATTATTTTGCGTAAATCTGAAAGTACATATGTCTTGATCATTTGTTCCGAAAAATGGCTCTTCGGGAGAATGCATAGTTGTGGGTGTACAAATGATGTATTAGTTCAGCGGGAATTGTACGAAAAGCCTTTCCGTTTAAATAATTATTCCTGCTTTCGACAGGAAGTTTTTAAGGCATAAGGGACCTCATCAAAGAGTTATTCATAGGCAAAATTATAAGGCTTGAGTCAAAAAAGCAACTATTAAATGTAGTTGGTGGTTTTGGGTGGTTGCAAGCCCTCGCATAGCAAGGGTTTACATTGAATAGCCCCAAGGGGATTCGAACCCCTG
>PWDX01000087.1 GCA_003553245.1 Phycisphaerae bacterium
CCATGCCGGTAACACCCAGCAACAGCCAGGCGCTGCGACCGCTCACCACTGCCGACAGCGCCACGACCAACATGCCCATCTTACGACCACCAATGAAAAAGTGGGAAATCCCTTTCGAAGAAAAACGGGCAGCATAAATGCCAATGATGATTATGAATGCCAGGTAACCAATGAATGACCACAAGGCGACCTGGTCAACTTCCATGGCCAGGGTTTGTACTTCTTCCATAAGCAATGCACCGTTTTGTTAAAAATGCAGCAATGATCAGTTCGTGCGTTTCGAACATACAAACCTACATTTTTACGGAAAAAAATACAAGTCCGAAATGACTAATCGATCAAATAATCATTGGACCACCGTATACCGATATGCTCCAAAATGATACGAAGTTGCATGCAACTGATCAGAAGTACCTGAATGCAGACTTGCATGATGGCCCCGGTCACCCTCAAGCTGCGGAAAGTTGAAGTGCTGTCCCTGCTAACTTCAGCCCTAAACCCGTTTTCTATTTGACAAATTCACCTTTTGCCCGTCTGCAATCGATCGGTTTGAAAGGAAAGCCTGCCCACCACATCATCATATTTCTTCATCAACTCCTTGTGGTTATCGGCAGCTAGGTAGATGTCTGCCAGCACATAACTGTAGCTGTCGATGTGGTGTTCTTCCAGATCATCCAGATGCATGCCTTCTTTCACATTCACCTTGATGGCCAGATCAGGATAGTCTTTTTTGAGCCCTTCGATTTCATCTTCCCCGGGAACGCGTGTTACGGTGCCGCATTCAAATTCCCGCAGCATGAAGTGGCCTGCGATACGATATTCGCCGTCAAACTGCAGGGGTTTTGGCCTGTTTCCGAGGGCCAGGTTAATGATCACATGGTGATGCGACAAGCCATGTACCTTTTCAAACATATAGGCATGCGACTGCGACATCCGCGGGTTGATCTCCAGCAAATAAATCTTATTATCTGTTTCATTATAGAAAAATTCAATGTTGAATGCCGTGTTGTTCAATCCGAGCTGCTCCACCACGCGGCGCGCCAGGTCGGCCATGCGGTACTGCACCTCATTTGGATGGGAAGAAGGATACAGGTAACTGGAGAGGGAGGGATATTCCTTTGCTTTGATCGTGTCTATGATGCCATAGACCAGTACCCGGTGATCATACACATAGCCTTCCACAGTAGCTTGGTGCCCACTTATCTGGGTTTCGGCAAACATGGTTTCCTCCATGGATGAGATGCTTTCAGGCACACCGCAATCTTTAAGCAGCTCACAGAAAGGTTCTGCAATGTATTGGATATGTTGACGAACCTCTTCGAGGGCTTCCTCAAATGCATCCTTGTCTGTAATCTTATAGGCCAAGTAGGAATGATACGACTTGATCGGTTTGATCCAGAAAGGTGGAGTAAATCCTATGCGATCCCAGGCACCATCATCAAAGGGATCAAATGCTTTGAAATCGGGGATCGCCTTCGGGATAACCTTTTTCTGTTCCCGGCGACTCCAGTATTTGTGTTCGCATTTGAGTACGCTTTCCACTGAGGTTCCGGGCAAGCCATATTTTTCTGCAATGATGGGCACCATCAGCGAGGCCGGAAAGTCAAAATAGGTAATGATCCCGTCAATCTTTCCGGCTTCATCAATTCTTTCATAGGCTTTGTGGATCAATTCCTTTACGGAGAGACGCTCCGCACCGCGCATTTCATTGAATTTCACTGCAGGACGAAAATCGCACTCGGTTGCCTCCGGCAAATGCTGCAGCATCGACAGGTTAAAATCATCCAGTCCAATCACAAAAATTTGCTTTTTCTCAGCCATCGCGGCCTCCTTTCTCACATTTCAAATCGTGGACAGGTCACGCCTTGTCCCTGCAAACTTCAAACTGTGGACAGCTCAAGTGCTGTCCTGCTAACTTCACACCATGTCCCGCGGAATTCTTTCATCAAACGACCGGCTATACACCCGAACATCTCCTTCATAGGCATCAAGAATAGCCCTGATGATGAAATCGGTGCGGGTGGATGTCAGTACGGTGCGGGTAATGGTTTTGACCTTCCAGTCACCACGTCTGAATTCGCGCACACCCTTCACCTCCCCTCGCACGGTATCATACAGGTTGTTACTATAGGAATAACGTTCCCTCACATCCCGGCGCAATTCCATGTTGATGTGATTGAGCCGGTATTGTTGGTCATTGTTGATTACCTTGAGAATCACCTCGTTGTTGGCCAGGTTGTGTTTGACGGTCCACTCTCTGTGTGCCGGAACGAGCAAGGTGGTATCGAGTTGATCCAGGGGGCCGGGTTTTTCCAGGGCTTTTTCCGAAGTATCCCTTCCCTGGACATTCCGCTGCGGCAAGATGACTGAGCTGTCAGACGGATATATTGTCAGTTCCGGTGGTTCCGGCGAAGGCCAGGCAAGCGGCCAATAAGAGGTAGATATTGAAATCCTGATCATGTGACCGGCAGGAAAGCGCTGGGCGATATAATTCATTGGTATTTCCACGTCATAGGGTTCACCGGGCACCAGTTCCTTGGGCAGCTCGTGGCTTTCACGGTGGCACAGGTTCAACAAGCCGTA
>PWDX01000256.1 GCA_003553245.1 Phycisphaerae bacterium
CTGTTCTGCATCTTTCTGTCCTTTCTTTGAATTTATGGTCTATTCGTTTCATCTGCCATCGACCAAAGAAAGGACTCTTTTTATTCCAATTTCAAATGTGCGAAAAATATTGTACGTTCTCGGTTAGCCATCCACGCTGTCCCAAGTCATGTGGGTATATCGGTAACGATATATCTGAAGCGTTGAAAGGGGTATATACGGGCTGGGTAACCCAAAAAGATTCAGGACCGTCATAACCTTAAGAAGCTCACCAATTAATTCATCCCGTCTGCGTTTAGCCATAGTATCGTCCTTTCAAATTTAAAAATACAATATCTATGACCATTAACACAGTTTATTTTACAGCCTCTTCTTAGACGAACCCCATACTGTTGCACGCTGCTCTATAATATGCCTATCTTTCTTTGAATAGATAATTAGCCATGTCTTTAACCAATTCTCCCGGAAGTTTCGATTCGTAATCCTCGGGAATAGCAGAACTGTAAATTGACGGATCCTCGTCCAGCAAATCGATAATATTGAGCACAAGTAGTGTGGTATCCGATTTAT
The DNA here is from genome assembly GCA_003553245.1 of Phycisphaerae bacterium. Lineage (GTDB taxonomy): Bacteria > Planctomycetota > Phycisphaerae > Sedimentisphaerales > Anaerobacaceae > T1Sed10-97. The sequence continues at coordinate 550 of PWDX01000256.1, forward strand.
TTTCCATCAAGTAACACAGACATGCGCGAGCTGCATCCTTATCTTTGTCAGCTCGTAGCAAAGCCCATGCTGCCATAGCACGAACCTCCTCCGCTCTATCTTCGAGCAGAACATTAAGCAACCCCACTACATCCTCGCCAGGCCCATCCAGCATCATTAGACCAACAACCCCCCAATAGCGCATACCTTCATCATCGCTGCTCAGAAGTCCACGCAACTGCCGGATGTTAGCCGGGTCCCCCTCAAGCGCGAGATCGGCCGCATCCAAATAAGCTGGCAAATCATACAATTCGGGAGCGCGCACCATCTCGTAAATGGTGGTATTATTCTCTCTGGCACGCCTTGCCATAGTAACTTCGGGCAATAGCCCGGCATCGTAGGTCTCTAACTGCCATTCTCGCATCGCTGCACGCATAGCTTTGAGATCGTCCTGATGCTCCGGCCGGCCAGCAATGTTAATGACATTGTCGGGATCTCGATGGGTATCATATAATTCTTCAACATGTGACCTCGGCCGGAAAAACCTGCCAGTGATATCGTCTGTTTTGCCTGCTCTGTGGTGTTCTTCCCAAGCCTGCATCGCGACCATTCTCCATTGGTAGCTGATATATTTTCCAGGCGGTATATAAGGCATATAATTCTTGATGTATAAAAACCGCTTGCCTCGCACAGCCCTATACTCATCGTAGCGCGCATCGGCACGGCCTTGAAATGCGAAATGTGTTTGGCGCTCAGGCTCTTGATCGGGGCCCAGAAAAATACGGCCTTGCATGTGATCCGGAACTTCAGCACCAGCCAAGCTTAGCCATGTCTTGGGCATATCAACAAAGCTGACCAAACGATCCACCGTCATACCCGGTTTTTCAGCGGGCCACAAGTGCTTGAACTTATCAGGAATCCGGATAATAAGAGGGGCGTGCGTGCCGCTATCTGTTAGAAAACGCTTGCTGGCCGGCATCACGCCACCATGATCAGTAGTGAAAATAACAATCGTCTCATCAGCAAGACCATCTTCCTTTAGTTTCGTAAGCACTTTCCCAACATCTCTGTCCATCAGTTCAATGGCATCGGCATAGTGAGCATAATTATTGCGTAAATCAGAGATGTCCGGATGATAGGCTCGAAGGCGCTGGCAAGCTGGGTTATGTTTGGTGTCTTCAACATCTCCGAATGCATGGCTTTCATGGCTTTGAAAAAAATGCTCTACGTGGAAAAAAGGCTTACTTTCACCACCGACTGGCCATTTTTTGCCGTTGTCCCAACATTGCCTATCAGGGCGGCCACCTATATTATAGTCAGTCTTGCCGGGGTTTGTAGCATAATATCCTGCTTTTCTTAAATAATCAGGATAATATTTTATCACATTATGAGGAATTTGGTTACGACTACGGTGAGGATGCGTTCCCATTGAAACCGCAAGCACCCCAGTGATCCATGTGCTGCGCGATGGAGCGCAGACCGGGGCGTTTGCAAAAGCATTGATATATCGAAAACCTTCAGCGGCAAGTTTATCAATATTCGGTGTTGTTGCTGCGGGGTTGCCGTAACAGCCAAACCAATTGACATTGGCATCCTCAGCATCAAGCCAAAGAATATTCGGGCGGTGCTTTTTTTCGGGTTTTGTGCCATAACTGAAATTAGACATTGCCATTGTGAGCGAACCACCCACAGTCGCCTTTAATAATTCACGGCGGCTAAACATAAAAGCCTCCTAACTAAATTGTATCTAAACCTTCTGTAAAATGCACAAATCTATATTAAACAATGACTTACAGTCATTAAAAACTTTCAATTTCCTCCATTTCGGTTATAATGTAAGTTGTTTAAAGCCAAACATTTAAACCAAGAACAGAGGAAAATTTCTTATGCAACATTTTCAAACATCCTTCTTTTACGACCTGCAGGAACTGGTTCGCAACGCTCCGTTGATGCGAAAATATTACTACATATTCAAATCTCTAAATCTTTCAGCACTTAAAGACAAAAACCTCGGCATCGGTGCAACCGGATATTCCCGCCATGCGATA
>PWDX01000130.1 GCA_003553245.1 Phycisphaerae bacterium
ATAAATTCGCCGGTGCGCTTGCTTCGAATGCCGATGTTTATGTAAACAACGCATTCGGCACGGCGCATCGGGATAACGCTTCGATGTACACTGTGCCGGTATTGATGGAAGGTAAGCCCAGGGTGGCCGGCCACCTCATCGAAAAAGAGCTTAAATTCCTTGGCGAAACCGTCGCCAATCCTGAAAAACCGTTTGTGGCGATACTTGGCGGAGCGAAAGTTTCCGATAAGCTGGGCGTAATCGAAAACCTGCTCGAAAAGGTCGATACGCTGATCATAGGCGGAGCGATGGCCTATACATTCCTCAAAGCACAGGGACTTGGTATCGGCGATAGCCTTTGCGAGGATGATTTTACGGATAAGGCAAATGAGCTTACCAAGCGAGCTGAGGATGCCGGCAAGGAGATACTGCTGCCGCTGGATACGGTTGTTGTAAAGGAAATTAAAGAAGGCGCTGAAAATAAAACTGTTCAGGGTAATATCGACGCCGGATGGCAGGGCGTTGACATAGGCCCAAAAACCCGTGATTTATTTGCCGAAAAGATAAAAGCTGCCAAAACAATCGTCTGGAATGGCCCGATGGGTGTTTTCGAGATACCGCCTTTCGATGAAGGCACAAAAACAATCGCGGCAGCGGTGGCCGAAGCGACCGATAGCGGTGCACGCAGTGTGGTAGGCGGGGGAGACAGCGCCAGTGCCGTAAAGGGTATGGGGCTGGAAGATCGCATAAGCCATATCTCCACAGGCGGCGGAGCCTCGCTGGAATTTCTCGAAGGCAAAAAATTTAAAACCATAGAGATTCTCGATGAAAAATAAACGCCGGCAATATGACGGCAAAAGGGATTGAAAATGAAGCTGCCCAAGGCTGGAACCGTTGAGGTTGTTCCTTCTATTCTAAGTGCAGATTTTGGAAGCCTTGCGGACGAGGTAAAGCAAGTCGAGTCAGCCGGCGTGAAGATGTTGCACCTTGATGTTATGGACGGGCACTTTGTTCCGAACCTGACTATAGGCCCGCCGGTGGTCGCGTCGCTTCGCAAGCATAGCGATTTGTTTTTTGACGCTCATTTGATGATAACCGAGCCGGACAAATACGCTCCTGCGTTTGTTGATGCCGGTGCGAATAACATAACTTTTCACATTGAAGTGGCCAAAAATCCGGCAAAACTCGTTGAAGACCTGCACAAAATGGGCGTAAGCGCGAGCATCTGCGTTAATCCCGAAACCCCTGTTAGCAACATTCGTGACATAGCGCCTATGTGCGATATGGTATTAGTTATGACGGTCAGGCCTGGCTTTGGCGGGCAGAAATTTATGCCGGCTGCAGCACAAAAAATTGTCGAGGTTCGACAGCTTGTTGGCGAAAAGATAAGAGTTGAAGTTGACGGCGGCATAGACTCAACGACTACTCAGGCTGTTGTTTCTTATGGAGCCGACACACTCGTTGCCGGAAACGCGATCTTCGGCCAAAAAGACAGAGTCAAGGCCATAGAAGCCATTCGCTCGGCTGTTAAGTAAATTTACAGCTATGTTTCCAATATCTGTAAAGGCCTTTGTTGAGGCGTTTTTTGCTTATATTTGCCGGGTATGCCAGTTAGTTCGGCTGGTTTGGCTCATTCGGAGCGGTTTGCTGATTTCTTCTGTAGCCCGGGCCCAGAGGTTCTCGAGGCCCGTGGGGACCCGGTTCGGAATCATTTTCGCGCCTTTGGCCGGCGCGCCTGCGAGGACGGAATGTCGGGAAGTGTTCTTCGAGCCGCTCGGCCTGGCGATCCCAGATTTCGTTTTGCTGCTCATCAAGAACTGCGGCGATTTCGCTGTCGAGCTGTTCGAGCTGCTCGACAATTTTCGGCCTGACCTGGCCGCGAATCTCTTCGAGGGCCTGGGTGTGTTTGCGGATAATGGGGTCAAGCTCGCTTCGCTGCTGGGGTGTCAGATCAAGCTCACGATTCAACCGGCGCAGCATGCGATCGGCATAAATCTCAGGGTGTTGATCGTAGCTGTCCTGCTGGGCAGATAGAGCTATGAACATCAGGCTCGCGCCGATGGCAATTCCCGCTGTCAGTATCACAACGCAGAGCAATACCGACATGAGTTTCTCATGGCTGGTTTTGGGGACATATACTGGTTTCTGTTCGGTCATGGCGCTGCCCAGGCGACTGCATTAATAATTTCGTTAATCGGGTCGGCATTTTGCTGCCAGGTTAAAACCGCCGCAACCATAATTGTCGCCGCCACTGCCGAGGAAGCCATTGACATCCACATTAACGAACGACTAAATACACTTGCGACAGGCTCCCTTGCTGCGGAGACACGGGACATTACTATATCTGCAACATCCACTTTCGGTGCGTCTTCATTACGGGCGGCATCAAATAGTCTGTCAAGTTTTATTCGTTTCATTATAGCTCCAGTTCAATTTGTGCTTTTGCTGCCAGTTTTTTAAGTTTATTTATCGCTCGATGGGTCTGCACCCTGACAAGCGTTTTGGTCCAGCCTGTGCGGTAGGCGGTCTGCTCGATGTCGCATTGCTGGATATAACGCAATGTCAGCACCAGCCTGTCTCTGGGCGGCAATTGAGCCAGCAGATGATGTACAAGCTTTGCCGCTGCTTCACTGTCCGGTGCGTCGGCGGCAGGTTTTGCTATCCGATTCCATACTTCATCAGGCAGCGACTGTTCTTTTCGGCGGTTTGCCGTCCAGAACCGATAACCGACGCGCGTCGCTATTCGAGCAAGCCAATGCTCAAACGGAGCCTTGGCACGATAGCTTGAAAGCGACATATATGCCTCAACAAACACCTGCTGGGTCAGCTCTTCATGCTCGTTTCGGTCTCGTGTGAACCGCCATAAAAGCTTACTCACCGTTGGCTGGTGTTGTTCCACCAGTCTCCGATACGCATGGGAATCGTCATTTTTACTTCGGCGGATGTCCTCAAGCTCTCTGCTGTCGGGAATTGCCCCCGCGTCGTTGTCCCTGTCTCGTGCTTGTGCGAATAACGCTGCCATCGACTCAAAAAGCAATCGCTCGGCTCGGTCATAACGAGGCAAGGCAATATGGATTGGTTCTGCGAGCATAATATCCACTATAAACTTTTTTCAGGCAAACAGCAATGAGGCCTTCATTATGTTAGTGGGCTGAATTGGCCAAATGTTACAGACAAAAAGAATTTTTGTGTAAAAAAATCCTTGCCCAGCGGTTTTCTGAGCAAGGATTGTCTATTCGAACATTTGGCGTCCGGTTCGGTTAGCAGCCGCCGCCGCTTCCATCGCGGGGACCCTGGCGTTCTCCGCCGCCTCTGGCTCTGCCTCTGCCCTCGCCACTTCCGTCACGGGCTCCACGACCTTCACCTTGGCCATTGCCGCGTCCTTGGCCGTCGCGTTCACCACGGGCTTCACCCCGGCCCGGACCCCTGCGATCGCCCCTGCGGACACCTCTGCCGTCTCTGGGCGGGTTTTCACCGCGAGTTCCGTCTTCAGGGCCAACATGATCGCCTTTGGGATCTTGGTTTTCGCACAACTCAACCGCTTCTGCGGCCCCAATCGCGGCCTCGCCTGTCGGTGCGGCCTGAGCTGAAGTCAGTCCCAGTGCCAGCATCAATGTAATTCCTGCCAGTACCATAAGTTTCGTTTTCATTGTGGTCTCCTTTCAAATTTAGGGTTTCTTTTGTTTTTGCCTTATTAACTCATCTTTCACTGGGATAGTGTGCCTGCCAGCTAAAATGTTACAGGTAAGTTTAACTTTTTAGAAAATTAACTTTTGAGGCGGTTTGTTTTGAGCGATTTAATGGTTCAGACGCAGTCGGAATTTGACGAAATATGTTGTGACGGCGGTTACTATAATAAGTGCCTAAAAGCGTATAAAAACTGTTCAGATAAGAATTTATGGGAAAAAGTAACAGGATTTGACAGAACGAAAGGTGCTTTAGCGGCGTAGAAAATGTGCTTGCATACAATTTGGGAATCAGAATATGCCGGAAATCAGCAAAAAAGACATCGACATACAAACCGACCCTTCGATTGCGGAAAACATACTGTCAGTGGAAAACACCGAACATGAAAACCGCATCAGTGAATCGCTACTGACACATCTGGCGGCGATTGCCGAATCTTCGAAAGCCGCGGCGATTCTGGTTTACGCTGACGCTCTGGCCGGCAAAGAGTTTAACATTGGCGAGAAGCTCAAAAACAAGATAATATATGTCAGTCGAGATCCGGAAATAAACGGTTTTTGCGCAGATGACAAGTGTGTAAGGGTTCCCAAGGTTCAGCTTGACCGTATCGGTCAGGTGAAAATTGCGATATTTATGGCTCTTGCTCGCGGCCTTATCAAAAAGGGCGATACAATCGTATGTCTGGCCGGTCTGGCCGGTACGGGTACATTGGATACGGTAATTGTAACCCAGGTCGGCAGAGAGTATGAGCTTTTCAGCACTTCAGGCGACAAAACCGACAATGTCAGCAGTGATATTAAACCGGAAGTTATTGAACGCGTTGTATCACTGGCCACAGAACTTGGCAGCGAAGGACGCGAGGGCAGGCCTGTCGGAGCGATGTTCATAATAGGTGACACCGAGCATGCTCAGCCGCTAACGCGGCAGCTTATTTTGAATCCTTTTCGGGGATATCCTGAAGACCAGCGTAATATCCTCGACAGAAATCTCGAAGAGACAATCAAGGAGCTCGCCACGATTGACGGTGCGTTTATAGTCCGCGGCGACGGCGTGGTTGAGACCTGCGGAGCGTATATTCGCACTGCAAGTCAGGAGGAATACGAACTGCCGAGGGGGCTTGGCGCCCGTCATCACGCCGCGGCGGCAATAAGCGCCGTAACAAACGCCATCGCAGTTACGGTGAGCGAATCCACGGGGACGGTGACGATCTTTCGTGCTGGAAGCATTCTTACAGAGATAGAGAAACCCAAATCCAGCCGAGGCAGATAATTATTTCTGTTGCCGTGAGCTTATTTTGCCTTTACAACCTTGCTGCGGATGAGTATATAATGCTGTTTCGCCTGAGAGAGGATAAAACCGTTTTTGCAGAATTCAGGTGCTAAAATGAAAAAAAATGCGAAATTGTTGCTTTTTTGCGCTGTCTTGGGGCTGGCGATTCTGTTTAGCGGATGCCAAACAGTTCGGGGGGTTGGACAGGACCTTTCTATTCTCGGCAGAGACATACAGAATGCCGCAGAAGGCGGCGGCAATGCCGGCCAAAACCATTGATTTGCTCATTCACCCGATAGCATGCATTGGAATGCACACTATTGTAGCGATTATCTCAGCAAAAGCGTGTTTTATCATGGCAATTGCAATTTAGCAGATGTCAGCAGCTACGGATAAATTTTTTGTTGGGAATTTGTTTCGGGCGTTATTATTCGAAGTGTAAATTATTTTTGACCATTTTATTGCTGCTTTTTCAATAGTCATGCTTAGGCGGCTTTTCAGCATAAGGTTTTGCCCCCTTAGCAGACAAATACAACTGAATCTGCTATTATATGCTTAGTCAGTCTATTTTTACGGTATCCTGATATTTAGGCACAATGACATTCCAGCCGGTGTTTTCTATCAGGTAGTCTTTGAAAGCATGTGCAGAGTCTTTTTCTCCGTGGACAAGAAAAACTTTTCTAGGCGGTGTTTTGATGTTTTTCAGCCAGGTTAGTATTTCCTCTCTGTCGGCGTGTGCGCTAAAACCATGCACCTGGACGACATTGGATTTTAGTGGATATTTCTGTCCTAAAATTCTGACTTCGGGCGTTTTTTCAAGTATTATTCTGCCGAGTGTTCCCTGTGCCTGATATCCGACAAAGAGGATTGTGCTTTGAGGTCGGGTGATATTGTTTACTAAATGGTGTTTTATTCTTCCGCCTGTGCACATTCCCGATCCGGCAATAATCATTATAGTGCCTTGAATATGGTTTATAGCTTTTGATTCGGCGACGGACTGGACAAGTTTCAAGCCTCGGAAACTGAAAGGCGAATCGTTCTGCATGACCATTTGAGCCATATCTTTGTCGTATAATTCAGGATGCCGCTGGAAGACTTCTGTTACTTTTACGGCCATAGGGCTGTCGAGAAAGGTCATCGTGTGGGGAATTCTGTCTTCGATGAGCAGTTCATTCATATAGTATAAAACTTCCTGGCTCCGTCCGATTGAAAAACTTGGGACAATGATATTTCCGCCGGCTTTATGGGCGTCATTTACCGCTTTGGCTAACTGTTCTTTTGTGTCTTCAGGTGTCGAATGGGTTCGGTCGCCGTATGTTGATTCTACGAGGAGGTAGTCGGCATGGTCGAATGTCGCAGGGTCTTTCAGGATTGGTTTGTCAACTCTGCCAAAATCCCCGGTAAACAAAATGGTCCGACAGTCATTATTTTTGCAAACATCGATTTTTATAACGGCAGCACCGAGAATGTGCCCTGCGGTGTGAAAGCTGGCTTCGATGCCGTCGCCGAGTTTGACTGGTTCTTTGAATTTAACCGGGCTGAACAGATGGAAACATTCCTGTGCCTGGGCCATAGTATAAAGCGGTTCCACCTTTCTTGGGCCTTGCCGCCCCTCTTTTTTATGGCGTTTTCTTTTGAACTCAGCATCTTCTTCCTGCAGTTTGCCAGCGTCGAGCAGTACGATTTTGGCAATTTCAGCAGTGGCTTCGGTAGCGTAAATTCGTCCTTTGAAGCCTTCTTTAACGAGCTTCGGGATAAGGCCGCAATGATCCAGGTGAGCATGGGTCAGTAGAATTGCATCAACCTGAGACGGTTCAACCCCGAAATCTTCCCAGTTGCGATATCGCAAGTCTCGCTCCTGATAAAGGCCGCAATCTATCATGATCATGGAATTGTTGAATTCGAGTAAATGTCTGGAACCGGTGACATTTTCGGCAGCACCGAGAAAACGCAGTTTGATATCCATCAGGAGGCCTTTCCACATTTTAATGAAATTTTAATCATCGCGATGTTTTATGCTTTTTTGAAATTAGGATTATTTTAGCTGATATTTTCCTGATTTCAAAAGCATATTTTGCTTATTACGGCATTGTTTTTTGAGTTTTTTGGGTTGCACAGATTGCTCTTTTAGTCTGTCATCTCTTGTATGAGTTTTTGCTTGCGGCAGTTGTTTAGCTTGCTTATGATATTTTTTATCGGTATTGTTTAGCTTCTACAAAGGGTCTGATACGATTGGATTTTTCAGTTTTTAGGTTTTGGCTTTGACAGGTAAGGCATCAGGCTCTTTGAGGCCAGGGTTGTTTGCAACTGGTGTGAATAGTTTCACAAGCAGGAGTTGAATTTGACACGCTGGGTATTATCAGAATTGTTTATGGTGCTGGGTTTTATTCTGGCGATTGTTCTGATAGCTCATGTGCTTGTTCAGAAGCGATCTCCCAGCGGGACTGTTGCCTGGCTTTTGGTGATAGCTGTTTTTCCGGTCGTTGGCGTGCCGTTATATCTTTTGCTGGGCGGTCGTAAAATCCGTCGTGCGGCTGAGCGAAAAAGCTATCTTCCTTTGCCGGAAAAAGATCTCGTCGAGCCTAAGCCGGTTCACGATGCCGACCTGCTGTTGCGCAGTCACAATATCCCGGGGGCAAGCAGTTCTAATACGCTTGAATTTTGCCTTACTGGGGAGCAGACCTATCATAAACTGGTCGAATTGATTGAAGAAGCCAACGAATCGATATATATATGCACTTACGTTTATAGTAAGGACCGAGCCGGCACAGATATTGTGGAGCGGCTTGCTAAAAAAGCCCGTGAAGGGGTTGATGTTCGGCTTCTTGTTGACGGAGTAGGCGCTTTGGGGGTTCGTTCATTCCTGAATCGCAAACTTCGTTCTGCCGGCGGCAAATGGGCATATTTTATTCCTGTGTTTCATCAGCCTTTCAAAGGGACCGCCAACATGCGTAATCATCGGAAAATTGTTGTAACAGATCGTAAAAAGGTCCTTGCCGGCGGTACTAATATCGCAGATGAGTATATAGGTCCAGTGCCGGAGCCGCGTCGCTGGGTTGATCTTGCCTATACTATTGAGGGAACAGCTGTAAGTCATTATTGCAGCATATTCCTTTCTGACTGGGCTTTTGCAACAGGTCAGTTAGATCCGATGTATGATCATGCCGCCGAGATAAAAGAACTGGATGACGCGCTGATACAGGTTGTTCCCAGCGGACCTGATGTGCCGAATGATGCTCTTTACGACTCTCTGATGACGATGATATATGCGGCAGAGAAAAGCTTTTGGATAATCACTCCGTATTTTGTTCCTGATGATTCGCTTTGCAAGGCACTGGTATTGGCCGGGCGTCGTGGGGTTGATGTCAGAATTATTGTGCCCGGAAAATCCAACCATCCTTTGCCTGATATTGTTCGGACACAGTATCTGCGAGAGATTCAGGATGCCGGAGGACAGATACTATACTATGGCCCAAATATGATGCACGCCAAGGCTGTTATTGTTGATAATGAGCTTGCGATAGTGGGCTCGCCCAATGCCGATGTTCGCAGCCTTTTGCTTGATTATGAAGTGGCGGTTTTCGTTTACAGTGCCGGCCATGTAGGCCAGATATCGGCCTGGGCGTCCTCAGTAGCGGAGAACTGCACTGAAGCGGAGCTTCCTCGTCCTACCTTTGGGCGGGACCTTCTTGAGGGTGTTGCGCGGATACTTTCGCCCCTTCTATGATTTAGGGAATTTCAGCATTTCAATTTTCCAGCCCATTTGTTTGGTTTGGGGCTGTTTGTGCAGGGCAGGCCCTATAAAAACAGCCATATAATTTCAATATAGATTTTTCGCTTGACAATTCAGCTAAAGTCGTTAAGTTGGGATATTAAGGAAATATAGGGTGTTAGTGCCATATTAACTTGGCCAATTTAAGGGGTCAGAAAATGAAGGATCTTTTTACTACCGGCGAGGCCGCCGAAATCTGCAAATTAAGCCAGCAAACTATTATCCGGTGTTTTGATTCCGGCAGGTTGAATGGATTTCGCATTCCGGGGTCAAAATTTCGACGAATACCACGCCAGAGCCTGGTTAAATTTATGAAAGAAAACGGCATCCCTGCTGATTCGCTCGATTCGGGCAAGAAGAAAATTCTTATCGTGGATGATGATGAGGAAATCGTGGAACTGATTGCCGATGTGCTGAAGAGAGATGGACGGTATGAGGTCGGCACTGCCTCGAGCGGCTATGAAGCAGGAATCGCGACTCATCAATTCAGGCCTGATGTTATACTGCTCGATTATATGCTGCCCGATGTCAATGGTGATGTGGTGTGCCAGACTATAAAGAAAAATCCGGAGTTCGAGAATACTCGGATTATTATTATTAGCGGGGTTATAAAGCAGGATGAAATCGAGCGGCTTTTGAAATCGGGAGCTGAGGATTTCATTAAGAAGCCGTTTAATATCGTAGAATTGACCGAAAAGCTGGCCAGCGTTGTTAATGTGTAAAACAGGAGGTCGAGTTATTCGAGGCCGCTTTTGAGATTGGAGGATGGGTAATTAATGTCGCCGGAAAATACAAATGGCGTTATTGCCGAACAGGTTGAATTGGCAGTTTCAAAGGCAGGCAGTCTTTCGGTTCAGGATGCGCCTGCTTTGCGCGTTTTCGCGGAGTTTTTGAAGCCTACCGTTAGCACTGATACAATAAGCAATATTGCCGAAGCCGATGCTCCACTTTCGGCTAAGATACTAAGCGTTTGCCAGGGGCAGGGTGTTATTTTTGCCCAATGCGGTTATTCATTACGAAGGGTGATTGAAAAACTGCCTGCTGAGGTGTTAAGGGAAGCTGTGCTGGCGGTTGGTGGGTCTGATTCTGTCTTATGGAACACTGAAGCCCAGGACGGTCGGCCCTGGCGAAAAGAACTTTCGTTGCATAATCTGGCAGTTGCCTGTTGTGCCGAGCGCATTCCTGAGATATCCAACGGTGTGCAGGTTAATCCTAAGCTTGCCTATATGGCAGGACTTCTGCACGACATAGGTAAACTTGCTGTTGAGCAGCAAATGCCGAAAAGTTTCCGCAGGATCGTAGAGGAGTCGCGTCTTAACCAGTCTCTTATTTGCCAGGTTGAGCGTAAGTATCTTGGCAGTGACCATACTGTGCTGGGCAAGCGGCTTGGTCAGAACTGGCGTCTTCCATCGGAGATAGTCTCGGGAATCTGGCTTCACCATAGTGGCAGGGCGGTTCTATCTGGTAGCGTGCCGCACAGTGAGATTGCCGGGATAGTTTGCGTTGCTGATATTGTCGCCAGGCAATGCGAGATAGGAGATTCGGGAAGTTATGATAAAGCTGAAATTCCAGATGGAATATTATATTTGCTCGGTCTGAACAATGAGCAGCTTGCCGGTATCCGTGAAAGCCTTCCGGGTATTGTCAAGCAGCGCCAGCGTGATGCTGGTATCGATTCACCGGTAATTGAGACGACCTGGCTGGAAACATTGCAAGGCGCGGCAGGCAGACTTTCGCGGGAAAATTCGAAACTTTTGTATCAGAATCGTTCACTGCAGGGGGCGGCGTCTCAGCTAAACTTTTTGAACGGATTTATTGAACAGTTAGGTGACTTGACGGATCCGCTTGCGGCAGCAGAGGTCTTTGGTCTGCAATGGCAAAAGTTTTATCAGACCGGGGCTGTTTGCGTTTATCTTGCTGATTTTTCAGCAAGGCTTTTGCCTGCGGTGGTGATAAATTGTGACGGTCAATCGCGGACTACTATGGTCGAAACCGATGTAAGCGAGGATTCAGTAGATGGGATATTTGAGAACCAAACCGATTGGCTGGTGGATCAGCTTTATGAGGAATTTGATCCTGGCCGGACGCGAATTTTGTCGCTTAAATGTGGAGCGGAGACAGTTGCTGTGGCGGTATTTGAAGAGCGTCACCCCGCAAATTTTCAGAATGAGTCGGTGGGGCGTATCTGCGATGCGGCAGGAACGGTGATAAAGCTTACAAAGTCCGGGCGGACACGGGAACGGCTGGCGGAGAAGCTCGTTGAATTGCTGGCTGATACGGGCAGTGTCAGTGCGAGAGCATCAGACGACTCGCAGAATCAGCAAACAGAGCAGGTTGAACCGGATCAGCAGGGAAAAGACCAACCCTTTGATTCGTCGGAATCATTGTTGGAGATATTGTCCGAGGTGGCGGCGGGCGCTGCTCACGAGTTAAATAATCCTCTTTCTGTTATTGCCGGAAGGGCCCAGTTGCTGGCTAATTCTGAAGACGACGAAAATAAAAAGCAGATGTTGCAACAGATACAGGAAAACGCCACGGAAATTTCTCAGATAGCTAACGACCTGATGGGATTTGCTCGTCCTCCAAGGCCGCGAAAGGCGGCGTGTGAGTTCTCGGATATACTTAATGATGCGCGCGATCTGGCGACAATGAAACTTGGTATTGAAAGTCTGGATTTGCAAGTCGAGTCGGAAAGCTCAGTTGGTAAGGTTTATGTTGATTCTGCGCAGGTTGTCTCTGCGATTGCGAATATTCTGACCAATGCTTATGAGTCATACGGTCGGCAGGGCGGCACTGTTTATGCTAAAGTCGCTCAGGCCGACAGTCGCGATTATATGATTGTCAGAATTAGCGATGAAGGGCGAGGTATGGACAGTGAGACTCTCAGCAGATGTACTTACCCGTTCTATTCGCAGCGATCGGCTGGACGAGGGCGGGGAATGGGGCTTGC
>PWDX01000186.1 GCA_003553245.1 Phycisphaerae bacterium
GTTATGAGCATGTCTGTCGTGTGGTAGGTGATATCCCACAAACGCGGCAGATCGTCCGGGTTGGGTGGATTATTCCTGGGCAGATGCCCATCCCATTCCGAAGCATATGTACTCATGGCCATCATAATCTGCCTTGAGTTACTCCCGCATGATATTCGTCGAGCATAATCTCGGGCTCTCCTTAGCGAAGGCATGAGTATGGCGAGCAGCAGTGCGATAATAGAAATGACTACCAGCAATTCGATCAGGGTAAAACCGGGTAAGGGTTTCCGAAAAAGGTTGTGATTTGGCTTTTGGCTCATTTTATTGACCTTTCTCTTTTAGACTTTAATAACTAAATGAAAATAATACCACAAAAACCAAGTCTTTGTCAAGCAAATAATAGCAAAAACTTTTTATTTTTTTACTATTTGCTTAATATGCGGCCACTGGCTCATAACTGCTTATAGGACAATGTTTTATAAATAAATGCCAAAGAAGTATCCATCCCGATCACATATTAAATGCGCTTCCTATTATGCTGTTCTCTGGAGCCTGGCATTATCATTTACTTCATATTTTCCGTGCATTTGAGATATAATTCCGTTAGTTGCGAGGGAGTAACAAAAACCATATCTTCGCTTCTATGGTTATACAGTTCCATAATTTTGTCCATTCTGAAACTCCAGTTGATCAAGGCTCCATTGATGAATGCGGGCCTTGTATCACCCACCACTTCATTAACATCCCTGTAAAAATCATCCACGGAATCCCCATAAATCCAGGCCGCCTTCATTGCAGCACTAAATACCGGGTTGCCCTCAACAGAATAGGTTTGTTTTTCATATGGTGCATTATACTTCGTGTTTCTCCTACAATAACCATCCCAAACGGCTTGCAAAGAAGGTATTGCCTGGAAAAATTTATTTATGTATCCATCCGGATTGAAATCAGGAGTATCAAAATATGTTCGAAGGTGCCCCAGGTCCATTCGATTCATGTAACGTTCTGTCAGCTCAAGATATTCGTCAAATATATCTTCACGGCTGTGCGGATATAGCTCAGCATACATTTCCGGATATATATATCCAATACCTGACACGTCACAGATAAATTCATCTTTTCCTGGAATTGCTCGATGGTAATACCATTCAGCGACCACGGGTATCAAATCCAATACAGCAGGCCCTATTCCCCATCCAACGGGCACTTCCCCGTGGAGTTCATGTTCAAAGTCCTTGTAGAACCAGTCGATCCAGGTATTCAGGTTGTCACCGTCTGTCAGCGTAAGAGCAATATAGATTTTATCAGTTCGAAGTTCTGGAGGACTGACATGTTCTGCCTGCGACAGGCTCTCTATTGTGATTCCGCTCATGACAGAAATATTAGCAAGATGATCTGATGGAATATGTGCTTTTGCAAGCCGAGAAAGCCATGCGATCCCCGTATTTTCCGTTAAACCTAAATGCCCCGGAGCATATGGGAATCCTCTCACCGGCATATTAGGCGGAAGTTCTTTCATAATTGAAGAAATAGTTTCGAGTTCTTTTTCGTGGTCCGCCCCTTTTCGGGAGAGTTCATCCGGGTTGTTTCCGCTTATCCAGAATACAAAATTACGCCACTGGATGTCATATGCCAAGGCCCCATTTGATGCCAACCCAGGGTATAATATGCAGGCTGCGTGATCACCGAGGGTATCTTTATAATTTTTCCAAATCCATTCATAGCCTTCAGCATTTGTTTCAAAACGCCCCCTTAAATCAACCTTTACAGGAATCTCGAGTTTTTCCGCCAGCGATTCAGAGGCAATGACCAAATCCTCGCATGAAGCCATATTTACAGCATGAAGAAAGCCATGGGAAAGCTTTTCGTCCGGCACCACAGCGCCTTTGTATGCCCAACTGTATTCTTGAAAGAGATTTTCCCAATCTGTTACAATCTTTGTATCTTTTATATGACCTTCGTTTTTATGAACCTCAAGCCACTTGCCATCGTGCTCATTAACTAATAACCATATCGAGGGTTGCTCGCGAGCAGCCAGGCCTTGCAAAGATATCAGGGCTAGCTGTTCGGCTGATTCCAAGTCTTGAAATGCGACCACTTTAATCGTATCTGCCGGGGGATCCGATTTTGGCAGCCATGTTTCCGCGGACTCTGCGACAAGTAAAACTGAGTTCAACTGCGAGATCAGGCAGACAAATATAATACTGCCGATGCCAGCAAAAAGTTTCTTTTCGTTCATTTACTTCCCTTTCTACTGTGTTTCTACGGACTTTAACCCTGTTAACCCTCCAAATCAAACTTGCACCTTAATAAAAAATACGGCATATAATCGCTATTGTCAAGAAAAATATTGCCAAATAGTTATTGATTTGAAGTTGTCCCTATTGTAGTTGAAGCTTTGCATGGCTACCCTCTGGTCCGTAGTTTATGCCACCTTTGATTTTCCGTCAATTGTTTCTTTTTCGGCAAGCTCTTTTAGCTTCGCTTCAAGCATCCATAATTGCTGATAGCCCATAATGCGCTTGAACCTTTGCTCCATATCCAACAGCGATGTCGCCACCCAACGAACAACCATTCTATGATCCTGCCAGTTCTTCACACGCCCTGTCCGGTTGCGTATGCCGCTGTTGGGTGACTCAATGACATTAGTCGAGCCAAGACAACGACGCAGCGTCTTAGGAAGACCCAAACGGTTAATCGTAAACATCTCGTCCAAGCCCTCCAGCAAACTACCTGCCGCTGAAGGATATTCACGCTCAAGCCATTTGGCAAGCTGCTTCAATTTGGCAATACCCTTATCTGCAGGCAAGCAAAAAGCTGCTTTCATGGCATTTTTGACCTGATCTTTCTGATCATCAGGAAGATAGCTAATCACATTTCTAATCTTGTGATTACGGCAACGCTGCACAGGATTCTTACTGCCGTAAACAGCGTCAATCGCACAACGCAAAGCCTTACTGCCATCAACTACAAACAACCGAAGACGGTCAGGCTTTATGCCTCTTTCAACCAGGTCATGGAGAAGATCTGTCGCTACCCGACTGTTTTCACTGCTGCCTTCACGGAGACCTAAAACATGCTTGCAACCGTCAGAATCAACGCCTAAGGCCACAATTACATGACAATCACCGAACTGAATACCATCTATATAAACAGCCAGAATATCGATCTGGTCAAACCTGCGCTGACACAATTGTTTAAACTGTTTTTCGCTGGAGATAATAAACTCCCTGCTGATTTGGGATTTACTTACACCCACTGTTTCAGCCATTCCGGGAAGAATATCCCCGTATTTCCGGGTCGATATACCTTTCATCAGAATCTCTAAAATCCGCATGCCAAGACGGCTGTTGGTGACCATAGCTTCATAGGCAGGAATCGCTACCTCCTTGCCGCCGCCTTTGCCTTTCTTCCGCAATCTCGGTTTTTCCACACGCAATTTTCGCTCAGACAATGATACAACTCCTTGTTGTCGACCATACCAGTTAATCTGGCCGTGAGCTTTGCCGGGCTGCTTGGGACCAGCCAACTGCTCAGCGCTCAATAGAAGTACCGCCTCTATAGCTGCTTTGCCTGCTACATCGATCAATTCGTCAACCGCCTGCTCGGTATTGCAGATCAAATCAAGAAAAGGCAGTAATAGCTGGCCGTCTTTACTGAGAAATTCTGCGATTTCTCGGCTGTTAATTTTCTCTTCAATCTGGTACAATTTCTTTTCCATGGTTGCTCCTTTTTGAATAAATGTTAAATCGTTTTTTGCCTGATTCTACAACAAATCAGGCCGGAGTAGCCATGGCTTTTTCAACCTTCAACTATGGATGGGACAAGGTCATTGATTTTGTAATTTTCATCTTGCCGACTGCTTGCCAAATAGTGTATAATTGTCTTATGTGATAAGCGTGGATGTAGAAAGGCATCTGTTGAAAATACAATTAATAAGGTATAAAAATGTACAATGCACAAAGCTGGAAAAACAAGAGCATGCGTAAGGACCAGCTTCCAAAAAACGAACAAAGGTTGTTACCTAAATATCCGTCTGAAAAGACAGACGGACACAAAAAGAGCTTGCAAGCAACCCCCAAACCAGGTAAACTACATATTTTACCGAAAGATGGAAAGGTTGCACGGCCATATTCTGTGGTTAATTTGCATGACATGAAGAACATAAAAACGAAACAATTAAAGCACCACGAAATTATCACTTATCTCAGTGAAGAAATTGCAAAAGGGGGATTTCAACCCGGTCAGAGGATACCGACCGAGCATGAGCTGGCAAAAGCCTTTAACGCCTCCAGGCCAACCATCGGGAAAGCTCTTCGCGACCTGCAAAAGCAAGGACTTATTTACCGAAAGCAAGGCGCCGGCAGTTTTGTCAGCGCTCACGAAGATGAGCAACTTTGCAAAATTGGCTCTTTGATGGGTTTCTGCCACGACACTGCTGATAGCGGAATATTCGGGAGCCTGCTCTCAGAAATTTCACATGTATGCACACTTAACAATTATTCGTTTGTTTTGACGAACTATCCCGCAGGCGATGATGAAAAAATCTTAATACGACACGCCAAAAGAACATGTATTGAACTTATTAAACAGCAGGTAGATGCAGTTCTTTTTATGCCGATGGACTTGTCACCTGAAAATTTCCATATAAACCATGAAATCGCCGTTGCTATTGAAGATGCAGGGATTGTTCTTGTTCTGCTGGACAGGGATATTTATAAAACCCCTCAAAGAAGCAAATATGACAGAGTTGGCGCCAATAATGAGCTGGCAGCGCAAGTACTAACGCAACATCTGATAGATCAGGGATGCAAAAAAATAGATGTCGTTACTTGTTGTAAATTACCTCCTTCTGTTGAAGAGCGCATTGATGGTTACCAGAAAGCTATGATAGAAAATGGGCTCAATCCGAAGCAGGAGCAGTTCTACAAAATTGACACGCACCAGTGGCATAGTGTAGAAGAATGCTTGGCAACTACTCAGGCTGACGCTTTGCTGTGCATAAATGATGAAGTCGCAGCCCTGATAATGAGAGGGCTTTTGGCAAAAGGCGTAAAGATTCCTGAAGAAACGAAAATTGTTGGCTTTGACGATCTTCCCATATCATCCTACCTTCCGATACCTCTTACCACCGTTCGGCAACCGGTTAAGGATATTGCCCATGAAGCATTCAGAACAATGATAACACGCCGTGAAGACCCGAATATGCCTGCCAAAGACGTCCTTCTTACTGCCCAATTAATTGTTAGGGAGTCATGCGGTGCATCTTTCAAAGAAAGCCGTAAATAATCCGCTAATTTTTTAATTCTGATCTTTGGTCCAATTCCCCACGGGATTTTTAAGTTTCCATCAGCATAATTATATTATGGCGGCTGAAATACATAAAACTTTTTATCAATTCCAAAAAAATAGCTTTACAAATACTTACATTTAATGTACTATCCATAATCGCCATCTTGGTTAACTAGCTCTAAGCGCAGAATTAGCAATTATTCAGGATTAGGCAAATGAAAACTATATGTCGGTGGGTATTTTTTTTACTAATTACGGCCTCTTTGCCTCAGCTTTCAGGAGCATAAGAAATGCTTTGGCCTGTGCAGCAACTCCCAGAAAAGGTGGTCAGAATTGAAAACACAGCCCTTTCGAGCGAGCAGAATTTAGCTCACTCACTTACAGGCCTTGGTGCTCATAGAGCAAACACCGATGCACATAACGAATTGACCTGGATCATTGCATGTCTTAGAGACGAGAAGCTCAATGAAGCGTCACAGTTGAAGCTCAGTATAAGCATCTGCGAAGTTCTTCAAAATGGACTCTGGGAATCGTTGCTAAATCAAGCTGAGCCACTCGTAGTGAACGAGCTTGCCGATGAACCAGAAAAATGTATCCGATTAGCCCCTATAATAATTTATGGAATCCGGAATATAGGATTTGCTTAAAATGGCAAGTACATAAAAAAATAAAGACGATTTAAATGCAGGAGAATGCGGTATGTTAGAATTAACAAAACTAAAATCAATATTTTCGTTGGTGACTCTTTTGATGTTTTCATCATTTACAATTTCAAGGGAATATCATGTGTCGGTCGATGGATGCGATAATAATAGCGGTTCCGCAACTAAACCGTTTCGAACGATTTCCACAGCTGCCGATGTTGCCCAACCCGGCGATGTAATAACTGTGCATGAAGGTGTTTATCGCGAGCGGATTGATCCTCCGCGAGGCGGTGAGTCGGATCAAAAACGTATTTTGTACCAGGCTGCAGCAGGCGAGGAGGTCGTAATAAAAGGATCCGAGCGTGTGAAAGGCTGGCAGCAAGCTCAAAACGACACATGGAAAGTTACTATTCCGAACGATTTTTTCGGTGACTTTAATCCTTATGATGACCTTATTTCTGGCGATTGGTTTGATTCCAGAGGCAGAGATCACCGAACAGGGGCCGTTTATCTGGATGGCCACTGGCTCACCGAGGCGGTGGAGTTAGCTGATGTTTTAGAACCAGTCAGGCAATACCCTATATGGGCTTATTTCTCGGCACCGTCGAGGTATTTGTTGAATCTAGCTTGGATTCAGCCCGAAGGTGGACAAGCGATAGCAGCGGCTGATTTTAGCGACCAGCGAGGCGTTGAGGCAATTGAGGATTCGGATGAAGAAGATTGTATAGGTTATATTCGGCACAGGGATTGGGTTCGATATGAGGCGATAGACTTTGGGCAGCAGACTGATCGTATGATGATTCGAGCTGCCTCTGATACACAGGGCGGAATCATTGAAATTCGTTTAGGCAAATTGGACGGGAAACTATTGGGAACTGTTTCTATACCAAATACCGGAGGGTGGCACTCGTGGAGTAAATTTACCCTCGATATAACTCCTACCAGCGGAGTTAATCCTGTATATTTGGTGTTCAAGGAGTCCGAAACAGATAGGATGAGAAACGAAATGTACGACCCTGATGTAGACCCAAGTAGTCCGGCGTTGTGGTTTGCTGATGTAGATGACGAGAATACAACTATCTGGGCTCAGTTCGAAGGCATTAATCCCAATGAAGCCAAAGTAGAAATTAATGTTCGCCAAACTGTTTTTTATCCCAGAGAACCGGGAATTAACTATATTACTGTACGCGGTTTTAAAATGATGCATGCTGCGACTCCTTGGGCGCCGCCAACTGCTGAGCAGATTGGGCTGATCGGCACCCATTGGAGCAAAGGCTGGATAATTGAAAACAATGACATCAGCTATTCAGCCTGCGTTGGAATTACCCTTGGCAAACACGGTGATGAGTACGACAATACCTCGGCTAACACGGCCGAGGGTTATGTCAAGACAATTGAGCGTGCCAAGGAACATGGCTGGTCTAAAGAAAATATAGGTCATCACCTCGTGCGAAACAACCGCATTTCACACTGCGAGCAAGCCGGGATTGTTGGTAGCCTTGGAGCCATTTTCAGTACTATTACAAACAATACAATCCATGACATTCATGTTCGCAGATTGTTCTGCGGCGCCGAGACAGCGGGCATCAAACTCCATGCTCCGATTGACAGCTTAATCAGTAACAATCATATCTATCGCGTAAGCAGGGGTATTTGGCTGGATTGGATGACGCAGGGAACTCGCGTAACACGCAACCTGCTTCATGATAATAGTGCTCCCTCTCCAAGCTGGAATTTTGAGGATCTTTTTATAGAGGTTAATCACGGGCCCTATGTTATTGATAACAATATCCTCCTCTCAGAAGTTTCTTTGTTTGATAATTCACAAGGTGGGGCATATGTGCATAATCTCTTTGGAGGCCGAGTCGGCAGCGGCCCTGAGTTTAATCGTGAGACGCCGTATCACAAGGCTCATTCTACAGAGATCGCGGGCTTGAGCAATATTCAAGGCGGAGATACTCGTTTTTATAATAACATTTTTCTAGGCAGCGGGCTTAACTCCTATGATGATGTTATTTTACCTGTGATGTTGGGTGGCAATGCTTTTCTCGGAGGTGCTGAAGCTTCAAAGCACGAGCGGAACCCCCTTGTGCTTTCCCAATTCAATCCCGAAATTAAGCTCGTTAAAGATGGCAAGAGCGTGTATTTCCGGATGGACCTACCTGAATCTGTTCTGACTATGGAGAATAAAGAGATAACAACAGACCTTTTGGGTAAAGCAAAGATTCCCAACCTGCCCTATAAAAATAATGATGGCTCATATTTGAAAATAGACACGGATTATTTCGGCTTGAAAAGGAATCACAGTAACCCTGCCGTAGGACCCTTTGAGGGAATTACATATGGTGAAAATTATCTTAGAGTACAGTGATTTATGGAAATACTGTATTTGGATCACGCATGTAACAAATGTAACAGTAGCCCATAAAACGGCTAGAATCTTGGTTGAAAATAAAGTTCAAAAAAATGGGCACTAGGAATGTTGAAAGAGACATTAAATTCACGAAAACGACTTCTAAAGACACTTAATCATAAATCAGTGGACCGAATATGTGTTGATTTTGGAGGGACACATGTAACCGGTATAGCCGCAAGTACTCTTTCAAAGTTACGTCAGGCGGTGATCGGCGATAAAGATTACCGCATTAAGATTATCGAGCCATTTCAAATGCTGGGTGAGCTCGATAGCGACCTAGTAGATACACTGGGAATTGATGTGAGCAGTGTCTTGGGGCCAAAAACTCTGTTTGGTTTTGAAAATACCAACTGGAAGCCCTTTACACTGTTTGACGGTACGGAGGTGCTTGTTCCTCAGGATTTTAATGTGACGCCGGATGGAAAGGGCGGTTGGTTTCTGCACCCGCAGGGTGATACATCAGCGCCTCCCAGCGGCCATATGCCGAAAGGGGGGTTTTATTTTGACGCAATCTGTCGTCAGGAACCGATAGATGATAGCGAACTTGATCCGGCAGATAATCTCGTTGAGTTCGGATTACTTTCAAAAGAAGATGTGGAGCATTACAAACGACGGGCCAACGCCGTGGCCGAACAAGGAAAAGGCGCTATTTTAACAGCCCCCGGCACTGCTTTTGGCGATATTGCTCTTGTGCCGGCAATGTGGATGAAGCACACGCCTGGCATTCGTGATATTGAAGAATGGTACATTTCAACCGCTGTTCGACGCGATTATGTGTATAAGGTTTTTGAAAGACAATGCGAGATAGCCTTAAAAAATCTCGCGATATTGAGCGAAATTCTGGGCGATAATGTGCAGGCAGTTTTTACAACCGGAACCGACTTCGGGATGCAGACGGGTTTGTTTATCTCACCTCAGGTTTACCGCGATTTGTACAAGCCGTTTCATAAAGCTATTAATGACTTTATTCACGAAAATACTCAATGGAAAGTATTCATCCATTCCTGCGGCGCCGTCAAAGAGTTGATCCCGGATCTAATAGAGGCTGGGTTTGACATCCTTAATCCGGTTCAGTGTTCTGCTTCGGGGATGGAGCCGCGGGATTTAGTAGAGTGCTTCGGTCGTGATATCACTTTTTGGGGAGGGGTGGTTGATACGCAAAAAACACTGCCGTTTGGTACTCCTGATGAGGTTTACAGGGAAGTTTCTGAAAGAGTTGAAATTTTCCAGCAAGAAAATGGCCTTGTGGCCACTTCTATTCACAATATACAAAATAATACGCCCGTTGATAACATACTGGCAATGTTCCGAGCATTGGGGCGAGATTTGTAAAAATTTAAATTATCTGGAAAAGGATTTGCAGATGGCTGACTTCGAAACCAAAGAACATAATCAAATCCATGCAAGACCAGAAGGGAGTATGGGCTATGTAGCCCTTGTAGCAGCAGTGGCTGCGCTTGGTGGCTTGCTGTTCGGCTATGATACAGCGGTAATTTCAGGGGCTATAGGTTTTTTGCGCGCTAGATTTGAACTCTCCCCCATGATGACCGGCTGGGCCGCATCATCGGCCTTGGTTGGTTGTATTTTGGGCGCCCTGTGTGCCGGTACACTCAGCGACCGTTTCGGACGAAAACGCATAATGATGCTTGCTGGTGCGATGTTTTTAATTTCTGCGCTGTGGTCAGCTATAGCGTATCAGTTATTTGATTTTATTATTGCAAGGATAATTGGTGGCGTCGGAGTTGGGGCGGCCTCGATGTTGTCGCCGTTGTATATTGCTGAAATTTCCCCTGCCAAAATAAGAGGACGGCTGGTTTCCGTCAATCAGTTTGCGATAATAAGCGGGATGTTGGTAGTCTATTTTGTTAATGCTATTATCGCTCAGCAAGGCAGTGAAGCTTGGAATGTGCAGTACGGCTGGCGATGGATGTTCGGCTCCGAAGCCTTGCCGGCAGGGCTGTTTTTTGGATTGCTCTTTTTGGTTCCTGAAAGCCCTCGATGGTTAACTGAAATGGGCAAGGAAGATCCGGCTAAGAATATTCTGTCAAGAATAGGAGGCGATGAACACGCCAAAAGCGAACTTCTGGAAATAAAAGCCACAATTGCAATGGAAGGCGGCTCAATATGGGAAGTATTGAAACCCGGAATAAGAACTGCACTGTTTATTGGTGTAGGGCTGGCGATTTTCCAGCAGATTACTGGAATAAACACGGTTCTATATTATGCTCCGGAAATTTTCAGAAGCGCTGGCTTGACTGCTGATGCGGCCCTTTCGGACACCGTAATTGTCGGAATTGTCAATTTAGCTTTTACGGTGGTAGCCATTGCTGTGGTAGACAAACTTGGCAGGAAGCCCCTCCTGCTAATTGCAAGTGCCGGGATGAGTTTAAGCTTGTTTTTTCTCGGCCGGGCAATTCGTCTTGAACAGTTTGATGAAGGGCGGTGGGTTTTGTTTTTTGTTCTGACCTATGTTGCGTCATTCGCCGTAGCTATGGGACCGGTTGTTTGGGTTGTAATGTCAGAAATATTTCCCACTAAAATCCGGGGCCGGGCAATGTCGGTAGCGACTGTGTGTCTTTGGGTAGCGTGTTTTTTTGTGTCTCTATTTTTTCCTTATATGCTCGAGACCCTGCAAGGCTTGGCATTCTGGGTTTATGCCGTGATTAGCGCATTGGCGTTTGTTTTTGTTCTGTTGATACTGCCGGAAACAAAGGGCAAGACTCTGGAAGAAATCGCCAAAAGCTGGCTATGAAACAGCTTGGATACCCCGCAGGTGGTTGTGGGTCTTGCGAGTTCTTACAGCGATCATCTTTTTTGGAATGCTTTTCTAAATCAGAGGTAAAGCCCAAGATTTAGCGGATTCAACTCATAAGTGTTCCTTAACTAAGGTAGCCAAAATGCAGTGAGAAGTATAACCGCTCACCGTTATTTTGGCGACTCAGTTGCACTTATAAGTCGAATCCGCTATTGTTAAATTTTGCATAATTCAGCCTATATCGGTTAGAAAGGTGTCTTTTTTAGTATGAAAGGAATCTCATCATGCAACTTAGTATCATTGACGGTTTGATTATTGTTGCCTTTTTCGCGGGTGTAATCGCGCTGGGCCTTGGCAAGAGCCGCAAAGAAGTAACCTCAGAAGATTACTTCCTTGCTGGTCGCGGCCTGAAATGGTGGCTCATTGGCTTTTCACTTATCGCAGCCAACATTTCCGCAGAACAGTTTGTTGGGATGGCAGGTCAGGCAGCAATGGCTGACATAGGCCTGGCAGTAGCAA
>PWDX01000064.1 GCA_003553245.1 Phycisphaerae bacterium
GATGCTCTTTCATCAGGTCGATGGTTTCCTCGGCTTCCGTAATCAGCGCATATTCAGCTACCGGTATCATAATCATCGATGAGTCATTTCCTGCAATGTCCGTTGATTTGAGCATCGAGATGCCTTCATCATCAGGGTCTGATATGGCAGGGTTGCGGTTAACCAGTTCATCATAATCAGTAACAGCCAGCAAGCCAGCCGCAAACATTTGTTCCGCGAAAGCCTCCGGATCGTCCGCCTCGATATCTTCCGGCAGCATCCCGAACACGGCGAAGTTGCCGTCGGTATCAATATTAGCCAAGGCCGGATCCGATAAAAGACCAGCTAACTGCATTCTTAGTCCCATGGCTATGGGAATCGGTATCGCATCGGCTGCAAAACTATCAATAGTTGATGCTGTCATGTCAAGATTATTCATTCTTACGCAAAAAACAGCATCGGC
This sequence comes from Phycisphaerae bacterium, assembly GCA_003553245.1. Classification (GTDB taxonomy): domain Bacteria; phylum Planctomycetota; class Phycisphaerae; order Sedimentisphaerales; family Anaerobacaceae; genus T1Sed10-97. The sequence goes on from PWDX01000064.1 coordinate 443, forward strand.
AGGGATTGTTTGCAGTATTTGCTCGGCATGGACACATGGCACTGCCGAAAGTATTAAAGCCAATGCTAATATGGAGGCTATTTGAAGTTTGAGGCCTGACATTACAGTAATCTCCAAAAAGAACACTTGTTTACAAAACTGGTTTGCACTGAAGCTTGTTACATAGTACAAGTTTCAATTGTGTTTTACAATAGCAGTTGAAAAACAAATGCCTTTAAAATTAGTGTTGTCGCCGAGATAGATTTAAAAAGCGGGAAAACCGCTGAAAAAATGGGTTTTTCTCGGTTTATGCCAAAGTTGGATATAATTCCGGTCGATGGTAAAGAAGTATAGTGTAGCGGGTCGAACAAGCAATGCCTCGTCGGCATATACTTAATTAAGGTTTTTACGAACACAAAAGCAGGGCTTGGATTACACTGATAATTTGACAAGACGGAGACACTGGCGATATAATCCAGTTTCAAGCCAAATATATAGATTAATGTGAAATGACCTTTTCAGAGGGAATATAATGTTTGAAAGATTTACCGACAGAGCAAGAAAAGTGATGGCGCTGGCAAATCAGGAGGCTCAGCGATTTAATCATGAATATATCGGCACTGAGCATGTTCTGCTTGGTCTGGTTAAGGAGGGCAGCGGCGTTGGCGCAACTGTTTTGAAAAATCTGGATGTTGATATAAAAAAGTTGCGACTGGAAGTTGAAAAGATGGTAAAAAGCGGGCCTGAAATGGTAACTATGGGTAAATTACCTCAGACTCCGCGCGCTAAAAAAGTGATTGAATACGCCATTGAGGAGGCCAGATCGCTTAACCATAATTATGTCGGAACCGAGCATATCCTGCTTGGACTTTTACGAGAGACTGAAGGGATTGCCGCACAGGTACTGATGAATCTCGGACTAAAGCTTGAGGATGTCAGGCAGGAAGTGCTTAACCTGCTTGGAGCCGGTGTTGATGATATTCCATCGGGTCTTGGTATGAAAATGGACCAGACAGGCAAAAATCGGGCAAAGGGCGGCAAGAGTAAAACGCCGGCACTGGACAGCTTCGGGCGCGACCTCACGCAATTGGCCACTGACGGTGAGCTTGATCCTGTTATTGGGCGTCAGCGTGAAATTGAGCGGGTTATCCAGATATTATGTCGTCGGACGAAGAATAATCCTGTTCTTCTGGGCGAAGCCGGCGTTGGAAAGACGGCGATAGTTGAGGGGCTCAGCCAAAGGATCGTGGCGAAGCAGGTGCCCGAGATTCTCAAAAACAAGCGAGTGGTTGTGCTTGATCTGGCGATGATGGTTGCCGGAACTAAATATCGCGGACAGTTCGAAGAACGCATAAAGGCTGTGATAAACGAGGTTAAGCGTGCAAAAAATGTTATGCTTTTTATTGATGAACTTCACACCCTGGTCGGCGCAGGCGGCGCAGAGGGTGCTATCGATGCTTCTAATGTACTCAAGCCGGCTCTTGCTCGCGGGGAGGTTCAATGTATAGGCGCCACTACGCTCGATGAATTTAGAAAGCATATCGAAAAAGACGGCGCATTGGAACGTCGATTCCAGACGGTAGTTGTTGAACCGCCTTCAAAAGATGAAGCTCTTGATATCCTGCGTGGTTTGCAGGATCGCTACGAAGCCCATCACCGTGTTCGAATTACTGATGAAGCGCTTTTCCAGGCCATTGAGCTTTCGACGCGATATATTACAGGACGGTGTTTGCCCGACAAGGCTATTGATGTGGTTGATGAGGCAGGTGCTCGCGTGAGGATTAAAAATCTGACTCCTCCGCCGGACCTTACTGAGATAGAGGAGCAGATAGAAAAGCTACAACGGGAAAAGGATGAGGCGGTTCGCAATGCCGACTATGAGCGTGCGGCGTCTTTGCGTGATGAGGCGCAGAAGCTGATTGACGAAAAGAACCATCTCCATAAGCAATGGTACGAGAAGAACAAGGAAACTACAGGCGTGGTTGATAATGAGGTGGTCGCCGAGGTTGTAAGTACTATGACCGGCGTTCCACTGACTCGACTCGAAAAACGCGAAGCTCAGCGCCTCTTGGAGCTTGAAAATGAGCTTCACAA
>PWDX01000192.1 GCA_003553245.1 Phycisphaerae bacterium
ATAAGACGGCTTGGCTGGGGATTGCTTGCCCCAACGATGGTGCTGATAATTGCCGAGGCCGCCGCTCATCATCGCGCCGCAGCCAGCTTTGACGCGTCGCGGGCAGTATTCTCACTGGTCGGAATAGTTTCCGCGGTCTGCATTGTTTATTTGATATGGCAGGTTCAGCGGTTGCGAAAAGGCCGATAGAGCGGATCGCCGATAAGCAGCATCTGCCAGGAATTGAACGGCTTGGTGCGATAATAAGCCTGTGCCAGCGTATCACCGTCGAGCAGCGCGGCGAAAAACTCATGCGGCAGCGGAAACGCGTGCAGATACGGCTCAGCGACCGGCCCGAGCGTGGCGGTTATGCCCTCGCGCAGCATTGACGGAACCCACTGGGTGCTTTGAGGGTCTCGCAGGTCCACGGCCTCGAAACTTGCGATATGGTAGCCGACGGCTCCGGTTACAAACTCAAAGGCCGGAACATACTCCGAAAGGCTGTACCAGCCGCAGTAAAGGGCTGTTTCCGGGCAGTCGCCTTCCTGGAATACTCTGGAGGTAGTTTCCTCAATAACTGTCATAGGCGTGCGGCTGCGCAAAACCTCCGCCATATCTCGCAGCGACTGATCGTAATAGCCGAACGAGCCGGGCTGGTCGTCTGCTTCAATGCCTCGTGAATCGACATAGGCGTTTCCCTCCGGCCCGGTGGCCTCGGCTATCATAGCCTTATCTACAAGTCTTTTGGCGATATTGAGTGATGGGCCGTCGAGACGACTTACCATTATTGTTTTTGTACTGTCAAAATCGAGGTCGCCGCGAAGTTCGTTTATCTGCCAGCGAAACAACTCATAAGGCTCGTGCATCACCATTGAAAGCTCGCTGTCGAGTGCCGCGCCGGTTTCTCTGCCTCGCAGGCGGTTCATTTCCGCCTGTATCCGCCATAGCTGAAGCTCCAGACGGCGTTTTTTGGCCCTATCCTCGGCTGAGCGGGGATTTTCGAGCTCTTCGAGCATTTCTTTGGCCTGCTGCTCCATTTGCTCTAACGGTTCGATTCTCTCTCGCCAGCCGTCAACGGGTTTGGCGTTACCGATGCGGTAGGGTATGCCGTAAGTCGTTATAAGACAGCGAATTTTGCCTTTGAAAGGCTCCTGCTGCAATGCCTGGCGGATGGGGTGGGCGATTTGGCGATTGTAATCGGCTCTGGAGATGTCATCGGCTAAGTCCTTGCCCAGATTGAGTTTAAGTATGTTTTCCACGCCGCGGGCCTCGCTGTAGTGGGCTGCGATGTCCGTAGAATCGGGGTTGTCGGCGTTGGCGATGATTAGAATCTGCTCCGGCTGAAGCGCCAAAGCTGTCGAAAACAGAAGTAAAATCACGGCAAGGGCTGTTGTTAGTCTTTTTATTTCAAGCACTTATGACCCCTGATGCAAGGTTGCGGTTTATATTCGGGTTCAATCAGGTTTGTCGGTATTATAACAGAAAGGGTTAACATTGCGAAAAGCAGCGAAGAAAAATTTACGCCAGCCTATAGCGGTTAGGAAATATAGGCAAAATAAAAACATAAACAAGCAAAACTCGGTAAGTTTCGGGCTGATTTAGCGGATTCCTCGGCTGCGGCTCGGAGCGACGGGGCGAAGATTTTCATGAAAAGCATAACCGCCCCAAGGCCGGACAAGAGGAATTTTTCCTTGCAATATTTTGCCGATTTTAGTAGTCTAAAACAATATTACCCTGATTTTTAGGTGTTTGAGATGGTAGGAGCAGAGAAAATCTTCCAGAGAAATAAGCGATACGGTCGGTCTGCGCATTTTCAAGAGAAAAGGAGCTGAGGAAATAGTACAGGTAAAAACGGCAATTATTGTAATGTTTTTGCTATCACTTGTCGCGCCAGTCGCGGAGGCACAGGAGTTTACACTGGAGGGCACGGATGAAAAGTATCTAACAAAGGCTTATGCGTATGGTTGGTTATACGATTACAGTCTATTAAGGATATTGGAGCGTGGAGTAGGTAGGCTATATGCCTACGACAACAGTACCGTGGAAATTGATGGATACAGGGCGGGGGCAAGCCATTGCTACGCCTATGACAGTAGCACAGTGGACATCTCTTTTGGCAGGATAGCCAGACTAATGCTCTATGACAATAGCTTGTTACAAGCTTCTGGCGGGGAAGTTATGGGCTTAGTCGCCTATGACAAGAGCTTAGCGAATATCTCCAGCGCCCAGTTCAGTAGTATCCTAGCCTACGATAGCAGCTCGCTGGACATTTCCGGCGGCAGTGTGCAGTCACTTACCGGCTACAATTCCAGCAGCATGAGAATCTCGGGCGGTTGGTTTGGTAGAATTGAGTTAGAGAATGATTCTCAGCTAAAGGTAGAGGGCGAAACAGAAGCCTACGGCGTCGATGTTAGGGATAATAGTCAATTAACTGTAATTGAAGGCACTATAGAGGGGGCGGTTACGGCAAGGGACTCTAGCACGGTGATTATGGAAGGGGGGAAAATCAGCAGTGGATCCTTGAGGGCTGAGGAAAACAGCAGGATTACAATTACTAATGGAAAGGTTGGTTATATTCTGGTGGCTAGTGACGATGCTCATGTAACAATGAGTGGTGGTGTGATAGAACAAAGTGTTCAGCTATATTATAATAGCTCCTTTTCAATTTCTGGTGGAACTATTAATGAGTTTATCAGTAGCGGAGGGAATAGCCAGGTAGATATAACCGGAGGGAGTATTGGCGGCTCAATATCTGTCTTGGGGAATAGTACACTTAACATTAGTGGCAATTCAACCATGCGCTACATTGAGGCACGGGACAATAGCATAGTGAACATATCACAAGGCAATTTAGACTTTGGTATCAGAGCCTTCTATAATAGCACGGTTACGCTGTATGGCTATGACTTTGAGGCGTCAAACGGTCTTGAGTTGATTGAGATTGATATTATCGATGGCGTTTCGCAGTATAAGGTAATTGGCGGCAGTGGCACTCTTTCCGGAAAATGGTTCGGCGAAGATGAAAGCTGGACTATGCATATAGTACAAAACGAAGCCACTGCTACTATTATGGCCATACCCGAACCAACGACACTTGCATTGCTCGGTCTTGGCGGGCTGGCGTTGCTTAGAAAAAGGCGGGGAACTTTTTTAAGTGAAAAGTTGCAAGCAAAAAGTTAGAAGTTGCCGGTTGAGTGTAGCCGGTATATTTATTAACCCATTTTATAAGGAGCGGAAAAAAATGAGGAAAACAACAATTGTAATAATGACGATTATGTTGACGGTGCTGGTTAGTACAGTCTCTGCTGACATGGTGGTTCTTGCCGGCAGCACAATGGAAAGCCCTCCACCATTTTGGGAGGATTCTTTTTGGGGACTGACCAGTAATATAGAACGGGCATACCGGTTTGAGTTGGAATCCAGCATCCCTCATTATGCTAAAGAATTGCAGATAGCGGCGTATCATTATGAAAATATGCCTGGCTCAAGTGCGAACTTCTCTATTAATCTCGATGATGATGGAGAACCAGGTCAAGCAATTGGCGAATTTAATATCACAGGAATTACTACAACACAACAGATTCTAAGTGCAAAGGTTAACGAAGAAACAGTTCTTCATTCTGGTGCGGCCTATTGGCTGCTCGGCGGAACCTCTCATGGCCAGGTAAACTGGAATCTGGGGGACATGGCTTTTACGCAAGAAGCGGGAAACTATGCTTATCGGGTGATTAGCGAGGGCGATTGGATTGTTTCGGAGTCATCGCGTTCAAATATATCTGCTTATGCAATACTCGGGACCCAAGTGCCCGAACCGGCGACGGTTGCATTGCTTGGCCTTGGCGGGTTGGTGGTGCTTAGAAAACGGCGGGGAACTTTTTTAAGTAAAAAGTGAGAAGTAAAAAGTTGTCGGATGAGTGTAGCCGGTATATTTTATAAGGAGCGGAAAAAATGACACAGTTAAAAATGGCAACTTGGTTGAGGTGTTTGATATTGATTGTGACAGTGGTTTTTACGACTGCTCAGGCAGAGACACACACGGACACATTTGGTTCTGGCGCGAACGAGTTTGCTATCGATTTTGTAACAATTCGCGGTGATGCCAGCAGCGCCAATGGGACCCATATAGGCAGTGGCAAGCCGGATGGGTTTGTTGATCCCGGCCATGACTATCGGATAGGTGTCCATCAAATCACTAACTCGCAGTGGTCAAAATTCGAGCTTGAACTGGGAATTCAAATAGCGCAGAGCCAACCGCATTGGGGCGGAAGCCAAATTCCGGTCAATAATATCAGCTGGTATGAAATGGCACAGTTTGTCAACTGGCTCAACACCAGCACGGGCCATCAGCCTGCCTATAAATTCACCGGTACTCAGGGGCGGCGTTATACATGGGAGAAATGGTCACCTGAAGAAGCAATGGACGGCACACACCTATATAGGCATAAGGATGCATATTATTTCCTGCCGACAGATGATGAATTGGTCAAAGCCGGCTACTGGAACGGCACCGAAATTCAAAAATGGGCTACCAAAGATAATACACAGCCGGTTGCCGGCGTTGATTCCAACTATGAAAACTTCATAGGGCAACCATGGGAAGTCGGTAGCGGAAGCGAGGAGCTCAACGGAACCTATGATATTATGGGAAATTTATGGGAGACTACGGAAAGTCCATATCAAATTGAAAGTGCCGATCCTGATGAATATCGCGTTACCCGCGGCGGGACATATGCCTGTACTGAGCTTGATTTCGGTTGGACGCTCGGGTCATCTTTACGAGGGGCAAGGGTGCCTTGGGCCGGCACTCGTTTCGCTGGGTTCCGCGTGGCATCGATACCCGAACCGGCCACGGTTGCATTGCTCGGTCTTGGCGGGCTGGTGGCGCTTAGAAAAAGGCGTGGAACTGTTTTAAGTGAAAAGTGGGGAAGTAAAAAGTTAAAAGTGGTTGATACGGCTTGGCTGCGGGTCATGCCGAGACCCAGCCGAGGAAGCTGCCCTATTAAGCTCTCCCCCTGCCAAGGGGGAGTACCCCGAAGGGGGGAGGGGGTATAAAAACAGAAACTTCACCACATCGCACGGGCTGTCGGCGGGGACGGAGTTTGAAAATACCTCGAAAACGGACAGCAGAACGGACAACACAGAACTGCCGAATTTGGCATAGTAAATACCCTTAGAAGCCGAAATCAACAATGCCCCGGACAGCAAAGCGGACAACAAACGGACCGCTGACGGACCACTGGCGGACACATAAAGGAAAAACGCTTAAAAATAAGGTTATGGCTGGCTATATAGAAGAATACGACGCTTACGGCAGGCAGATAAATGTGCTACCCAAGGCAGCAGTGATTTATTAACGGTGAAGTGGATTTGTCCAATTCACGATGAACCAGTATAAGGCCATCCGAGGAATGGGGAACAATTGATGAATGTGGAGAATGCAAATAGGAGCCGTAAAGCATGATTGATCCAATAAGAGGTATCAATAAGTATTCTATACTGTTAGTTCCTCGTACAGCTAAGGGGAACGCTTTACTTGTCTTGGTCATTTTCGGTGTTGGTATCATTTTTGGTCTTGGTGCCTTGGGCTGGTTTGGTCCATTGTTATTTTGGCCTTGCGCTTCAGGATACCTTCGGCTTGCACTCTCCCCCAAATCTTTAGAAAAACACAACAAGGAATATGACAAGTACTGGGGCAATGAACAAAAGTAAAAATTAACATTCAGGCACACAATAAAACCTATATGTGATGATTGAAGGAGTTTAGAATATGACATTACCACCAACAAACCGCAGTCCGATTGATATAATAATTATTAGCTGGGTGTTAAGAACGGTGTTTGCGGTGGCTTTGCTGGCTGGAGTGCTGTTGTTGGTAGGTTTTATTACTTTTCCTGATCCTGAGCTTCGTCCAATATTATTTGGGTTAATTTATATCAAATCGGAATTGGCGGCTGGTATTTACTGGACATTAACAGGAAGTTTAGGCCTGTTGGCCTCGATAGGACTGGCAAAACTACATAAATATAGCTGGTGGGTGTTGCTCATTTTGATTATGGAAAATGTAGTAATGTCCATAATTATGCTCCCGCAATTTATTTATAGCGGATCGGTAGTGCTGGCTATTGAAATTTCGCTTATAGTATGGTTATTTTATCGGCGGGGTTATTATACTGGAACTAAATGGAGTCAACACTATTCGGAAAAAGGCGTCGCGTAGCGACATCATTTTTTTATAAGGAATCCGCTCAAACAGTGTTGCACAGCGACTTCATTACAGGCAGCCGTTTTTAGTATCCTTTTAGCCAATTTCCTCCCAAAACGGCTAAGTCTTCAATATCGACACTGCCGGTCCGGTCAAAATCAGCTCCGCCGCACCAGTCAGGCTCGCGGCAGTCGTCCCTGAGCCAATGTCCGGCAAACATCGTAAAATCGACGAAATTTACAGAACGATCGCCACTGAGGTCGCCGAGGGGGCTGCCGACCCATTGCAACCAGCTTTTGGAGAATATAACCAAATCTTCAATGCCGACGCTGCCGGAGCGGCTAAAATCGGAGCCGCCGCACCTGTCGGACTCCTGGCAATCGTTTCGCAGCCAGTGTTTTGCAAAAATCGTAAAGTCGGTAAAACTCACAAAGCCGTCGCCATCAAGATCACCTAACACACTATGGACAGGCAGCAGCCAGCTTTCGGATAATATGACCAAATCCTCAACTCCGACGCTGCCGGAGCGGCCAAGATCGGCGCCGCCGCACCAGTCAGGCTTTTGACAGTCATTTCGCAGCCAATGCTTTGCGAAAATCGTGAAGTCGGCGAAATTCACAAAACCGTCGCTATTTAAATCGATTGATTCGCCTGCGCCGTCAACAAAACTGTATTTGGTTTCAAGGTTTCTGACCTCTCCGTCATCGCCGACATATCCGAACAATCCGGACCAGTCCTGGCCGGCGGTTCCTGCTGTAAAGTTACTGATAACATAGCCATTGCCGTCAAAAACGCCGGTGAACTGTTCTTTGGATGTTCCGATAGGCGTGATAGTCCGGCCATCAAAATCGATGTCCGAGGCCAGAGTAATGTGCCTGTCCCAGGCCCGGGGGGTATTGGCTAAATTATCCCAATCGTCGGCTGTAGCGATTTCAATCGCGGCCAACGGCTGCTCGCCCCTTGCAGGGTAAGAAACGCGGCCGTTGCTGTAGGCAATTATCTGCCCTTTATCATTTATTGCTCGAGCGTGCGTCAGTGTGTAACCGAGATCAGTTCCTTGAATCAGATGATTTAAATCGAAAGGTATTTCATTTATCCATATTACAGCGCGCTGGCCTGAGCTGCCTACAACTATTGCGGAGTCATTTATTCCATAAGCATTTGCGTTATCGCCGGGATAAAGCGGCGGCAGTTCCTTCATACCGGTGTCGGCGCTCCATAGAAAAGCTCTGTCTCGGGATAAATTCAAATTTCGAGACCATCCTACGACATCACCTTTGTCGTTTATGGCTGTGGCTGAGCTTACCGCATCTCCGGGCAAAGCCCCTAACTGCTCGATGCCCTCATATTTCGACCACAAAAAAGCCTGTCTTTTGCTTATTCCGACTATCTGGCCTGAGTTGTTTATGGCTCGTGCCGAATGAAATCCTTCCTCATTGATGCGACTTAAATTCCTATCTTTAGATTCTATATCAAGACGCGCAAGGGCATAGGATTCATCATACAACTGTCCTGATCCGCATACTATACCATCATTGTTTACACCGCTTGCGTTAGCGAATTTCTCGATTTCAGTATTTTCATGGAAGTTCGCACAAAACGAAAAGGCCCGGCCTGTTTTATAAGGCTCGGGAAAGCTGTCGCCGACGATTTGACCGGAGTCGTTTATGCCGCGGGCAATGGAAGCTTTATCTGGAGCAGACTCTTCGTCACAATATAGAGTTCTAAGGTCTTTAACTCCTGTTGACTTCGACCAGAGGAATGCCTGGTAATAGCCGCCGGGAGCGATTGAATAGCCCACTACCTGACAACGATTATTTATATCCTGCGGTATGTATCTTGTGTCGGCATCGCCTTTTATTTCTATCGCTTCGTATTTGCCGTCCGCGGCTGGATTCAAAAGAACCGCTCTGCCGCTTGCAAATACAGTATTAGCAACAAGCATAAATACCGACAACAGACAAATCCGCCAGTAATTGGTTTTCCTGTGCTGTGCTTTAATCATCACCTGATAATCATAAATAAACAACAATCCCATAAGAGACTGTTTGAATCGTGTTTAGGCGGCTTGTTAAGATAACCGCCTAACCCCCATTTCCAAATCCCGCAACAGGTATTATTGCGAGATCTTTTTTGAATGCAAGGGGAAATTTTAGTCAGGATTCGAAAAAAGCCATATAAAGTTCCGCAAGACCTCAGCGTTTCGGGAAAAAACCCCGTTTAAGCCTTGCTAATGAGTTTTCTTTGCGGTAAGAACAGTGGATTATTTTTATAAAAATTTGCCTTCGCGATAAAGTGGATACATTTCTTCTATATATCATAACGGAAAACCCGACTGCCGTTTTTTTGGTCATAAGCAAAGAAAAACGCGGCTGATGGGTAAAATCAGCCGCGTTGAGGCAGTGAGTGATAGGGTTATGATTTATCAGGAGTCTGCCTTTGCGGCGGTTTCCTCGATTTCGATTGTTAAAGGCTCAATCTTGCCTGATAGCTGAGAAACGCTGTTATTTATGCTCTCGACTTTTTCGGCGATATCGGCAGTAAAGGCCTCATTCTGTGATCGTACTGTAGAAATTTCTTCCCGCAGACTGGACTGCTGTTGACGCATCTGGCCAAGCTGGTCGCTCAATTTCTCTATGCGCTCAGCGGCAATTTGGCTGCTCTGCTGAGCTTTTTCGTTCATGGAGGTGGTAAGCTGCGATTTGTGGTTTTCCAAGCCGTCTGTAAGATATTGCAGGGCGTCTGTAAAAGATTTTTCAGCGGTTTGAATTTCAGTTTCCAAAGCGCGCTGCCTTTGCTGTAGTTCAGCAATGTCAGTTGAGCTTTGCTGCGCTGAATTTTCCATAAGTTCCTGCAATGCCTGTAGTTGGTCAATACCTGTTTGAACTGAAGAGGCAATTTGAACTGTTTTTTCGTCAATTTCAGCCTGGGACTGCGATAGCTTGCGAATATTTTCAGCAAGCTCGTCTTTGACCAATCGCATCTGCTGTTTTGATGCTTTGATTTGCTCCGAAACGGTCTGCTGAAGGCTGGTTGTCTGGTTGCTGACATTTTCTATTGATTCGTTTAGTTTGCTTTGGCCTTTGGCCAGCATTGTGGTTGTGGCATCGATCTTTTGCAGGTTTTGCTTTGTTGTTTCTTCCAATGCGGCCTGATTCCGGGCAATCTGGTTTATTTGGGCGGCCGTTTCCCGGTCATTTTGCCGCATTTGTTCGAGTGTTGCCTGCATTTGTTCCTGGTTTTCGACAACAGATGCGAGCTGATCGCCGTTGCAGCCTGCCAAAACCGCAATTATTGTTGCAAAAAGGCCGGCCAAGAGGGGGTTACGAAGTGAGTTTGTGTAAGTCATTGCTGTCTCCTTTCCAAATTCAAATCCATTTACGCCACCAATATAACAGGTTCCGATAACATAGCAAGTTTTTGTTATAAAATTTCGCAGTAGGCGGGTACTGTGACGAGGTTGTTTCCGCTTAGCGGCAGGGGCCTGGAGATTTTCTTTTCTATTATGTAATAAATAAACAATAGTAGTATTAATCATATAGGCTGTGATTTTGTAAGTTTTGGGCTGGGGAATTTTCTGTAAAATGTTTATCTGCGGTGAGTTCGAGGCCGTCGGCGTGACATATTTTTATGTGGAAAACCTGTTAATAATCGTGTGCGCAACTTAGCAGGTACTGACATATTTTCAGGCTTTTCAATACTGATATGCGGATGATTATTGGATCTAACAGTATTTTTAACAGTTTATCCACAATTGTGCAAACAAGGCATAGGCAGGATAGTTAATATAGCTAATCTTTTCTATGAGCTTTCGTTATGAATTTGGTAATTTGGGGGTTGCCTTTTTGTTCAATACAGCGATTATTTTTTTGCAATCAGGAATTTTATGGCCTGATTTCGGATTTTTTTGTTAAACGCAGACGGATATACCAATATAATCACAGATTCGAAAAGTATATCTGTTATTTTTGATTATTAACTTTGGTAGTGGAGACAATATGCGAACGAACACAAACGGCAGGCGCGAGGAGACGCTCTCGGCTGACAGCAAATTTCGCGGGCTTGAGCGTGCCGCTAAAGGCAAAAAGTTATATATTGGTATTGATATCGGCAGTATAAGCAGCGATGTTGCGGTGCTGGACGAGGCAGGCAAACTGCTTTACAGCGATTATCGTCGGACTATGGGCGGGGCTTTGGAGACTATTCGCGGCCAGCTCGGCGAGCTGATGCCGGTTCTTGAGGATTTTGATGTTCGTCTTACGGCGGTTACCGGTTCTGCGGGGCGGTTTTTCGCTGAATTGATGGGACTTGAGTTTGTTAATGAAGTTCCGGCTCAGGCGGCGTGTATCAGCCGGCTCTACCCCGATATCGAGCAGGCCAGTGTTATCGAGATGGGCGGCCAGGACAGCAAGCTTATGATGCTGGCTGTTGAGGACGGCCAGATAATGCTGAAAGATTTCGCACTGAATACGGGGTGTGCGGCAGGGACTGGCAGTTTTCTGGATCAGCAGGCCGATAGGCTGGGCGTTGATATTGAAGGCCAGTTCGGCGAGCTTGCTTTGGAGAGTAAGTCCGTTCCTCGGATGGCGGGGCGGTGTTCGGTTTTCGCAAAGAGTGATATGATTCATTTGCAGCAGCAGGCAACGCCTGTTTGCGATATTATCGCCGGGCTTTGTCTGGCGCTTGCTCGGAATCTGCGCAGCAATCTCGGCAAGGGCAGGCAGTGGGCTCGTCCGGTGATATTTACCGGCGGCGTCGCGGCCAATGCCGGTGTTGTGAAGGCGATAGAGACGGCTTTGGATCTTAAAGAAGGTGAAGTTGTAGTTCCGGACGAGCATTTCTTTACCGGCGCAATGGGCGCGGTGTTTGTCGCAAAGGCCAGGGCCGGCGAGGGCGGCGACAACGGCCAGATTGATTTGGATAAGATAGACGATTATCTCCAGAGGCGGGGGACATCTCTTCAGCGGGCTCCTCGGCGGCAGATGCTGGTTAGGCCGAGTGTTCCAGCACCGAAGAGCAAGGTGTATTCAGAATCACTGGAACAGGCCAAAGAGCCTGTCAAGGCATATATAGGCGTTGATGTGGGTTCTATCAGTACAAATGTCGTGGTGATGGACCAGCAGAAGCGGGTGCTGGCCAAGGCATATCTGATGACCGCGGGCAAGCCGCTGGAGGCGGTTCGCCAGGGTATTGAGCAGGTAAGTAAGGTTACGGCAGGCAAGGTCGAGATTGTCGGTGCGGCTACGACTGGTTCGGGTCGGTATCTGACAGGTGATTTTGTCGGGGCTGATATTGTTATTAATGAGATTACCGCGCAGGCCGCAGGTGCGGCGATAGTTCGGCCTGATGTCGACACGATATTCGAGATCGGCGGGCAGGACAGCAAATATATCTCACTG
>PWDX01000062.1 GCA_003553245.1 Phycisphaerae bacterium
CCTGACAGTCGAACCGGATGCTGCCGCGGAGTTTATCGGCAATATTATAAACACTGTCCCCGGACAGATGCCGAGCAACACTACGAATGTAACAAGCAGAGGAAATATTCGCGTTCAATAGATATATGTTTATAAAGGATTCTTGATGAGGACATTAGCGGTAATCTTCTGCTGACCATTTTAACGGCAGATTTTGTTCGGGTTGATGACGGTAGAATTATTTATTCCTGGAATGCCGTTACTTCAATTGTCGAGGCAGGTGAGAGCTTTGAGGTGTGGGTCGATGCTGCATCAGGGCAGACGGTTAATTCCGTGGAGCTTCACGGGCCCTACAATACTATCAGCATACCGTCAGCCTAGGTGACGGTGATGATTACCACATCGTTGATGTATTATAGACTTGCCTGCCGAAAGTACTACCACTGTTGATATTTACGATGCAGGCGACGCAATCCCTGTAGGTGCTTCTGCAAATGGCGAGAACCCTGACAATGATGAAACAAATGTCAAGGCTTTTGATAGGGGTGTTTATTCAGCAAGCCCCGTTTGCTATCTGGTGATATGCAAGCATTGTTGCTGAAGCCATTTTGCTTACGGAATAGTTTTCTTTAACGAACTTTTGGGCTTGAGAGGCAATCTGTCGTGCGCGATCTTTGTTCGTCAATAGCGTTGTGAATGCACGGTATAATGACATTGGATTTTCAGGCTCAAAAAACAGGCAAGTAGAGCCTTCTATCAGGAGGTCATCTATGCCCCCTTTACAGGCTATAACAGCATTTCCGACGGCCATAGCTTCAAGTAAAAAGAAATTGAATTCGGCATTTTCTCGGTGTTGAATAAATATGTCACCTGCTGATGCTATCGGACGCCACGGTTCTATTCTGGGAACAATGACAACCTTCTGCAGCATGTCCATTTCTCGAAGTATTTTTCTAAACTTTTTTTCTCCTTGTCCGTTGCCTGTAACGACTAAAATAAATTCCCAGCCGTCATCGGCAAGTCGTCGCAATGCCTGCAAGGTGACTATGAAATCGTCTGTTTGTTCGAGCGAATGCGATGTAATGATACTGATAACCTGCTCAGTATTATCAAAGCCGGCGCATTTATCTGATACGAATGTGCCGGGGTTTATTCGAAGTATTCGTTGAGACATATTCGGGTATATCTGTTCGACATTATTTGAGACAACATCTGATGGAACGATTATCTTTGCGCAATGTTGTGGACATATTGTCGCTTTGGTCCATTTTTTTTGTAATGAGTTAATGTTAATGATATACGGCAGATCAAGTTGCCTTGCGAGTTTTTTTGTGATACTTGCCAGACTCGGACATAAACAATGCAGCAGGTTGGGTTTAAGCGGCTCAAGTTTTTCGATAAGTATTTTCTTGTTGTGGTGAGCCATCAGAGGGATATTAAGCTCCGGGTAATTTATGATAGTTACTGAACCTGAGAGTATCTGTTCAGCGATAGCGATTTTTGGTGATACGAGTATTACGGGAACGGATTCATCCGCCAGGCCGAGCAATATTCTTCGCAATTGCAACGGATGCTCAACCAGTGTTTTTTCGGAAACCAAGATCGCCGGTCTGGGTTTTATTGTTTTCCGGTTTTGCTGATTTTTTTGTGTTGAAATATCTGTCATAATTTAGCTTGACCATTCTACGGCAGCAGGCGTAAATTTTGTAAATCTATCGACAAACTAAGGCTTTATGCTTACTTCAGGCTGTTTTCGGTAAATCAGCATAGTGCAGCGCAAGTTAATAGTCAATCATGTTCAATCGAGCTTCTCAAAGACGCCGCAGTATCGCAGGCGGATATTCCTTGCCAAAAAGGGCGTTTTATTATATCCTGAAAGCATTTATGGGCAAGTTAAGGGAGAATTTTGCAATTTGCCGATTAAATGTGCCAACAGGAAGGTTGGCGCAGCAACATGGTTGGAGCTGTATTAAATTCAGGCAAATATGGTAATTTGGGGAAGTATTTATGAGTAAGCTGATAGTGGTTGCCAACAGACTGCCGGTACAGGCAGAAAAAACAGATGGGCAGATAGATTTTCGTCATAGTCCGGGTGGGTTAGCTACGGGTTTGTCCTCTTTGCCGGACACATACGAGCATTTATGGATAGGCTGGCCGGGAGTGCCTCGAGATGAATTGGACGCTGACGACCAAAAAGATATAACTGATAAACTAAAAAAAATGGGATCTCACCCTGTTTTTCTTTCTTGCCAGGATATGGAGGACTATTACCGCGGCTTTTGCAATGAGACAATCTGGCCTTTGTTTCATTATTTCCCATTGCGGACAATATTTGAGGAGCGTTTTTGGCGGCGGTACAAAGATGTAAATAAACGATTTTGCGATGAAGTTGTCCGATTTGTTAAGCCGGGCGATTATGTCTGGGTGCACGATTATCAGCTCATGCTGCTTCCGCAGATGGTAAGGGAGAGGATTCCTGATGCACAGATATGTTATTTCCTTCATATTCCTTTTCCGTCATTCGAGCTTTTTCGTCTTTTGCCCTGGCGTGAAGAACTGCTGGAAGGGCTTCTCGGCTCGGATTTGATAGGTTTTCATACTTACGATTATGTTCGCCATTTCCTAAGTTCCGTTACGCGGATAACAGCTCTTGAGCATTCCCTGGGCAAGCTGACGGTCGGCAATCGCGTTGTAAATGTTGATGCGTTTCCGATGGGCATCAATTATGAAAAATACGCGGGGGCCTCTGAAACAGAAGAGGTCAAACAGGCCGTGGCTGAGATAAGACAGAAAGTAGGCGATAGCAAGGTTATCGTTTCTATTGACCGTCTGGATTATACCAAAGGTATTATAGAAAGGCTGGATGCTTTTAATCAATTCCTGACGGAAAACCCTGATTACAGGGGTAAAGTGACGATGATTATCGTGGCGGTTCCGTCACGAACCGGAGTGCCTGACTATATGGATCTGCGTAATGATCTGGATCAGCTTGTCGGC
Organism: Phycisphaerae bacterium; assembly: GCA_003553245.1. Lineage (GTDB taxonomy): Bacteria > Planctomycetota > Phycisphaerae > Sedimentisphaerales > Anaerobacaceae > T1Sed10-97. The sequence goes on from PWDX01000062.1 coordinate 2,977, forward strand.
CGCGTTAACGGTGAACACGGCACCATCGGTTGGATGCCGGTATGGTATCTTTACCGTGGTATTCGGCTTCAAAAGCTGGTCGCCTTGTATGATATAGCAGATATGGCTCTGGTTACTCCTTTGCGTGACGGTATGAACCTTATAGCCAAAGAGTTTATAGCGTCGAAAATTGACGGCAAGGGTGTGCTTATTCTCAGCGAAATGGCCGGAGCTGCCAGCGAGCTTGGCGAAGCTATCATTGTCAACCCATATAACAGCCAGGAAATTGTTGACGCTATCAAGGCAGGGCTTGAGATGCCCGTTGAGGAACAAATTGATCGTAACCGTATTATGCAGAAAAGGCTCAGCCGTTATGATGTTGCTCGCTGGGCCGCGGATGTCCTTAAAGGCCTTCTTGAAATAACAAAAGTGCAGAAAGAATTCACGGTGCACGCACTGGACAGCAGGGTTCGGCGAAAGATGGTTAGCCGGTTCGCAGAGGCGACTCGTCCGCTGCTGATGCTGGATTTTGAGGGAACTCTGGCCAAATTCCACAAACGCCCCGAGCGTGCCGGGCCGGATGCTCAAATACGGCGTATATTGACAAATCTTGCTGACGACGCCCGGGCCGAAGTAGTTGTTATGGGCGGCAGAGACAGACATACTATGGAGAAATGGTTTGGAAATATGAATCTTTCACTCGTGGCTGAGCACGGGGCCTGGATCAAAGAATTAGGCGGTAGGTGGGAATGTGTTGAGCCTTTGCACAGCGAGTGGAAAGGGACAATTCGTCCTATAATGCAGCTTTATACCGACAGAACTCCCGGCTCGAGTATTGAGGAAAAAGATTTTTCTCTTGTATGGCATTTCGGAAGGGCGGTTCCGGAGTTAATCGACACAAGGATTCAGGAGTTGCGCGATGCTCTGCTAAACCTGACGACTAATATGGATGTTGGAGTATTCGAGGGCAGCAGAACTCTGGAGGTAAAAGATCTTGGCATCAACAAAGGCAGGGTTGCCGAAAAGTGGCTGACAAAAGACAAATGGGATTTCATCCTCGCCGTAGGTAATGACTATACCGATGAAGATATGTTCTCAGTGTTACCGAAAAAAGGCTATTCTATAATAGTTGGCACAGAAATTTCCAAAGCCAGGTACAACATTGAGTCGATAAAGCAGGTAAGAGCATTACTTAATGAAATGGCAGAGGTGGAACATGCTAAGTCTTGAAGATTTCAGGTACATTGTGCCGGACAAGGTTCTGGCGGAAATTTATTCTCGTGCACGACGGCTTTACGGCAAGCACATTGTGCATCTTAACAGCACCTACCAGGGCGGCGGTGTGGCCGAGATTCTGCATTCTCTGGTGCTACTTATGAATGATGTCGGTATCGATACGGGCTGGCGGAACCTCTACGGCAGCGGAGGGTTTTTTGATGTTACCAAAAAATTCCATAACGCTCTGCAGGGTGCCGACATTGACATTACCGATCAGATGCGGGATATTTACCAGCAGGCTAATGAGAATTTCGCCAAATTCACGCATCTTCGCCATGACTGTATTATTGTCCATGACCCTCAGCCGCTGCCTCTTATTGTCCATTATCAAAAGAGCCAGCCCTGGATATGGCGGTGTCATATCGACCTTACCGAGCCCAATGCCGAGCTTTGGGATTTCTGCAAGGGCTTTTTGCTGAAATACGATCAGGTTATAATGTCCAACGCCAAATATCTCAAGCCCGATCTGCCGGTCAATCAGCGGCTGATGGCTCCGGCGATAAATCCGCTTACGCCCAAGAATATGGAGCTTAGCGATAAGGAAGTAATGGACTATATTACCGAAGCCGGCATTCCGACCGATAAGCCGATTATTACGCAGGTGTCCCGGCTTGACCCGTGGAAAGACCCAATCGGCGTTATTGATGTATTCGAGCGAGTCAAACAGAAAGTCGATTGTCGTCTGCTGTTTTGCTATAATGTCGCCAGCGACGATCCGGAGGGCCTTGAAATGTACAACAAGGTTGTCCAGCGGGCCGGAAAAATGCTCGAAGAGGGCGATATCCTGATGGTTGTCGGCGACAATCACTTTGTTGTAAACGCTATACAGCGATATTCCAGCGTCATTATTCAAAAATCAACGCGGGAGGGGTTCTGCCTGACGGTAACCGAGGCTTTGTGGAAGGGAACGCCCGTGGTAGCCTCGAACATCGGCGGCATCCCCTCGCAGGTGGTAGATGGGGTCAACGGTTTTCTGCTGGATCCTTATGACCTGGACGGTTTTGCCGATAAAATCGTTGAGCTTCTTGAAAATCCGCGTGAAAATGAGCATCTCGGCCATAACGCCAGGGAAACCGTCCGTGAGAAGTTCCTGACAACAAGGCTGCTCTCGGACTATCTGGATATGCTAAACGCCATGGTCAACGGCAAGCACTGATTACGGCCTTTAGCCGGCAGTGTGGACAAAAATCTATCGAGGTTTTGGATTTTGGCGGTTTTTTCGCATAATTTGTATAAGGGCTTCAAACAGCTTGAAGTCTGGAATCTTTGGTCTGAAGTCGCCGCATTGGCGGGATCGGTGCTTTGACTATGAAAAAAGCATTCACACTCGTGGAAGTTGTGATAGTTGTTGCCATACTCGGTATAGTGGCCGCGATAGCGGTGCCTCAATTCCAGAACCACACCCAGCAGGCAAGAGAATCCGCCGCCAAAGACAACCTCAGAATACTGCGGCAGGCAATAGAACGATATGCCATAGAACACAACGGCGTCCCGCCGGGCTATCCTAACAATGATACATCCCGCTCGCCCAACTACCTGGCTTTGAGAATGCAGATGATCAACTCCGGCAATTATCTTTCACAGATGCCGGAAAATCCTTTTAATAATATAGACGAGATTAGGCTGCTTGATAACGGGGAAATATTCCCTGAAAGCCCCGAGCAGACCGACACTCACGGCTGGATATATCAACCGTCAACAAAGACCATCAGATTGAACTGGGAAGGAACAGATTCACAAACCGGCCAGTCGTATTTCGATTACTGAGGCTGATTAGCCTATGCCGTCCGCCTGCGCAAGAACAGCCCGCCTAATCCCAGCAGAGCAACAGTCATCGGCTCAGGGATAACATTAATCAGCAAAGAATCATAATCACCGGCACCTTCAAAACTATCGGCTTCAATCGTCCATTGACCAATTTCATTGCCTGAAACTGTAACGAGAAAGTGAACTCCTGCTACCGGTGCATCGCCGGTTTCAATCGTCCACCAACTGCCGATATCTGTATATTCGGCAACAGCACCGCTCCCGGCGTCGGTTAAAGGCTGTATGTCAACAATATCTGCAAAAGCGGAACTATCCCCTCCAACAGATATACCGTCATAACTAAGGGGACTGCCGTCGGAATAGATACCGATATCAATTGTGCCTCCAATGTCCAAATTAATGCTCTCCGGCAACGGTATGCCGTTCAGGTCTGTCCAGATAAGGTCGGCGTTGCTTATGGATGACAAAACAAGAACTGCTGCGATTGCGGCTAAAACTGACTTTTTCATAAAAAGCTCCTCCAAAGAACTTTATTTGAGGTTATTATTTTCACTGGAGTATAGGCAGTTTGGTAGGGCTGTCAAGGAAAATCTGAAAATATTAATCATCACTGTTTTCAGGTTCCTCGACTTTTCAAAGATAAGGGCTGTTGTCTGTGTCTCTCCATAGCCGGTAAGTGTGCCGCTCGGCTAGTTTTGTTACCCGCTCATAGCGATTGGCGCCGTAAAGCTGATCGGCTTCTGCGTCAAGCTTATTATTGAGGGTCTCTTCTAAATATTAGGAAGGGCTTATGTTTTGGCGCTTGCAAGCTTTTTCGTGCGGTATAACTTTTTTATAACCATTTCTGGAAGAGTTGCGTTGTGGTCAGACAACCTGCTCTGCCTTTGCGATGTTGTGCAGTCAAGTATTAGAAATTTCGGCACAATAAAAAAAGCGGGCTGCCGAAGCAACCCGCTTGAAAGCAAGTCTTTCTTTAGTACATTCCACCGCCGGGCATTCCGCCGCCTGCGGGGGCTTTTTCTTTCTTTTCGGGTATCTCGCTGACCAGTGCGTCGGTTGTCAGCAGCAGAGACGCGATAGAAGCGCCGTTCTGCAGGGCTGTCCGCTCGACTTTGGTCGGCACGATAACGCCGAAATCGACCATATCGCCGTATTTCTTTTCGAGTGCGTTGTAGCCGAAGTTTGTCTGGTCTGTTTCCATTACCTTCTGTGCCACAATCGCACCGTCGAGGCCGGCGTTATGAGCGATCTGCTTTATCGGGGCTGTGATTGCTCTGCGAACGATATCGACGCCGATTTTCTCATCGCCGGGCGCTTTTAGCTTATCGAGCGCTTTCAGCGTGCGGAGCATTGCCACGCCGCCGCCGGGCAGGATGCCTTCTTCCACCGCGGCTCGACAGGCGTGCAGTGCGTCCTCTACGCGGGCTTTTTTCTCTTTCATTTCGGCTTCTGTGGCCGCTCCGACATTGATCTGTGCGACTCCGCCTGCCAGCTTTGCAATGCGTTCCTGGAGTTTCTCGATGTCGTAGTCGCTTGTAGAGCGGTCAATCTCAGCCTTTATCTGGTCTATTCTGCCGGTTATGTCCTCGGTATTGCCTGCACCTTCGATAATCGTGGTGTTATCTTTGTCGATGGTGACTTTCTTTGCCATACCGAGTTGGCCCAGTTCGATGTGTTCGAGGTCAATGCCGAGGTCTTCAAAGATAGCCTCGCCGCCGGTCAGTGTCGCTATGTCACCGAGCATCGCTTTGCGTCTGTCGCCAAAGCCGGGCGCCTTAATAGCGGCCACCTGAAGCACGCCGCGGAGTTTGTTGACAACCAGCGTCGCCAATGCTTCGCTCTCGACATCCTCTGCGATAATCACCAGGGGCTTGCCCTGTTTTGCGACTTTCTCGAGCAGGGGAACGAGTGACTTGATAGAACTGATTTTCTTTTCGTGGATTAAGATGTAGGGCTTGTCCAGCACGCATGTCATATTTTCGGGTTTGTTGACAAAATGCGGGCTGAGGTAGCCGCGGTCGAACTGCATACCTTCGAGCAGCTCAACGGTTGTTTCGAGCGACTGGCCTTCTTCGACGGTTATGACGCCGTCTTTGCCGACCTTTTCCATCGCCTCTGCCATTTTCTTGCCGATTTCGGCGTCCTGATTGGCAGAGCATGTGGCGACCTGCTCAATCTGTTTGCTGGAATCGACCGCAATGCTCATTTTCTGCAGGTCTTTGATAATCGCCGCTACGGCCTTGTCGATGCCCTGTTTTAGCTGCATCGGGTTTGCACCTGCGGTAACATTTTTGAGCCCTTCGTTGAAGATGCTCTCTGCAAGAATTGTCGCTGTGGTTGTTCCGTCGCCGGCTACATCGGATGTTTTGCTTGCGACCTCTTTTACCATCTGTGCGCCCATATTTTCATAGGCGTCTTCAAGCTCGATTTCCTTGGCCACTGTTACGCCGTCTTTTGTAACGGTCGGTGAGCCGAAGGATTTTTCCAGCACCACATTCCGCCCGGCAGGTCCGAGCGTTATCTTTACCGCTTCGGCTAGTTTTTTGACCCCGGCCTGAATCGCTGAACGCGCTTCGGTGTCAAATGCTATTTTTTTTGCCGCCATACCATTCTCCTTTTACGATATTTATCAATCTTTCTAAAACTCTATCGACGGCTGTTACTTTTCGATTACCGCCATTATGCTGCTTTCGTCCATTATCAGATACTCTGTGCCGTCTATTTTTACTTCAGTTCCGGCGTAGCTCTGGAAGAGTACGGTTTCGCCTTTTTTGACGCCCACTTTGCGCACGGAGCCGTCTTCCAGTGCTTTGCCTTCGCCGACGGCGACTACTTTGCCGCGCTGAGGTTTTTCTTTGGCTGTGTCGGGCAGGACGATTCCGCCTGCGGTCTTGCTTTCTGCTTCCATCCGCTCGATCAGAACTTTATCGCCTAATGGTCTGATTTTCATTTCTGTTTGCTCCTTTCAAAATCATCTTCAATTATATAACTTTAGAAATTATCCGATTATGCGGTCTAATGTGCAAACTATGTGCCAGCGGCGTTGGCGGTGTAGTGCCATTTTCGTAAGTTATTGTAAATTATTGATTTATGATCGTTGGTCGCGGTGATACGCTCTGGCATAATTGCAGTTTGGCCGGTTGCCGCCTGCCAAGCTGACAGCCGGGATGCTGTTGACTGCTGGTCAGGCCAAATGTAGAATACCCCGATGGAAACCGAAAAACCCGAATCAATTTCAACAGCAATCGTGAACCTGTCAAGGACGGCCAGGCTTAATTTTCTCTCGGCAAGCGCAGCGCCTGTGCTGGTAGGTTCGGCGCTGGCGGCGGCGGGGGGGGATGAGTTTTCGTGGCTGCTGTTTGGTCTTGCGCTTGTCTCGATTATGGCTTTGCATGCCGGCGGCAATATGGCTAATGAATTTTTCGACCATCTCTCCGGCAATGACGAACTGAACAAAAACCCTACTCCCTATTCCGGCGGCAGCAGAACTATTCAGCAGGGCTTAGTCCCGCCGGGGCGCGTGCTTAACGGCGCGGTGGTGGTGCTTGCTGCCGGTGCGGCGGCGGGGCTGGCAATTGTCGCGCTGACCGGAAGCGTTTTTGTGTTGGTCATTGGCATTGTCGGAGTTGTCGGGGCGTTTTGCTATACCGCGCCGCCGATTAAGCTGGCGTATCGCAGCGTCGGTGAGGTGGGCATAGTGATATTATTTGGGATATTGCCGACGATAGGGGCGTATTATATTCAGGCGTATGATTTTGATGTGCTGGTTCTTATGCCGGCGGCTTTGATGTCGATACTGATTTTTCTAATAATACTGATCAATGAGTTTCCTGATTTTGACGCCGACGCCGGGGCAAATAAAAACACGCTTGTCGTGTCGCTGGGAAAGGTAATGGCTGCCAGGCTGTATAGGGCGGTAGTAATCGCGTCCTATATTTTGGCGGCGGGGATGTTAGCTTTCGATGTAACTTTCTATGCGGCTGTTGGTTATATGCTCACACTGCCTATTGCCGCTCTGGCAATCCACTCGATGACCCCGTTGGAGAAGTTTCGCAAGGGTAATTATAAGCCCAGCTTTTATACAATCTTGCTGCACAATATCGGCACGGTCGCGATAGCGGCGGGTCTGCTGCTGGCACGGTGATGATCATCAGCCTCGATATATATTTGGACATATCTGCCGGCAGGGTAAAATATTGACAGGGGCGAAACTGAATACCGATATTCCCATTGCCGCTGGTAGATGGATGGGTTTATTCTTTCCCTTCTTTTCATTCTTATCATTATTGTATGTGTGCAGTTGTTGTGCAGTTGCTGTTCACTTGCTGTGCAGTTGTTGTGCACCGGTTTTTTGATTTTGCCCTCTATCGGTCTTTAGAGTGCCAAATTCGGCAGTTATGTGTTGTGCACTTTTTGGACATTCCTTTATCCGCTTAAGTTCAGGCCGCCGATTCAGTCGAACTTGCATAACCTGTTTCAGGGTGTCGGTAACCGTCAAATTTTTGGCATTAAAGCGGTGATTTAACTTGACCGGTCTGAACAGAGTTATAGCATAAGCACAATGAGCAAAGGAAAACTCAAAATCGCGACCTGTCAGTTCGCCGTGGGCAAATCGGTGTCCCGAAATGCCGCGGCGATGATTCATTATATTCAACGCGCTGCCGAGCAGGGCGCCGAGATTGTCCATTTTCCGGAAGCGGCTCTTTCCGGTTATGCGGGGACGGACTTTTTTACTTTTGACGGTTTTGACTGGCAGTTGCTGCGGGAGAAAACGCGGCAGATAATGCAGGCCGCCAGGAAATGCTCGGTCTGGGTTGTGCTGGGCAGCGTTCATGAGCTGACGGAGCCTAACAAGCCTTATAACTGTCTTTATCTGATTGATCCTGCCGGTGAGCTTGTTGACAGATATGATAAGCGATATCTGACGATGCAGGAAATGGCCTTTTTCAGTGCGGGCAGCAGGCAGGTCTTTTTTGAGGTTAATAGTGTCAGGTGTTCGCTTCAGATCTGTTTTGAGTTGAGGTTTCCGGAGATTTATCGCGACATTTATAAACGAGGTGTGGATTGCGTTTTGCAGTCGTTCTATAACGCCCGGCAGTCGGGGCCGAGTGTTCACACTGACATTATGCGGCAGACAATGCAGTGTCGTGCGGCCTCGAATAAGCTGTGGGTGAGTATGACAAACTCCAGCGCGCCGTATTCGCCGTATCCGTCTTGTTTTATTCGTCCGGACGGCAAGATAGCAGGGCAGTTGAATTTCAACAAAGCGGGTATGATGGTAAACACAGTTGATCTGGATTTGCTGTATTACGACCCGATGGATGAATTTCGAGATCTGGCTATTGAGGGCAGACCCAGCAACGCGCCTGAAGTCGTTTACGACCCGCGCTCGCGTGATATTACCAGCCTTTAGTTTTGTTTTTAGGATTTTTGGAATCAATTATGAACAATACCACTATTACCGCGGCCAAAGGATTTGAAGCGGCGGGCGTTCATTGCGGGATAAAAGAATCCGGCAAGCTCGATATTGGGCTGCTTGTCTGCCGCAGCGGCGCCACCGTGGCGGC
>PWDX01000244.1 GCA_003553245.1 Phycisphaerae bacterium
GGATTTACGGGCGTAAACCGTCTGATAACGGCGGCGGTCGCTGTCGGCATCCTGTGCGGTTTTACGCTTTATATACGGCGGCAGCGGCGCAAGGCCGATTTTCGCCAGTACCTGCTCGGCGGTTTCATCGGTTAAAACCCGCAGAGAACACCTGCCGGCGTTTTGTTTTTCCAGCAGTTGGGCTTGGCAGTATTCATTTTCGGCGGTGTCGTGAAGGGATATAATTTCGCCGGTTTTGACTTTTCCGGCTCCTTTGAGCATTATCTGCCAGTTTTGTTGGCCGTTCTGACCTAGAAACAGACCCTCCAGGCGGGCTCCGGTTTGCCGTTTGGCGAAAAACCGGGCGGGAATCACCCTGGTGTCGTTTAGAACCAGACAATCGCCGGGTCGCAGGCAGCCGACTATTTCGCTGAAAACGCTGTCGATGATGTTGTCCCGGCCGCGGTCATAGACAAGCAGCCGGGCGTCGGTGCGACGCCTGGCGGGATTTTGAGCTATAAGCTCCGTCGGCAGCGTATAATTGAGTTTTTCAGTTTTCATAGCGCATAAAAAAGGCCGGAACTTTGAAGCTCCAGCCTTTATGAGACAGCGTTAAATGTTGTAATGAATAGCAAAAATATAATCGATTCACTGCCTCATTTACAGAAACCAAGATATACAGAAGAAAAAGAACAATGATGTCAATTATCATTATAGCCGCTCTGTCAACTAATGCAAGGGTTTTTTTGGAATTTTTTAAAATTTTTCCAAATTTTTTCAAAAAGCGGCGTTTTTATTCGAATTTCAGTGTTTTGGGAGTTAATTTTTGCTGTGAAATAGGCTGTTTTACACTGAATCGCAATTATGGATTTTATTATTTTTGAAAATTGGGAGACCGTTGTCCGTTAAAAGTCGTGGTCTCTGATTCTTACATTTTCTCTGTAATGTTCGTCGTGTTGTCTGTGGTATTTGTCCATCTTGTACTGCACCCAGAACATTTTCGCGGCGGTGATTGCCAGGCTCAATCCCAGCAGGAAAAAGACGATTGCCGCCAGCAGTGCGAAAACTTCCGGAAATGCCATTATCAGCACGCCGAAGCCTATAAGTAACAGGCCGATAGTTAAGATTGCCGTCGCGGCGGATTTTGACGCCTGCGACATAGCACTGTTGTAAAAACGAAATATCATATTACACTCCCAAAGATGTTGATTGCAAAACAGTCATTGCGCTATCGTTATAAGTTCTTGTTCTTAAGAGATTTATGAGCAACCTTGACAGAGCGGCTACCTTATATAAAAAACTTTCACGGCTTTTGTTACATCAGCGCAACAAAAAGAACATAGATATATGTTAATTGTTACAAAGGGCTAGCACAATGAAAAATTTACCGGCCCATTTTTATCACTGTTCTTGCTTTTGTTGCCGGTTCTTGACAGTGGGCAGACGCGAGCTTATCATTATCAGTTCAATCCGGTTTATTTGGAGATGTCTAATGGCTGATGATAAGAAAAGCTGGGAGCACAGGTTAAAAGGCGGCCCCGCAGATGTTACGGTCGATTTTGTTGAGTCTCTTTCTGTTGATAAGCGGCTTTACAAATATGACATAGCAGGTTCAATCGCCCACGCGCGGATGCTATCGGAAGTGGGACTTATTAAGGAGCAGGAGTTTACGCAAATTAAAGAGGGGCTGCTTGCGATAGGAGATAAGATGGAGCAGGGACAGTTTGTCTTTGATAAGCGGACAGAAGATATCCATATGGCGATAGAGGCCGCACTTGTCGAGCAAATCGGCGAAGCCGGTAAAAAGCTACACACCGGTAGAAGCCGAAATGACCAGATAGCAACGGACATTCGGCTTTGGATTCGGGATCAGATCGAACTTCTACAAAGACTTTTGCGCCAATTGCAGCAGGCATTTGTGGAACTGGCTGATAAGAGCAGCCAGATTGTAATGCCGGCTTACACGCATTTACAGCGTGCCCAGCCGATATCAGCGGGGGCATACCTGCTTAGTTTTGTCGAGCAGTTTGAGCGAGATTATAAGCGGCTTGGCAATTGTGCGGATTTGATGAATGTCTCACCTCTGGGAAGCGGCGCTTTGGCAGGCTCTACGCTCAAACTCGAGAGGAAAAGCACTGCCGAACAACTAGGCTTTGCCGATATAACCGCCAACAGTATTGACGCGGTCAGTGACAGGGATTTTGCTGCCGAGTTTATATTCGATTGTTCTCTGATAGCGGCGCATCTTTCACGGCTGGCAGAAGACTGGATTATTTATTCGACAAATGAGTTTGCCTTTGTCAAAATAGCGGACCAGTACTGCACCAGTTCTAGTATGATGCCGCAAAAGCGAAATCCTGATCTGCTTGAGCTTATTCGCGGCAAGACCGGCAGTGTTTACGGTGCTCTCGTAGGAATGCTTACCATTTTGAAAGCTCAGCCCAGCGGATACAACCGTGACTTACAGGAAGATAAGTTTCACATTTTCACAGCCAGTGACACTGTCGAAAAATCGCTGGTAGTTGCGCGGGAAATTATAAAGCATACCGAGTTTGATGCTGACCGAATATCTTCAGGTCTTGACGCCGGCTTTCTGGACGCTACGGCGCTTGCGGAGTATCTGGTAGGCAGGGGGGTTGCATTCCGCCAGGCCCACGGAATTGTCGGACAGTTGGTCGACTATTGTGAGCAGCAGAGCAAGCGACTGGCGGAGCTGGATGTTGGGGATTTCCATAAGTTTTCACCGGATATCGGATCCGATGTGTATGAGTGGCTTGGTGCGAAGGCGGTGGTCAATCGCTATACTACAGAAGGCTCTGCTGGCATCGAGCAAACGGCCATACAGATTGAAAAGTGGAAAAAGCGTCTTGCGGACAAAACATGAGCGGCGACGAGGACATTATAACGGCTTGGTTCGCCCGGCAAAGCAAGCTTTCGGCCAATGATTACTCTATCGGTATCGGCGATGATATGGCTGCGATTCATTTTCGTGGCGGCGATATTTTGGTAACTACCGATATGCTGATTGAGGGGGTTCACTTCGATCTACAATCAGCCAGCTTGCATCAGGTCGGCTATAAGGCGATGGCTGTCAGTTTAAGCGATTGCGCAGCGATGGCTACTGTACCGGTCGGGGCGGTTGTAGCCGTGGCTTTGCCGAAGGGTTACGGTCAAAAAGAATTGAAAGAACTTCACGGCGGCATAAACGATGCGGCGGTAAAATACAGCTGCCCATTGCTGGGAGGTGATATTACCAAATGGAAAGCGACCGGCGGCCTTTGCATTAATTCAACGATAACCAGCAGAGGCGGTGGTGGGGCGCCTGTTTTGCGGTCACAGGCAAATTCAGGCGATGTTATATGCGTAACAGGACAACTGGGTGGTTCGGGATTGGGCCGGCATCTGAACTTTGAGCCAAGGGTTAAAGAAGCATTGCGTATAACGGGCTTGGCAAAACTCAATGCGATGATGGATATAAGCGACGGATTAAGCACTGATCTTTCGAGGATGTGCAAGGCAAGCGGCGTTGGCGCAATAATCGAGGCAGCGCAGATTCCAATATCCCAAGCGGCTCAAAAGCGAGAAGACCCTCTGGATTCGGCGCTGAATGAGGGTGAGGATTTTGAGTTACTTTTTAGTTTGTCAGCGGCGCAATGCCAAAAGCTTCAGCACTTATGGAGCGGGCCGGTAGAGATAACACAAATCGGACAAATGACGAAAAATGCTGAAATTGTGTTGAAAAAAGCCGACGGCAGCAGCGAGCCATTACGGCAGGGCGGGTGGGATCATTTATAGCCGGCGGTGGAGACAGCGATGGATACCCAGATTTTGAGCGAGTCGGTTGAGCAGACTATTGCCCTTGGCAAGCGGTTCGGAAAACGCTTGCGAGGAGGTGAGACGGTGGCAGTCTGCGGGCAGTTAGGAAGCGGCAAGACACATTTTATTAAAGGTGTGGCCGCGGGCATATGCGGCGAAGAGGTCGAAAATCAGGCTCACAGCCCGACTTTCATGCTGGTAAATGAATATCGAGGCAGGCTGGATGTGTACCACATCGACGCATATCGGCTCGAATCGTGGCGGCAGCTTGAAAGTATTGGCTTTGATGATTATTTCTATCCCGAATCGGTTGTGGTGATAGAATGGGCTGATAAAGTCACAGAGGCACTTGAAAGGATGGACTGTATAAGCATCAGAATTTTCCACGAATCGGAAAACTCCCGCCGCATAACGATGCGTAATTTGCCGAATTACCTGATTGAGTAATCGAGCGGACCTGCACGCAAGGATTTCTCTTCAGAAGCAACAGAGCTTCGCCAAATCCTGAAAAAGCCAATCTCTGTCAATCGTCTTGTTGGCCTTCTTCGCTTTGCTCTGCCTCAATTTCCGATTCGGCCTGGGCTAACTCTTCGCGAGCCTCTCGTAATTCCGCCTCGGCCTGCTCAGCTTTTCTGCGAATTTCCTCAAGCTCGGCATCGTTTACTTCCTCGGCCTGCTCTGCTCGCTCGGTTAGCTCCTGAACCCTTTGAGCTGCTTGTGAAGCGTCGGCCTCAAGTGCCTCGACTTCCTGCCTGGCTCGGGCGGCCTCTTCTTCGGCCTGCTCAAGCTGTTGCTGGACTTCAAGCTTTTCCTGCTCGGAAAGCTCCCGCTCACTTTGTAGTTCCTCAGCCTCCCTGCGAGCTTCTTCGGCTTCGCGACGGGCGGCCTCGGCCTCCTGTTGAGCTTGTTCGAGTTGAGCTTGCGTCTGCTCGGATTCAGCCTGTGCGGTTTCATACCTTTCGTGCAACTGCTGAAGCTCCTGTCGAGTCCGTGCAACCTGTTGTTTCTCTCGCATTACCTGTTCTGCCTGCTGTAAAAGCGTTTCGCGCAATTCCGCCAGCTCCTCGTGGGCTTCGGCTCGTTCAAGATCAGCTTTGAGGCGTTCATATTCGGCCTGGGCTGCTTCTTCTTCAACTGTCCGTGTGTAAGTGCCTAAGCCAAGAGGGTCAAAAAGCCGTTCATGCAGGCCGGGTGCTTCATGAGCAGGGCGGAATCTGTCCCTTACTTCCTCAACCATTTGCTCATAAGGAATTCCTCCACTTGATATGGCAGGAGTAAGAATGAAGATAACCTCTGTGGATTTCTCTTCGAAATCTCTACTGGAAAACAAAATGCCTAAACCTGGTATGTCTTTTAGAAAAGGTACGCCACGAACAACAGAGAATTCTTCGCTTTTCCTGATACCACCGACAATGAGGCTATCTCCGGGAGCTATGCGGTTTTCGGCCATACGCACGCTCCTTTCGGTAATAACGGGCACTTGAACAACGCCTTCTGGTTGGGACGCTGAACCCAATTCTATATTGGTCTCAAGGCCTATAGAGCCATCTGAATATACAAAAGGGGTTACTTCGAGTTTGTCCTCAACCCACTGGTATTCTGTGAGAGTATATAATTGCTCTCGTATAGGATCTTCAACCCTTTTAGGTACGGGTGTATTTGTGCGTGACCGAACAGTAGCTCTTTTGCCGTGCACAGTCTCAAGAGTAGGGTTCATCAAAACTTTTAAGTAACCGCGAGAAATAAGAACATCTATAAATGCCCTGAACTCTTCATCTTCAACATGATCGCGTACAAAACCTAAATCAACTCCAAATCGACGCCGTTCTCCCTCACGAAGTGCGGCTCCCGGAAATGCCATAAAATCTTCACCTTTACCTCGCATTTCGATGTTGGTTCCGAGGAAATCTTCAATAAATAGACGGGTTTCCCAGTCCATTGTAACATCGGCAAAACGCTCGAGGACGAGACAATCAATTTTTATCTGTATCGGAGCGATGTCAACCTTTTCAAGAAAATCGAGGGTGTCGTCGGCGGCAGAGTGGTCTGGAACCTCTATGATAAGCTGATTTTTAGCTTCACTGTTTGTTACTTTATGACCAAGCTGCTGAGTGATAAGGCTGGAAATAGCATCAGTATTGTGTTGCCTGGTGAAATAGAACAGTCTTACGCTCCCATCAATTTCCATCCGGCTGGGCGGCTTCCGGTAAATTTCCGGCAGAGGATTGTGTATTTCCGGCAATGGTTGTATTCGTCGCAAGTCTTCAAGCGTTCGCCGGGTTTCCATTTCGGTCGTTTTGGTGTCAAAAAAATCACCACAGCCTTTAATCGCAAAAGCAGCAAAAACGGTAATACAGATAGCGGCAATGCGGAAAACACACTGTCCTGGGCGTGCGTAGCTCATACTAACCACCAAAATCAAAGATATCGTTCGCGTAAAACAGCTACACAGTATAGCGTATTTTCTTATATCGTCAAGACTTATCCGCTTAGATTAAACAATTTCAGGCTAAAAAAACTGGACGGCCTTATTCGTCGCTTCAGATTAATCGTTGACATTACCCCGGTTTGTATTAACATAAAGGGTTTAATGTCGCATTGAGTGTAGATTTATGCAGCAGGGAACAGCAAATCAAAAAAAGGCAAAAGCCGAAATGTTCTTCCAGCGGGCTCAAAAAGTCGCTAAGAGCGAGAATTTCGACTATGCAATCGAACTGTACCTGGAGGGGTTGCGCTGCGACCCTGAAGCCTTGACCGAAGGACACCTGCCTTTACACGATCTGGCGCTTGTGAGGCAGGCCAGAGGCGGCAAAAAACCCGGAATGGTCGAAAGATTAAAGAAAATGAGGGCAAAAACTCCCCTCGAAAAGATGCTTAACGCTGAATATTTGTTCTCAAAAGACCCCGACAATGTCTCTCACGCTATCAATATGATGACTGCAGCTGCCGAGGGACAGTACAAAAAGACCGCCCGATGGATTGCCGACCTGGTTTTTCAGGCAAATAACGCCGCTGACAAATCATCAGTCTCAACCTACAAACAGCTCAAGGATTCCTATAAAAGCATAGGAGAATATGACCGCGCACTGGCTGCCTGCCAGAGAGCGGCCCAATTAAAACCTACCGATTCGGCTCTCCAGGACGAATATAAACTTCTTTCTGCCGAACTTACCGTCCAAAAAGGCAAATATGACGAAGAAGGAGATTTCCGAAAATCAATAAATGACGCCGAAGCTCAGGCACTGCTGCGAGCCAAAGAGGAAGGCACAAAAAGCCAGAAGTACCGTATGACCGCGATTGAGTCGGCACGCAAAGCTTATGAAGAAGACCCCGACCTACCCAAAAACATAATTAACCTTGCCAAAGAGCTATCTGACACCGACACCGAAGAACAGGAAAATGAAGCAATCGAATTGCTCGAAACAAAATATCGGGAGAAAAGCGTTTTTAACTACAAAGAGCAGGCAGGGCAGACACGCATAAAACAGCTCAAACGCAAACTGCGGACCGCCAAGCAAAGATTGAAGAAAAACCCAAAAGACGCCCAGACCCGTCAAAAAGCTATCCAGTTATCAAAAAGGTTAAAACAGACAGAGCTGGAGCATTATAAACTCTGCGTTGAGAACTACCCTACAGAGACAAGCTATAAATACGAATACGGCGTCAGGTTAATTCAGAACAAGCGATACGACGACGCGATACCACTTTTGCAGGAAGCAAGCAGAGAGCCTCGTCGCAAAGTTGCGGCAATGAATAAAATCGGCTTGTGTTTCCTTATGAAAAAATGGTATCCTGATGCGATAGACATTTTCCAGCAGGCAATAGAGGCACATCAAATAGATGATGATGCGCTGGGAAAAGAATTAAGATATAACCTTGCCAGAGCACATGAAGACCATGGCCAGACAGACCAGGCCGTGGATATATACCGAAAGATAGCGCAAATGGATTTTGCCTATAAAGATGTTAGAAAGAGACTCGACCAGCTAAGAAAAAGCAAGTGAGGCCAACCTCTTACAAGAGTTTAATACATAACAAAAGCAATTACTAAACAGGAGAATAAATGGCACATTCGTTATCAGCCCAAAAAAGAGTAAGACAAAATCGAAAACGCAGGATAATAAACCGTTCTCGCAAGAGCAATGTCAAGGCGCAGGTAAAGAGCTTTCTTACCGCCGTAGAAAAGGGCGATGCAGAAGCAGCCCAGAAGCATTTTCAAATAGCGCAAAAAAAGCTTGCTCAGACCGGCTCGACCGGGACTATGCACAAAAAGACGGCCTCAAGAAAAATCTCAAAACTCGCCAAAAAGCTAAACACCCTCAAGGCCAAGCAATCCTGAACAGAAAAACGCTTGTTAAGCCTGCAATAAGCACATAAAATCAAGACGCCCAGCCGACCGATAAGCCGCTTGGGCGTCTTTGCTTATAACGCACTGGACCGATTTATGGCTGATGTTTATAAAAGAAAAATTATAAAGCTGCTCGAGCACGAGGACTATACTCCCTTGAGCTTCGAAGAGCTCGCCGACGCCCTTGGAGTAAGCGAGGAAGATTTCCCCTATTTCAAAACCGCTTTCACCGAGCTTCGCCAGGCCGGCCATGTCGTTATAGGAAGTGCTGACCTGGTTTCTCTGCCCGCTCTTTCCGGCAAAATAATTGGAAAATTCCGCGCCAATCCGCGAGGCTTCGGCTTTGTCAGCCCGCTCGAGCCCAACTCACACGGCGACCTTTTCATCCCGCCCGGCAAAACGCGCGACGCGATGAACGGGGATACCGTAGTGGCAAAAGTCTCCCGAAAAGGCTCCGACAGCCGCGCAATGCGATTCAGCGGTAAAATAATCGAAATTCTCGAACGGGCAAACAGCAAGTTCGTCGGAACACTAACCCGAGAAGAAGGCCTCTGGGTGGTTTATCCCGACGGCGGGAAAAATATCGACCCTATAGCAGTTTCTGATGTTACCGCCAAAGGCGCAAAAGCCGGCGATAAAGTAATCGTTGAGGTAATCAGTTTCCCGACCAAAAAATTCGTCGCCGAGGGAGTTATCCTCGAAGTATTCGGAAAAGCAGGGCGGTATGACGCCGAAATCCAGTCAACTATCCGCCAGTTCAACTTACCCGGAGACTTTCCCCAGGACTGCCTGACCCAGGCTCACGAAGCCGCTGCCGGTTTCTCAGCCGAAGCAGCCGCCGACCGTGAAGAAATCACCACGAAAACTATTATTACCATAGACCCTCCCGATGCCCGCGATTTTGACGACGCTATCAGCCTTGAGCAAGACAAAGACGGCAACCCTATCCTCGGTGTCCACATCGCCGATGTCAGCAGCTTCATAGCCGAAGGCTCACCACTCGATCTCGAAGCTCGCGAACGGGGAAACAGCGTTTATCTGCCTGATAAAGTTATACCTATGCTGCCGGAGGTATTAAGCAACGGCGTATGCAGCCTTCAGCCGGACAAAAAACGCTTTGTAAAAAGCGTTTACATCACATACGACGACCAGGCCAAAGTCATCGACACCCGCTTCGCCAACAGCATAATCCAGTCTGCCCAGAGGCTTACCTATGTCCAAGCTGACCAGGCCTTACAGGGCAAAACCGATGGTCTCAAGCCCGAGGTTGTCAAGTTACTAAAAAAAATGGAATCCCTCGCCGGTCAAATCGAATACCGCCGCCGCGAAGCAGGAATGCTCCACCTGGATCTGCCCGAAATAGAACTCGTTCATGATGATAACGGACAGGTCATCGACGCCCATCCCGCCGAGGCCGGCTACCCGCACACAATAATCGAAATGTTCATGGTAGAGGCCAACGAAGCCGCCGCCAGATTGCTCGACGGCTTACAATTGCCGTTCATGCGGCGAATACATCCGGATCCCGATGCCCTGGCAATGCAGCAGCTTGCCAAAATGATAAAAGCATTGGGGTTGAGCCTGCCCAAACAGCCCGACCGCCACAGTATTCAGGCGCTTCTTAAAAAAGTGCAGGGAAGGGATTCCTCGCTGGCCGTGAATCTCGTCGTCCTTCGCAGCTTTGAAAAAGCTCAGTACTCCCCGCTGCCGATAGGTCACTATGCACTGGCGTCAAAATACTACTGCCACTTTACCAGCCCAATTCGCCGCTATGCCGACCTGCTCGTCCACCGGCTGCTCGATGCACATCTAACAGGCACGCTCAAAGCCGATGAGATACCGACTCTCGAAGACTTGCAGGAAATCGGCTATCACATCAGCTTTACCGAGCAAAGAGCCGAAGACGCCGAGAGAGACCTTAAAAATGTCCTCATACTTGAACTGATGAGCGAAAGAATCGGCCAGCAGCTCGACTGCGTAATCACCGGCATCACCAGCTTCGGTATCTTCGCCCAGTCCAAAACATTCGGCATTGAAGGTCTCATCCAGAAATCAGACCTCGGCCCGGACAACTGGAAATATAATCCGAAGAAACAATGCATCATCGGAGCAAATTCGGGTCAGCTCGTAAAGCTCGGCCAGCCGCTGACAACAACAATCGTATCCGTTGACATACCGGCAAGACACCTTAATATGGTACCCTCGGAACCATTGGGACAAGCAAAAACAAAGCCCCGCTCCGGCAAAAAAAATAAAAAGCAAAAGGGCAGGAAAAACCGAAAAAGTAAGAAATGATAACTAAATATTGAAAACAACTGTAAAACCGCGAA
The DNA here is from genome assembly GCA_003553245.1 of Phycisphaerae bacterium. Lineage (GTDB taxonomy): Bacteria > Planctomycetota > Phycisphaerae > Sedimentisphaerales > Anaerobacaceae > T1Sed10-97. Next base: position 10,474 of record PWDX01000244.1, read on the forward strand.
TAGTTCTACGGAGAAAACATTATGAAAGCATCGGAGATGAAAAAAGGCCAGACAATTAAGCTGGATGACAAACTTTATATTATCACAGATTATCAGCATGTGAAGCTCGGAAAGGGCGGAGCCGTCTATCAGACAAAAATTAAAAATATCGAGGACGGATCAACAAATCAGGTCCGCCTGCGCTCCGATGAAAATGTCGAACAGGCTTACCTCGATAAAAAAACTTTTGAGTTTCTCTACTCCAGCGGCGATGAATATGTCCTGATGGATGTCGAAACTTTCGACCAGATAACTCTCCACAAAGACGCTTTCAACGGTGCCGAAATATACCTCAAGCCGAATATGCAGCTTCAGGTAAATATGTACGAGCAAAGACCGGTGACCGTCGAACTGCCCAATGCCGTCGATATGGAAGTCGTTGAGACCGCGCCGGAAATTAAAGGCGCGACCGCTCAATCACAATCCAAGCCGGCAACAGTTGAGTCCGGCGCCGTCGTGCAGGTGCCTGAATTTGTAAAGATAGGAGATATTGTTCGGGTTGACACTCGAACAGGACAGTATGTTACACGCGTACAGAAATAATAGCTCTGAAAGTTTTTTCACAAATTACAATTGCCAAAAGCCGATATTATTTCGGTTTTTGAATTTCGCTGTTTGAATTTTGTCAGGGGATATTCACTTTGGATTTTTTGAAGAAAATATACGCTTTTTTGCTTAGGATATTCGGCCAGAGGATAGAGCGAGTGGTAAAAGGCTATATGGAGACCGCTCACAAATCTGCCGAGTTTGAGCCGGATCTCCAGCAGCTTACGGACGAGCAGTTAAAAGACAAAACACAGCAATTCAAAGACCGCCTGGCAAACGGCGAATCCGACCGCGACATACTGCCCGAAGCATTCGCGGTAGTGCGAGAAGCAGCTACTCGAAATGTTCAGATGAGACATTTCGATGTTCAGCTTGTCGGCGGTAATGTCCTCTATGGGGGCAAAATCGCTGAAATGGCTACGGGAGAGGGAAAGACACTCGTAGCGACTCTTGCGGTCTATATGAAAC
>PWDX01000119.1 GCA_003553245.1 Phycisphaerae bacterium
CAATTAAAAAGCGATTTTGATGCAAAGTCAAGTTATTTCTGGTAATATTGGCCACAGGAAATTTTATCTAATGGAGAAGTTATGAAGCTCATAAGCTACCTGCGCAATGATAGAACGCTATGCGGTATTTTAACAGAAAGAGGCATTGTCAACATAGCCTCGGCCTGGACAGGGCCGAATCCGCCTGCGGACATACGCGATATTCTCAATAGAGGCAAAAAGTGTCTGGACACTTTGCGTGAACTTGAGCAAAAATCCGATATGCTAACACTCGTCGAATCTGTGCAGTTCCTTGCGCCAATTCAGAACCCGCCAAAAATTCTTGCTCTTGCAGGCAATTACAGCGAGCATATAAAAGAAACAGGCCTTAAACTCGGCCTTAGCCAAGCCGGTGCCGAAAAAACTGTTCCCAGACCATTTATCAAACCAGCCACTGTAGTCGCAAACCCGGGCCAGACCATTACCTGGCCGCGTTACAGTAAGCAGATTGACTATGAAATCGAGCTTGCCGCGGTCATAGGGCGTAAAGCCGAAGGCCTAAGCCCCGAACAGGCACTCGATTATGTAACAGGCTATACTATTATCAACGATATAAGCGCACGCAGTGTTACCTTTGCCGCAGGACGAGAAAAACGCCCGTGGGATGAATTTTTTGATTGGCTAAACGGTAAATGGGCAGACAGCTTTATGCCGATGGGGCCGTATCTCGTAACCTCCGACGAAATAGCAGAGCCTCAGCAACTAAAACTCAAAACCGCCGTCAACGGCCAAATCCGTCAGGACGCGACCACCGCACAGATGATTTTTGGCGTGGCGGAAACCATTTCATTTTTGAGTCACTTGATGATGCTTGAGCCCGGCGATATAATCCCAACCGGAACGCCCGCCGGCGTGGCAATGGCGACCGGCGACTTCCTTGAACCCGGTGATGTCGTGCGCTGCGAAATCGAAAAAATCGGCTGTCTCGAAAACACAATAGGACCGCGGCCAATGAATTTTTACGAACCGTTGGCGAACCGCACCGGATAAAATAAATTTCAGGAAAGCAGATATATATGGGCAAACACACTTTCATTACGCCGCCCATCATGGCTAGAGCAAAGATTTTCTGCTGGGCCATCATCGCAATTATGGCAATAATGCTAGTTTGGATAGTCGCAACAGGTCAAACGCCCCGATTGGCGATGTCCATAGCGATAGCTTTAGTTATAGCTATGATGCTGTATCTGTTGCTTGCGATGTCAAAAGCACGAGTTGATTTGGATGATCACAACCTCGTCATAAGAGCAAGTTTTTATCGCAATAAAAATTTTACCAGAGATTTGCTTTTGCCAAAAGCCGCTTCAGTTATTGACCTGAAGAAGGCAGGTGTTTATAAGCCGACTATTAGGACTTTTGGGGTTGGATTGCCGGGATATGGTGAGGGCTGGTTCAGGTTGCGAAACGGTGAAAAAGCGTTCGTGCTTTTCAGTGGCATGAATAAAGCGGTAATAATACCAACAACCAAGGGATATTATCTTATACTGGGCGTAGATGAACCGAGCAGACTTTTAGGTGAGCTTACGGAACAAGAAGAAACCAACAGGGAAGAAAAATGAAAATTGTAATTACAGGCGCCAAATCATCGGGTAAAACCACTGTCGGCGAGCAAATAGCTCAGCGGCTGGGAGTGGATTTTATTGAAACAGACTCGATCATTGAAAAACAATATAAAGAAAAACACGGCCAGGCTTTGTCTTGCTATGAAATCTGCAAAAATATGGGCGATATGGAATTTCGCAGATATGAGCGCGAAGCAGTTCTAAAAGCGGCTACATATCACTGGTGTGTAATCGCAACTGGCGGATCTACTTTTATGAATGCTGACCTGCGACGGATACTGCGAGATAATTCGATAGTGATAGTCCTTAAAGCATCGCCTGAACTGCTCTGGCAGCGATTACTAAAACGCAAAAAATCAAAATACCTTGATACTCCTTTCGCCGCTCAGGATGCTTTCATGCAACGCACCAATCTTGTTACTGAGGTCATTGAGCCATTTGGAGATATAGTTCTGGATATAGCGTCGGCTCATAATCTTGCTGATGAAATAATAGACCGTCTCGGCGAGGAATTTGCTGTGTTGTCAAAATCACCAAACACAATTGGACAAGTAATTCGACTGACAACTTTTGGTGAAAGCCACGGCCCTGCCATTGGCGCAATCCTTGATGGCCTGGCTGCCGGATTGCCGCTTTGCTCAGAAGATATCCAGACCGAACTTGATCGTCGACGACCGGGCCAAAGTAAAGTCGCAACAACTCGCAGTGAAAAGGACAGAGTAAAAATCCTCTCCGGCGTTTTCGAGGGTAAAACAACCGGAACGCCGGTGGCCATGCTGATTGAAAATAAAGATCAGGACTCCTCAAAATACGAGGCGTTCCGAAATCTGTTTCGCCCAGGTCACGCCGATTTTACATTCTGGAAAAAATACGGAATTCACGACCACCGAGGAGGCGGCCGATCATCGGGCAGAGAGACTGCCTGCCGAGTGGCCGGCGGAGCCGTAGCCAAAAAAATACTCACCGAATACGGAGTCCGCCTAATCGCTTACAGCCGTGAAATCGCGGGCATCCGAGCAGAATGTTTTGATTTCAGCGTTATTGAGAACAACATCGTCCGAAGCCCTGATCTGGTCGCTGCTGAAAAAATGAAAAATGTTATTATCGATGCTCAAAAACAAGGTGACTCCGTAGGCGGCATCGTTGAGTTAATAGTACAGGGCGTCCCCGCTGGGCTGGGTGACCCTGTTTTCGGCAAGCTCGACGCTCGCCTGGCACAAGCACTTTGCTCACTCGGAGCGGTAAAAGGTATCGAGTTCGGCTATGGTTTTGCTGCCGCAAAATTATCCGCAAGCAAATTCAACGATCAGATGAGCGAAGGAAAATTCATGACCAACCACGCAGGCGGAATACTTGGCGGGATATCGACCGGCCAAAACATTGTAATAAGACTAGCGATTAAACCTACTCCCTCAATTTCAAAACAACAGGACACCTGTGACACACAGGGCAATTCACAGAAAGTTTCCATAGAGGGCAGACATGACCCCTGCATAGTCCCCAGAATAATACCGGTTATCGAGGCGATGGCCGCACTGGTCATACTGGACTGCTGGCAAATACAGGCCAGATTAAAACCCGACTGGCAGGTTAGCTGAAAGAGTAATGTTTTTTTACCGGCTCGTCCACCTGCCAGGTGCATTCCAGCCCGACCGGAAAGGTAACATAATCGCCCGGACCAAAGGTTACCGAGCTTTCGCTGTCCCTGACAGTAACCTTGCCCTCAAGCAGAAGGCAGGTTTCGGTCTGCGTATATTCCCAGTCAAAAGTGCTTGCATCACATTGCCAGGTTGGCCAGGTCTTTGCCTGCCGGGCTTCGGGTTCACTGGGCTTGCGAACCACAACATCTTTAACGCTTGGCATAACAAGACTCCCTTAACGAAAATACTCAAACTTAATTTGCGCCACAACTTCCATTGCGATAACAAAACACAGAATTGTCCCGAAAAACTGCTATCAGCATCCGGTAGCTTTAGCATTTTAGTCTGATTATTCAAAAACTACACCGCGATGTCAACATCCGACTTTGCAATTATAGCGGTATAATCCCAGTTTGGATAAAACTAATCGTCACAATACCTGACGACAAAAATGACTTGGAAGAAAATCGCAGAAAGTACTGGTTTTGGTCAGTTCTATTATGAGGTTACCTGCATACCTACTATAGTAACATCATCAACTTCGTTGGGAGCGGTTTCTTTGTTTTGCACAAGACTGTTGAATCGATCGGTGATTTCCGCGACATCCAGTTGTGCAATTTCGAGGAATTCACTAGTCCATGCAAAGTGATGTTCATCATTGAACTTGCCTATTAACTGTTCTACGCCATCGGAGTGAAGGAGGATTTTGTCGCCGGGTTCGAGCTGAACCGTACTTTCGATAAACTGGGCATTTTCAAATATACCCAACAGTGAGCCGCGAGTTTCCAGATGTTGAGGTTCACTTCCGGGGCGGATCAGTATCGGGTATGGATGGCCTGCTCTTGCGAAAGTCATTTGCAGTGTTCGAATATTGAGCAGGCAATAACAGCAGGTCGCGAACTGATAGCCTGAAAGTTTTTGTGCGTTCATTCGCACATTCAACATTTTCATTACCTCTGCCGGTGAGAAAATTCGGTAATTCGAACCTATAGTTTCTCTCATCACAAGCGATTGTTTTAGGAATATAGTCAGCAGCGCCGCCGGCATCGAGTGTCCTACGGCATCGGCTATATAGAAACCTATGTGATCCTCATCAATTCTGGCGATGTCGTATATGTCACCTGAGACCCACTCGGCAGGCAAAAAAGTTGCAGACCATTGAACCTGTGGACAATCGGGCAGACGGCTTGGCAGAAAATCTCGCTGGACGAGTCCTGCCAGTTGCAGTTGCTGGGAAAGGTTATTGACAAGTGATTCTGTTAATTTTAACTGCTGGGCCATACTGTTTGCTGTGCCCGGCAGTTGTTTCGGTGGTATTGCCGGTTTTACAACTATGCCGGAGCTTCTCTTTCTGTATGCCAGGTTAACGCTTATTCTCATCCACAGCTCTTCAAGAGAAAGAGTGTTCTCAAGGTCCGATATTGAAAAGCTGCGTACTCCTGAGTTTATCAATGAGAAGCTTTTTACTTTCTGGTTAGCTCTGCCGTTGAGAAGGATAGAGCCGATATGCTTCATTTCCAGAGCTTCGATTATTCTGGCAAGTTGCTTTTGCTGTTCTAAGCTAAGTTCGTGAAGGTCTATTATGGCAGTTCCGATAAGATCGAGTTTATTTCTGATCTGGGTGAAATCATCGACAGAAATGGCTGCATAAGAGACTTTTCTGTTTCTGAGGAATTTTTTTATAGAGTAGTCCATCTCGCTTTTATTGGAAAGATACAGCACATCTGTAAAGGTTGTAATCTGATCACAGATATTAGTTGTTTGCAGCATTGCCATAATATTGCCTTTTTATACGTTTTACTGTTCCACCACTGCGGTTACAAAGTCTATTTTGTTGGCTTTGCTAACCATCATGAATCAGTTTCATATTTCGGCATAATTGAGAGGGTGCTTTTGTTATTTTTTTATTAGTTTTGAGGATTTCATGGCCTGTATGATGCATTTGACCACCGGTAACAGCTCAGATGTGCAGAAACAAAAAAAGCCGCCCTGCTGAAATAGGGCGGCTATATTTGCATATTTGCGTTTTTTAACGCTTGGAGAATTGGAAGCTGCGCCTTGCTTTTCGACGGCCCGGTTTCTTTCTCTCGACCATTCGGCTGTCACGAGTCAGATATCCACCATCTCGCAGCGCGGCTATATAATTCGGATCGTAATTTTTCAACGCCCTTGCCAAACCCAGCACAGTCGCACCTGCCTGGCCGGTAACTCCGCCGCCCTTGACATTTACGAATATGTCAAATTTACCTTCACCCTGGACGGCTTTAAGAGGTGCTACGACATCGTTTTGGTGATGTGATAACATAAAATAATCGCTGAACTCTTTGTTATTTATTATAAGTTTTCCGCCACCGGGTTTAATTCGGACGCGAGCGATGGAACTTTTGCGTCTGCCGGTTCCCCACCAGAAACCGCCGACATCCGGCTCAGCCGGTTTGGCCTCTATCGACGGCTGAGGTGTATCCTGCTGTTGTTGTCCGATGCTGAGTGTATCGCCTTGATTTTCGGTCATAAAAAATCTTCTCCAGGCTTTGACGAATCGCCAAAGCAGTTAATTACAATTCCATCGGTTCGGGCTGCTGAGCCTGATGATTATGCTCAGAGCCGCGGTAAACTTTCAGTTTTTTGAACATCTGCATTCCGAGCTTGTTCTTTGGCAGCATCCGCCTGACAGCCAGCTCCACCACCCGCTCGGGGTGCTTTCTCATCATATCCTCAAATCTTATTATCTTCTGCCCGCTTGGATAGCCGCTGTAGGTCTGATATGTCTTAGTATCAGCCTTTTTGCCCGATAAGTCGAGCTTTTCAGCGTTGAGGACTATTACAAAATCTCCTGTATCCACATGCGGCGTATAGGTCGGCTTATTCTTGCCCATCAATACAGGAGCAATTTTCGCGGCCATTCTACCCAGAACGGCTCCGTCGGCATCGACCACATACCATTTTTGTTCCAACTGTTCTTTTTTGGCCATAAAGCTCTTCATAGACTATTCCCATTAGCTTTCAGAAAAACCTGAATTTTAATCGATTTAGAAAGCATGTCAACAAATTTTTCGCGAAGAAAGAAAGGTTTTTATGCACAAAACAAAAAATTTACGGATTTTCAAAACTTCGGCCTAGCTCTCCCAAACATAAAGACCCCCGAGAATGCTTAAAATATCGGACGGCCCATTAGGTGTTATAGGCAAGCATAAATTTCGTTAAGATTACAGTTTAGCAAGTTAAAAAACACCATATCTTTTCTTCACATATCATTTCTAAATCGGCGGACGGCTTTGTTCATTGCCATATAACCTTCAACCGGAACATAATCAGGTATGGAATTACCCGAGCCAATGGCGATGCCCCCTTTGCCGCGGCATGTCTCTAAGATGTTCAGGGTATATTGTTTTATCTCCTCATTTGAGCATTGGCAAAGCACATCCATATCAACTCCGCCAAAATTACCGATCTGGCTGCCATAACGACTTATCCATTCAGAAAAAGGAGCTATAGCGTCCTCGTTAGAATGCTTGGCATCGACGCCGGCTTTTATGATTTCAGGCATTACATTAAATATGTTGCCGCAGCTATGCAACAGGAACGGCTTATCATAGCTGTGAATCAAATCAATAATCCTGCGGTATTGGGGAATAATAAGACGGCGGATATCGTCGGGACTCAGCAGTGTTGAAGACTTGTAGCCTAAGTCATCGCCAAAACGGCAAACGGAATAAATATCGCCAAAATTATCCAGGAATCTTTTCCAGATACGATAATTGGTCTGGCCAACTTTTTCAAACAGCTCTGCATAAAGCTGCGGATCGTCAAAACCTATCAGGCACAGATTCTGATAACCTGTTACATCTTGAACACATTCAAAAACTCCGTTGCCTGGTCCGCCGATGGCCTTCATGCCTTCGGGCATCTGTTCTCGCAGCAATTCGAAATATCTTTTGGCATGGTTGAAATAATTGTCCTCGATAGTTTCCCAGGGATAATTCTCAAAGTCTTTTCTGTTTTGTATAATTCCTGGCTTATGGCCACCAAGTGAGCCGCTGCCGGGCATATGTGGGCCTATACAAATTTCGAACGAAACAGTGTCATAACCATGATCTTTAAAAAATCCGCAGAAAAGCCTGAAAAATTCACGTAAATCATTGGTATCATCACTTTCAAAAAGTGAATCCATATCAAGGCCTGTTACTTTGCTCAAAAAGGGCCTGTCTACATTGTGGTCATATAGTGGTATTCTCTCCGGTTCAGTGTTTTTAGCTGCCTGGACTATATTATTATAATCAGGTTCAAATGCTTGCATAATTACTCCATCTAAGAATTATTTTAACCAAAGCGGACTCGACTCATAAGTGCAACTGAGTCGCCAAAATAACGGTGAGCTCTTATACTTCTCACAACATTTTGGTTGCCTTAGTCAAGGAACACTTATGAGAAAATAAAGACAACTCACCGAGGAAGATCGTATAGAAATTTACGCAATTAAACAAGCAGGAAAAAATCTCACACACGAACAGTTGTCAAATGCTTTCTAAGCTAAGAGCCTCTCGAAATCCACCGCTCCTACTTCGGCCAGACTATGGACAACCATGTCCGCCTGCGCCAGATCATCGGCTTTACGGGTCGTTGTCACGGCAAGGACTTTCATACCGCCGGATAAGCCCGCCTGGACACCTTGTACGGCATCCTCTACCACAACGCAGCGACTGGGCGAAATGTTTACCTTTTCAGCGGCCATAAGGAATGGGTCAGGCGCCGGTTTGCTTCGTTGGGCCTCTTCGCCGGCGACGGTAGCATCGAAATACTCGTGCAGCGGCATTCGTTCGAACAGAAAATCGAGATTCTCCCGGGGAGTTGAAGTGCCTATGGCCAGTTTAAAGGATGCGTTTTTAAGGTTTACGATAAGCTCTTCCGCGCCGGGCAAAAGTTGCAATTTACCGTCTATCAGCTCACGGTAGCGTGCTTCTTTCCAGTCACCAAGTTCGCGGATTTTTTCACCCGAGAGCTCTTTGCCTGCCAGCGAAGGGATTATTTCACTGTTTTGAGAGCCGAATGTATCGTTGAAAAACTCATCGCTCATTTCAAATCCCTCTTTTTCGGCAAGATCATACCACGACTTTTTATGAAACTCAGCGGTATCAATCAGGACGCCGTCCAGGTCAAAGATTACGGCTTTAAGGTCATTTCCGGTCAATTTCGTCCTCCTGTTCTTGTTTTTTCCGCCGCTTTTCCGCTATTTGGCTGATCAATATACCCAGTTCATACAACGCATAAAGCGGCCCTGCCAGTGCGATCTGTGAAACAACATCTGGTGGCGTTGCCATTGCCGAAAGAATTACAAAAGCAAGTATTACAAATTTCCGCGAACTGCGCAACTTGGCCAAAGAAACTATACCCAGACGATTTAGGAAAAATATGGCAGTCGGCGTCTGAAAAGCCACGCCAAAGACAAGCATAAGCCTTGAAATAAATGATATGTATTCCTTGAAAGTAAAGTTACTCGCCAAATTAAGCCATTGGTTAGTAACTACAAGAAACCGTAGCGTCAGAGGAGCTATCATGGTTATGAAAAAAAGTGCACCGGCGATAAATAGTCCGGCAGAGAAAGGCACCGCCAAGTGAACATACTTTTTTTCATGAGGATACAAACCCGCTGCGATAAACATCCATATTTGATAAAACACCCATGGGGAGGTTATGATCAGGCCGGTTATAAAAGCGACCTTGATATAGCTTAAAAAACCTTCACTCGGCGATAATGCCTGAAGTGTAGCCTCGGGCAGTACGCGCAGATAAGGAGATTGTAACCAGGAAATAATAGGCTTTGCCAGGAAGAACCCAGCCACAAGTCCTGCCCCCAGACCCATTAGCGCGTAAATTACGCGCATTCGTAACTCCTCGAGGTGGTCGCCCAGTGTCATACTGGAATCGAGCATGTGTTCATTCTTGCCGGTATTTGCCATATTGTGCGAATCAGCTCAAAGCCGGTCGTTTAAGTATCCTGATTTTTATCGGCATGCTGTCCGGCAGCGGCTTGTTCGGATTCTTCGGACGTTTTTTTTACATCGTCGCTGAACTGTTTTGTTTCATTTTCAAAGTCGTCTTTAGCTTCTTTGGCTTCGTTAAGGCCCTTTTTAAACTCATTCATACTTTTACCCAGCCCCCGAGCGGCTTCTGGCAGCTTCCTGCCAAAAATAAGCAGAGCGATCAGTCCAATAACTATCAATTCAATAGGACCCGGCGTCCAGAACGCTATAGCGTTTGTGAAATCAAACATTTATAACCCCTTCTAAACAATACTTATCATAGCTTAAAACATAATACACATAATAACATTATATCTTATTGTCCATCACAGTTCAATAGACATTACGGCTTCAAAAGCCACCTTGTTCTTTGCGGAGCCCAACCGGCGAACCGAGTATTTCGTGGTAGAGCACGGCTTTTTGCAGGCCTTGAGATGTTTTCAACTCAGACAAAATATTGGCAATTTCCGCAGGCATATACTCCTGACTTTCGCCTTTAGCAGCATTTGACTGTACTGCAGGCAAAGAGGCCGATTGCACAGGCAGTTCCTGTACACCAAGAGTAGGCCCATAAACGGTTTTTTTTCGAACCGACCGCTTTTTCTCAACTTGGCTTTTCCGAGCCGGCTTTGGGGCAGGCTTTTGCCTCGAACCGAAAATCTTTTCTTCCCAGTCCGAATAACTTCTATCTGACTTATGACCATTTTCATCATTAAGCCCATCAGGGCTTCTTTGCTTTTTCCCCACTGATTGGAGAAATTTGCCCAGCACGGCAAAGACGACAAACAGGATTATCACCAGAAGGTTAATCCACATTTCAACATCGTCGCGCTGTGCCAATATGGCCGACTGTAAACGCCCAATTATCATCGCCTAAATCTACTCTTTCTTCTTCGGGGGTTTAGCTATTGTGTTTCGCATATCGGTATCGGCCGTTATATTCTTCATTCGATAGTAGTCCATTATGCCGAGATTGCCGCTCCTGAAAGCCTCTGCCATAGCAAGCGGTATCTTTGCTTCATTTTCAACAACCTGCGCCCTCATTTCCTGTTCGTAAGCCACAGCCATCGCTCTGCGTTTTTCGGCTTCAGCTTTGGCCCTTCTCATATCGGCCTCGGCCTGGGCGGCCTGCAAAGCGGCTCCAACATTCTCACCAACATCAACATCAGCTATATCTATCGAAAGTATCTCAAAGGCTGTGCCGGCATCGAGGCCTTTCTCAAGCACGGCTTTGGATATTCTGTCCGGGTTCTCGAGAACTTCTTTATATGTATTTGAGCTGCCGATGGTCGTAACCATTCCCTCCCCGACGCGGGCGATGATTGTTTCTTCGGTCGCGCCTCCGACAAGTCGTTTGATATTAGCCCGAACTGTTACACGGGCTTTGGCTTTAAGCTGAATGCCGTCCTGGGCGACCGCGTCAACGGTTTCTCTGTTTGTCTTTTTGGGATCGGGACAGGGAATGACTTTCGGATTTACAGAGGTTTCCACAGCTTCTCTGATGTTACGCCCTGCCAGGTCTATAGCTGTTGCGGTTTTTAAAGTTAAGTCGATATTGGCACGATTGGCGGCAATAAGTGCCAGGGTAACATTGGCAACATTTCCGCCTGAAAGGTAGTGGCTTTCCAGATCTCTTGTCGTCAGCGTCAAACCTGCCTGAACCGCTCTGATTTTGTTGTCAACGATGTAGCCGTAGTTGACTTTTCGCAGCCACATTCCTATCAGTTCTGAAAACTTCACATCGGCGCGGGACAGTTTCGCCCTCAGCCATATCTTAAAGAAACTGATGAATATGAGAAATATCACCAGAATAAACAGCCCAAGAAGCACAGCAGCGCCTATAATGATTACTCTTGACAAATCAGGGGCTTCCTGAGCCAATATCGAATTGAATAAGTTGAGGGATTCATGCATTTTTTGTTCTCCTTAATTTTCTTCAACCGGTCGAACGACGACTTGCGCGCCGATCACCTTTATCGCTTTTACCTTCGTATCTTTAGGAAGATAACCTCTTTCTGCACTGCATTCAACCTTTTTATCGCCGATTTTACACTTTCCCACAGGCCGAAGTGGGCTAAGAGTGATTCCGGTTTGACCAACAAGCTGCTGATACTGCCCCGAACCCGGAGATGAGTCATCAGCGCCTCGCTGGGAAGGCTCCAGATATGTTCCTTTTCCGAAACCGGTTTTGGGAAATATCTTATAGGCAACTATCAGCACCGTGGGTATCAGTACCAAACCGATTACGATTCCGA
>PWDX01000182.1 GCA_003553245.1 Phycisphaerae bacterium
ACCGATTTTAGACGGTTCGCTCGAACGCAGCGACGAATATAAATTCCCTCTGTATGAACAACCCAGCGACCTGGTAAAAGACGAAGAGGGCGAGATTAAAGGCCGAAAACTCGATAGCGGCGAAATTGTAGAATACCCGTCCCGTCGGGAATTACAGGACACTGATATGCTCGAGGGCAAGGAGCTGGTGTGGATGCGAAACGGTTTCGAGGCTTATATCGCACATGTCCAGGGCTCGGCGATAATTCGCCTGCCCGACGGCGACACCGTATCTCTGGGCTACGCCGCAAGTAACGGCCACGAATACAAAAGCGTCGGCCAGAGAATGGTGGACGAAGGACTCATAGAGCCGGGCCAGTTAAGCCTCGCGGCGATGATTGAGTTTTTTGAGCAGCGGCCAAACCTTGTGGATGAATATACATCCTTTAATCCTCGGTTCATCTTTTTCCAGAAATCAGAAGGCCCGCCCCGAGGCAGCCTCAATGAACCGGTCATACCGTATCGCAGCATCGCAACAGACAAATCAGTATATCCGCGAGCAAGCCTGACATATTTCGAGACAACACTGCCAAGAAAAGTCGCCGGCAGAGTCTATCAGGACCCATACAGGGGATTCGCACTTGACCAGGACACCGGCGGGGCGATTCGCGCTCCGGGCAGATGCGATGTATATATGGGCATCGGCGATGAGGCAGGATACCTTGCAGGGCAGACCTACAAAGAAGGCCAACTCTATTATCTGTTCTTAAAACAGTAAAGAAAACGCAAGAATAATCTCCCGGCGTTCTCTATTCTAAACGGCGGCTCTCTGCGCAGAAAATCCATAGTCCGATATAATATTGCCGGGGCGTATTGAAATCTGTAAATGGCAGGGGCAAGCGTTACAATTTGGCCATAATTGCGATAAAAATGCCGGCTGCATTTGGCAGTAGCGTTTTTTGGGTTATACTATAATACAGGGCTTAATGAGTTTTTGCCTCTTGATGAGCCTGCCCCGCCAACATCGATTGTCAGGCTCTTTTGTGGGTTGTTTTTTAACCTTGAAACCATATGACCGAGAAAGAATCAAAAGCGTTATCTGTGCAATTTTCAAGGAAAAAAGGAGCCCAAAAATGTCAACAGCACGAACAATAATATATGCAGCGGTGGCAGCATGGTTTTGTGTCTTTGGTCTGTCAAGTGCAAGCGGTTATGTCTTTTTTGACGACGGCGGCGTGCATGAGATCGACTACACAATAGACGACGGCGTTGTCGTAATAGGCGACAATGACAATGGTTCAACTACAGCCTATTTCCTGCCCGGCAGTTCGGTTGAAGGTATCTTGTGGTCTATGGGAACAAGCCGGATAGTAATGTCCGACGGTTCGATAGCAAGTACCTTGCTTGCCTCTGATAACAGCGTCGTAACTGTCTCCGGCGGAACTTTTGGCCACGAATTCTGGCTGGGTGATAGGGATGATTGCAGCAGCACTGTGGCTGTAACCGGCACCGATTTTAAAATAAACGGTGAACCGGTGGATTACGGCCTATACACCGCGGCAGATTACCCGGGCGGCCAACTCAGCGGCAATTTGCAAAAAGGCGGGGAACTGGATAACACATTTGTTATTCGCGGCGATTCACGGCTCATTCTGGCTCCCGCTCCAATAAAATTTTCAACTATTACACCTGCTGAAGATGAAATCATAGAGGCAGCGGTTTACTTACTTGCCGAAATTGAAGCTCTTGAAGGTGCGCAAATCGAAGACGCGACTTTCACCATACGCTCCAAACACGATGAAAACGGCGAACCTGTTAGCCTCGCCGATGCCTCGGCAACCGATAGTCAAACCTATAGCGATGACGGCGAATCTGATGGCTTCGGCGATGTTCCGGCAACCTATAACGAAAACTACGACGAGTGGGAACTTGATTTTGACAGCGCCGAACTGCCGAACGGCCATTACATCTTTTTCGTTAGCGCTGTCGATACCTACGGCAATGAGGGCGTCAGTAAGGCTGTGCCGTTTAAGATCGAAAATGAGAATGAGGATGAGGACAAATTGGCAAATCCCGAAAACTGGGAAGTTGTCGAATTGCTGCCTCCTTCACCACGATATAACCCCGGACGGACTTTGCCTGTAAGGTTCGCGTTGCAGGTTAAAGAAGATGTCGATGCCGAAACGCCCTTTGTCTATAGTGAACACCTGGAAGTCAGGATACGACTCAAAGCCGGAGAAAACAAGAATCCTCTCCAAAGCTCTTTCTTCGGGCGCGGTCGAACTGCTTACCGTATCAATGAACAAAAAGAATATTATGTCACCAACTTCAGGACTCTGCTTATTCCCGCTGAATATATCGTAGAAGTCCGTTGCACAGCAAAAAATGATTTAGTGCTGGACAGCTTTGAATTCGAAACCGAAAGAAGACGCTTAATGTTTCATCCCAGAGGGCTTATGCGCCGCATACAAAACCTGCTTCAGGGACACTTCGGATTTTAAGCCCAGGTGCATAACTGAAACTTGTATTTTCTCAAGGGCGTGTATTACCGGCACGCCCTTTTTGTTTTTCCGCATAACCGTTGGCGGCAAAGCCATAATGTAGGCATCTGTGAAGCTGCAACTGCCGCCGCGAGTTTTCTCGAATGTCATTCAATCTCTTCGTCTTCGTCATCAAGCGCCATATGAGCACGCTGGCCTTCGCTTACGCCGGGCTCGGATTTGTCATCGTCCTGGGCGTATGCATAACCCTGCTCACGGTCAAGCATCGCGTCCTTTTTGGCCTGTTCCCACTGGGCTTTGGTCATCAGCACCTCACGAGCCTGGCTGCCCTTATACTCGCCGAGTATCCCCGCCGCTGCCATCATTTCAATAATCCGCGAAGCACGGGCATAGCCTACACTAAGCCGACGCTGAAGCAGTGAAACGCTGCCTCGCCGAGTTTCCAACACGACCTCGACGGCATCTTCGAACAAATCATCGCGTTCCATCGAAGAAGCGTCAAAGCGATTAAGCTGCACCAGTTCAGGATGATACTGCGGCTCGGCTACTTCTTTGAGGTGTTTGACTATTCGACGGATTTCACCGTCGTCCATAAAAGTCCCCTGCGCCCGCACAAGGTCACTCGTGCCGGGCTTTAGAAACAGCATATCGCCCTCGCCAAGCAGAGTTTCTGCGCCATTTTGATCAAGCACAATCCTGCTGTCCATCCTCGCGGCCACACGAAAACCGATCCGCGTAGGCAGATTGGATTTAATCAGACCTGTCACAACCGTCGCCTGCGGACGCTGAGTAGCTATTATCAGATGTATCCCTACTGCACGGCTTTTCTGAGCAAGCCGAACGATATAGCTTTCAATCTCCTTGCCGGCGACCATCATCAAATCCGCAAGCTCGTCAATCACAATCATAATATAAGCCAGCCGTTTGGGAATCTTGGCCTCTTCTTCCTCGTTACTCGGCTCGAAGCGTTCTTTTATCTCCTCCCAGCCCAGCTTATTATAATCAGCGATATTCTTTACCCTGGCCTCTGCAAGCAGGGCATATCGCTCATCCATCTTGACCGTCGCCCATTCCAGTATCTGCATAGCGCGCTGGGTCTCGGTTACTATCGGACACATCAGATGCGGAATGTTATTAAAAGCCGCCATCTCAACCATCTTCGGATCGACAAGAATAGTCTTAACCTCATCGGGCCGCCGAGTCAGCAGCACAGAACAAATAATACTGTTTATACAAACGCTCTTACCCGAACCGGTGGTCCCTGCTATGAGCAAATGCGGCATCTTCGTCAGGTCGCTCACCAGGGCGTCGCCGGCGCTGTCTTTGCCCAGATAAAGAGGTATCGCCGTCTCGGCAGGTTTTTTCGGTGCAAGCCGCATCAAGTCCTTTATGCGAACCTTTTCCTTTTCGCTGTTTGGAACCTCAATGCCTATGGTATGCCTGCCGCGAAGCGGAGCAACCACCCGCACAGACCCTGCCCCAAGCGCACGAGCCATATCATTGGCAAGGTTATTTATCTGACTTACCTTAACGCCCGCGGCCAGCTCAAGCTCATACATAGTAACGACAGGCCCGGTGTCCGCGGCGACAACCCGCGCGTTAACATTGAACTCACCCAGCAACCCCTCGAGAATCTGCGCCTTTTCCTTAACGATTTGCTCCTGAGACTCCATATATCCGTATTCCGGCTCAGCCAGCAAATCCATCGGAGGCAGCGTATAGTCCTCATAGCTGGGCGGAACATATTCTTTTTTAGGCTCTTTGCGCTGCTGTGCCGTTACCGTGATAGCGTCAATAGCACGCTCTGTCGCCGAGCGAGTATCTTCTTCGACTTCTTCGACCTGCTCCGGCTCCGGCTGGGCTTCTTCCTGAACATCTTCACCGTTTAGATGCTGCTCAACCTGTTCATCGTCACTAGCGTCAGGCTTGCGAGTTCGGCCTATCCGCATTTGCTGCTGGGGCTTTTGCTTGAGGCTTAGCTTGCGCCAAATCTCTCCAAGCACCTCAGACTGCTGCTTTGCGGCGTCCAGTGTGGGCTTGCCCAGACCGACCACCCGCTGAAGCGTATGACCTATCCCCACAAGAACCGCCACGACAAGGCTGTCAGCCAGCAGCACCAGCCCGACTACCCAAGTGGCCCCGATAAGTATCGCCATACCAAGCACAGCGAAATGAGCATTGAGAAATTCAGCCGCTGCAACGCCCAGAATACCGCCGGAGCCGTGCGGAAATTCGTAGATACCGTCGGGCCAGAAACAGTAAAATGTCGCCGAAGCTGCAACCGTCAAAAGCCCCGCACCGATAACGCGGAACACCGGCTGGGTTATTTCCCTGCCGCTGAGTTTAGCGATTATCAGCCCTCCAGCAGAAATCAGCGCGACAAAAGCTCCCGGGCCG
Source organism: Phycisphaerae bacterium (assembly GCA_003553245.1). Taxonomy (GTDB): domain Bacteria; phylum Planctomycetota; class Phycisphaerae; order Sedimentisphaerales; family Anaerobacaceae; genus T1Sed10-97. The sequence continues at coordinate 4,878 of PWDX01000182.1, forward strand.
ACATAATACAGCATATAATATGCGCAGAAAGCCCCAACTCTGCCGCACCAGTTCTGCGTCGGCTCATTATGAGGCCAGACATAATCGCTGGGCCAGTCTCCGATATTAAAACTAAGTCCGCTGAAAAACAGCAGCGCAATACCCGCCAGAGCAAGACACAAAATCGCCCACTTAAAAGATTGTGCGCGAGCCTGCCTTGCTTTTTTTGTGTTTTTTCTTTTTGCCATAATCGCCAGTATATATGAGTCCTATAAAATGCGCACTTGCAGCGCAATTACTTCCGATACAACCATCATATCGACATATCAACCCCAGCCGCTGTAATATTATAACAAAACAACATCAATCCGGCATTTTAATCTTTTTGCCCTCTCAGCCATAAGGCCTTTTGCATAGAAACAGCACATATTTCTATTGCCGCGAACATGTTTTTGTCGATAATGGAAGCTTAGCACAAGGTAAATGTGGAGATATCTATGAAAAGAATAAAGAAAATTGCGATATTATTTGCGTTGGCGGTGATTTTAATTTCCGTTGTGAGCGTTTCAGGATGCAATACTTTCCGAGGCGTAGGAAGGGATATCGAAAACCTCGGCCAGTCGCTTCAGTAAATAACCAAAGCTTCACGAACGCCAAGACCTATTGAATGAAAATCCCGGCTCAGTTTTTGGTCAGATTAACCGTAACAGCTATTCATAAGAACCCATAATCCCTGTGCAGTCCAATAGAAACGCTGCGGCGGCGCGGGCATCTTCGGATATGTTTTGCAGTTCCGTTTCTAAAGCATAGTATTGCCTGACATCATTCAGCGGGAGGCTGGCGCGCAATTGCTCTTCGACTTCGCCGGGTGTTGTCAGCTCAACCGACGGCTGGTCCTGCGGCGTCGGGTCTATTGAATAAATCAACGCGAACAGACCGACCGCTACCAAAACAACAGCCGCAGCAGCAACCGCCCAGCCTCGAAAATGCGGCGCCGAGGGCGCGGACTGTTTTGTCCTGGACTTCTCAGCGGGCAGTGACTGCATTATCCGGCTTACCGCCGACTCACTCGGCTGGCACGCGGAAATGGGGCTTTCAGCCAGCGTATCGGCAGTTTTGGATTGAGCTTCATAATAACCCCGGCAGTTCGCACAGCGGCGGATATGGCCGGCGGTGAATGCGCCCAGCGGCTTGTCGTCGTCAATGCAGCAATCTATAAACCATTTGTATATTCGACAAAGCATATCTACCTCTTATTTCTGTTTGTCTTTTCCATTTTTTCGCCAAGTATGTTTCTTGCCCTGTGCAGCAAAACCCGCACATTTACGGATGTCCTGCCCATAGCACGAGCAATCTCTTTTATGTTCATCTGCTGATTATACCTGAGCCAGACGGCGGTAAACTGTTCCGGCACAAGATCACCAGCCGCCGCCCAAAGCAACTGTGCCTGCTCTGCATCTTCCGCTGCCTGCTCATGCGAAACCTGACAGCATGCACTATCGGGCAGCTCCATCGGCATAGGTTTTTTCTTGCGAAGATGAGATACCATGCAGTTATGCGCTATGCAAAAGAGCCATGTCTTAAACTTGTAATTACTGTCGAAGCTGTCAATATTCTTATAAACATTCAAAAAAGTATCCTGAACTACATCCTCAGCTTCGCCGCTGTCGCGTAATTTGCCGGCGATAAAACCCAGCACATTCTGATAATACCGCCGAACAAGCCGCTCGAAAGATTCCTTACAGCCCAGCTTTGCCTGTTCGACAAGCGTTTCATCGGCGGTGTTTTGAACTGCTCTGTTCTCGATACGCCGCAAGTTTTCATCCTGTCCTGATATTTTATCTGATGTCTATATTGTCCGGTGCATGCTCCTTTAGTATATCAAACAGCCCGTGTGAGGAGTAGCTGAAATCCATATACAGTTTATCAGCCTCGACATCGATATTAACGGCTCTGAGAATCACGCCCAGCTCGGCCATATCTGGATTAAGCATCACCATTGAAATCATACCCCTGAGCACCTGTGCCATTTGCTGGGCTGATTGCGCGTCTTTGGCCTGCATATTCGCTGCCACATTAAGCACCCCGTTAGTTTCAACGGCATATTGGAAAAGCGATTCGACATTTTTTAATATCGCGGCCCTGCCGTGGTCGGTGGCCACCGAGGCCAGCCCGTGTATGCAGGTTACCATAAAAGCATCTTCGGGCGCCTCAGCCAGAACATCAAACCGGCTGTCCTGTGCGATACTGGGTTGTTTTTCATTAAAAACATCCAGAGCCCGCTCAACGGTGCTTCGCGACTGGGAAATAATTATCGTATCTGAAGCGGCAAAAGTGCCGTAACGCATTATGTTATCGTGCGGAGATTGCCATCTGTGAATAGATTGGTCGTCATAGATATATTCTTTGTATTCAGAGTCCATTCGCAGCAGGCCTAAAATCCTGTCGCGGTCGAAATCGCCTTTTATTACGGCTGTGGCATTTTCCGGGTTTTCGTCCGGGCCATAGAGGGTAACGCCGTAAATGTCATTGACAGGGTCTGTTCCGAGAAAATCGGCCACGCCGTCAAGCCTGCGGTGAGCCTCTTCGGGCATTGACTCGAGAATTCGGCTGCCCATATCGGTGCGCCAGAAATTGCTACTGTCAAAATGAAAAACCCAGTTGGCGTTACCGGCGACAGTGTTTCTTTGCAGCGGAGCAGCCGCGGCAATACCCGCCAATACCATTAAAATCGTGAAAATCATCGCAATTCGTTTCATAGCCTTACCCTTTCATAAGTTGTTTGATTTTTTTGCCTTAACTGACCATTATACGCAAAAACAGCCAATGCGTTACAAAATTAAACAAAGCCCTGCTCAGTTCGCAAGTCCTTAAAACCGAGAGTTTTCGGTTGACTGGCCCATAAAACTGTGTTTGAATGGATCATACCGGAACAACGGTTAAAATCAGCCTCAAAAACAGCAATGAACAGGAATATAAGATGAAGCACGGCAGTTTTCTTATCGAGGGAATAAAGCGTTTCAGAGAAGTCGGAACTCTTGTCGAAAGCACAAAATTTGTCGGCAAAGCAATGGCCGAGGAAATCAAAGGCAGCAAGACCGTAGTCGAATTCGGCGCCGGAACCGGCCCGGTTACGAAAGAAATTCTCAAATACCTGCCTGAGGATGGCCGCTTAATAAGTTTTGAAATAAACGAAAACCTGTGTAAATACCTGCGCCTGATAGAAGATCCGAGGCTCAAAGTAGTCTGCGACGATGTAAGAAATATCAATGAATACTGCGATGAATACCAGTGTATAGTATCAGGCCTGCCGCTGGCGGTGTTTGAAGAACAGCAAAGACAGCAAATCTTCGATATTATCCGAAAAGCCGATATTTATGTTCAGCTTCAATATACCCCGCTGCTGAGAAAAAGATTCAGGAAACATTTCTCCGATGTGCGCGTAAAATATGTTCCTGTGAACATTCCGCCGGCGTTTATATATGTCTGCAACCATCAGGATAACGGCAAAAACTGATAAACCGGCAATTCGGCCTGACAGAAATACTGTCTTTTGTCTCTTTTTGCTTTCCGTCTGGAATCTTCACTTTTCTACTTTATCTTTACACCATAGAGATGCGTTGCTAAAATTAACTCGAAAATAACTTTTCGCAAAATGGGATATTAAGGGGCGGGCTGCTATGGCCGGAAAAATAAAAATCGATGTTGAACGATGTAAAGGCTGCGGCCTGTGCATCGGAGTTTGTCCGAAGAAAAACCTGGACTTCGCAAAAGAAACCAACAAAAAAGGCCTTTCAGTGGTGAAGCAGATAACCGGAGAATGCAGCGGCTGCACACTCTGCGCGATAATCTGCCCTGAAGCTGTAATCGAGGTTTATCGCGACGAACCGCCGAAAAACTCAAAAACCACGCCAAAAACCGATTTAGTCGAGGAAAAACGGTGAGCGAACGGATTCTAATGTGCGGAAATGAAGCCCTGGCAGAGGCGGCTATTCGGGCGGGGCTGGACGCCTATTTCGGCTATCCCATAACCCCTCAGAATGAAATTACCGCCTATCTGGCAAAAAGAATGCCCGAAGAAGGCAGGGTTTTCGTCCAGAGCGAAAGCGAACTGGCGGCTATAAATATGGTATTCGGCGCTGCCGCGACCGGAAAACGAACAATGACATCATCCTCAAGCCCCGGCGTGAGCCTGATGCAGGAAGGGTTGAGCTATCTGGCAGGAGCCGAGCTTCCCTCGGTGGTCGTAAATGTTATGAGAGGCGGCCCCGGACTGGGCAACATAGCCCCTGCACAAGCCGACTACTTCCAGTCCACAAGAGGCGGCGGACACGGCGACTACCGGACGATAGTCCTGGCCCCGTCAACCGTCCAGGAAATCGTTGATTCGACGGGACTGGCATTTGACCTGGCAGATATGTATCGAATGACGGTTTTGATACTGATAGACGGCATTCTTGGCCAGATGATGGAGCCGATAGTAATGAAAGACGCTCCGCCGCGAAAAGACCTTCCGGCAAAAGACTGGGCGCTTACCGGAGCCAGAGGCCGGAACCAGAACATCGTCCGATCACTCTGGCTGGGCGAGGGCGTCCTTGAGCAGTTAAACGAGCATCTCAAACAAAAATATGCCGAAATTACAGAAAAAGAAACACGCTGTTATTGCCATCAAATAGAAGACGCCGAAATAATACTCGTTTCCTACGGCGTCTGCGCACGGGTCGTCCGCTCAGCCGTCGATAAAGCAAGGCAAAACGGCATAAAAGCAGGCTGGATAAGGCCTTTTACGCTCTGGCCTTTCCCCTCGAAAACCATCGCCGAAGCGGCAAAGCCCGATGTACCGTTTCTTGTGGTCGAAATGAGCATGGGACAGATGTTAGAGGATGTTCAGCTTTCACTGATGGGCAAGGCCCCGACCTGTCTGCTGGGACGAGCCGGCGGAGGAGTGCCCACGGTTGAGCAGGTGCTGAAAAAAATCGAACAAACTCTCGACAAAACTAATAACTCAACGCTGAAAACTTAAAGACCGACAATGAAAACAGTATTTTCAAAAACACCGACATTAAAAGAATGCTCGACGCATTACTGTCCCGGCTGCGGCCACGGTATCGCCCATCGTCTGCTGGCAGAGGTAATAGACGAACTCGACATCCGCGATAAAACCATCGGCATCGCGCCGGTAGGCTGCGCGGTGCTGGCGTATGAATATCTGGACATCGATATGATCGAAGTAGCCCACGGCAGGGCCCCCGCGGTGGCAACGGGAATGAAACGAACCAATCCCGACAAAGTAATATTTTCCTATCAGGGCGACGGCGACCTTGCCGCTATCGGAACCGCCGAGATTATGCACGCCGCCCATCGAGGCGAGCGGATAACCGTTATCTTCATAAACAACGCGATTTTCGGCATGACCGGCGGACAGATGGCCCCGACCACTATGCTCGGCCAGGTAACGGCCACCAGCCCCGAAGGCAGACAGGCCGACGGCACAGGTTACCCGATGCAGATATCCGAAATGCTCTCGATAATGCCCGGCGTATGCTATGTCGAGCGATGCGCAATCTCCGGCATTGCCGCTATACGCAATACCAAACGCGCCATAAAACACGCCGTCGAATTGCAGATGACCAACCAGCCCGGCCTCTCACTGGTAGAGATACTATCGCCGTGTCCGACCTATTGGCGGATGAAACCGGCAAACGCGATGAAGTGGATTGAAGACGAAATGGTCAAGGTCTTTCCGCTGGGCAAAATTAAAGACGCAGCAGCAAAAAAATAATTACGGAATGAAACTATGAGTCTTTATGAAAAAGTTACAATAGCAGGCTTCGGCGGACAGGGAATCATTATGTCCAGCAAGCTGCTGGCCCAGACCGCTATGGAAGGCGGCAAGGAAGTAACGCTTATGCCCTCTTACGGAGCCGAAGTTCGCGGCGGAACGGCCAACTGTATGATTGTAATCGCCGATGAACCGATCGCCTCGCCCGTGGTGGCCGCCCCTTCGTCGCTGATAGCTATGAACAAGGCCTCGCTGGATAAATTCGCCCCAAAAGTAAACGCAGGCGGGATGATTATCGTCAATAGCTCATTGATAGACACCCTGCCCAACATGGACAAGTCAATAAGAATCATCAAAGTCCCCGCCGACAAAATCGCCCGACAACTTGGCGTTGCAAGAGCGGCCAATATGGTGGCTCTTGGGGCGTATCTTGGAGCAAGCGGAATTTTAACCCCCGAACTGGCCGCAAGCTGCCTCGAACACATCCTCGCAAAACGATACCACAACACCATAGGCATAAACACCCAGGCGCT
>PWDX01000105.1 GCA_003553245.1 Phycisphaerae bacterium
ACATCCTGTAATCTCATCGCTGGCAATATCCTTTATGTAAAAAGAAATGGATGCGAAGTTGGAGTTTTAGCTTTTAACCGTCCTCCGGTCAAGTAAAGTTTATCCTGAAACGAAAAAATGATTTTACTCGGCCAATTTTCTGAGAATAGCAATTCCCTTTTCTATATCCTCGTCGGATGCCGCATAGCTCAGCCTGAAATGCGTATCTTTTTCGCTAAATACATTGCCGGGTATTATGAGGCAATTATTTTTTATCGCCTTTGCAACAAACTCCGTGGCTGAGCCTCCGGGAGCTTTTACAAAAGCATAAAATGCCCCCTGCGGCAGGCTGACCTCGAATTTATCTTTCAGACCGTTATACACCAAGTCTCGTTTGTGCCGATATTTATCAACCATAGGAGAAATGTCATAATCCAGAGCGGCAATCGCGGCCTGCTGAAAAGGCGTCGGCGGGCAAACGAATGTGTATTGCTGGATTTTGACCATCTGCTCAAGCAGTTCAGCCATAGCATCACTGACCGCAGCATAGCCAAGTCGCCAACCGGTCATAGCATAGGCCTTGCCGAAACCGCCAAGTATCAGAGTTTTGTCATAATAACTCGCTATTGTGGGACAGTCCTGATCATAGCTGAATTCTTCGTAAATCTCATCTGACATAACGGGAACGCCCTTTTTAGACGCCACCTCGGCTAATTTTTCCAGTTTTTCAGAAGAATAGACCTTGCCGGTCGGATTGCAGGGAGAATTTATAATTATCAGCTTTGTTTTTTCAGTTATAGCCTCACTTATGGCTTCGACAGGAAGGTCAAAATCGGGATATGTATCAATGAAGACACATTTTCCGCCGAGCATATTAACTATGTGTTTATAGATTACGAAGTAGGGATCTGGAATGATAACCTCATCACCCGGATTTATCAACGATAAGAAGCAAAGCAGCAAGCCGCCGCTGACGCCGCTTGTAATCATAACATTCGGTTTATCCCAGCCGATGCCGTCGCTCAGACGAGCCGCTATTTTATTGCGCAAAGCATCATCTCCGGCAGACATCGAGTATTTGTTGAGCCCGCCTTTTATCGCTTCAATGGCTGCACTTTTCAGTTCGTCAGGCACATCAAAGTCAGGCTGGCCTATTGAAAGATTAACAGGGTTCTCCAGCGATTGAGCAAGGGCAAAAACCTTTCGAATTCCGCTGGCATCGATTTTGGCAGTTCTGTCCGCTAACAATTTTTCCATATTCATCCTTACTGAAAATTATTTGCGCAAAAAATAAGCCGCTGCCGGAATAAATCCGTACTGCGGCTTGAATAGTCGCAATAGTTTAACATTGGCCCTACTCTTCCTGTTCGCCTTCTTTTGTTTTTTCGGCGGCTTTGCTCTTTTTGCCTGCCCGCTCTTTGCGATGCAATACTTTTGGCAAACCCAGAACCGGATCCTCTTTGGACCATCGGCCTTTTTCTTCAAGCCGCTGAATTCTTTCTGCCCTTGTCAAGACATTGCGATGCCTTCTGAGGGCGTCCTTTACTCTAAGCGAGCGGTCAATAGACATTACTAAATCTCCTTTTTGTCGTTACTTCTCAATCGTCGGCAAATCTCTTACCATAAGCGTCATGAAACGGACGGGCTCCAAAAGTTTCATAGCCCGGCGGCGCTTCATAATCGGCGCCCAATTCCTTTATCTTCTGCAATCTGGCCCAGCCGCGCGTTCCGGCCCTATTAGGGTTTTCAGCGAACCCCTCGGCTGTAACCAGATAGTACCAAGTGCCAAGCTGGACAATTTCCGTATCAATTCCATGCTGGCTGAAATACCGCTGCACAGGTATCAGGTCATCCCTGCCGCGATAAGTCTGTATTACAATTCTGTTTTGTCCTTCGCCGCTCTCATCGACAGCAACCGGTTGATCGTTGTCGTCAAGCGGTATTCTCGCCCTGGGCTGCTCAGGGGCAGTAGTTTCTGCCGCCATACCGCCATCAGCCGCATCAGCGTATTCACTTGCATGCCCCTGGCCAAGTCTGAAAACCACAAGGCCCAACAAAACCACAGCCATAATTATCGCAATAGCTGCCTGATAAGGAAGCGAAATCTCTAATCTTCCGTTATTGTACTGCAATATCGGCGGCTTTCTCCGCCAAGAACCTGTCGAAGCAGGCTTTTCTTTTTTGTGCTGGGGCGGCTCTGCTTTCGGCTTAGAAGCCGAAACATCCTTGACAGGCCGATTTCGAGATTTTCCGATAACCTCGTAGAGAGCCTTTTTCCTGGGATTATGCCACATCATATCGCCGCCCTGCAAAAACTTATAGTCGCTTTAGTATAATAACAGGGGCCTTACCAAGCAAGCTTTTATTAGCAAATTTTTCTTTATACATTATTTTTAGTCGAATTTCAAGGCTAAATCTTAATTTTTATGTGGCGAGACATCCGCGGGTTTGATACAATTTGAGTTTTTATTGTTCGTGGGTGCGTTCAGTTTGCCTCTGCACACTGCTTGACTGGCTCAATGAGACCAGAATTTTGACTTGACAAAGCCTTATTGCTTACATATTAAGGCATATCTGGCACCGAAAATTCAGCGTCAGTCATTGGTTAGAACGACTTTGCTATGGAATAAAAAAGCAATATATGAAAAATGCGTATATATAGGAGTAATTGATGCTACCAAAGAAGAAAACCAGCAAATGCAGAACACGTACCAGGCGTGCTCATAAGCACTTAAAGCCTGTGAACTATTCTGTCTGCAAAAAATGCGATCACGCCAAGCTGCCTCATGCGGCTTGCGAAAACTGCGGATATGTCAATCCGAGCCTGACACTGCAACTGGGCACAGAGGAAGGCAGCTAAGCACTATGCGTATCGGGATTGACGCAATGGGTGGCGATTACGCGCCGGATGAAATAATTGCCGGAGCGATAGATGCCGCAGCGGAGATACAGGACGATGATAAGCTGGTACTTTTCGGCCCGCGCGAAGTCATCGAATCTAAAATGCCGCCAGACATTGCAAAAATGCCCGTCAGGATTGTTGATGCGCCTGATATTATTGCGATGGACGAGTCGCCTATCGACAGCCTGAGAAAAAAACGCAAAAGTTCAATAGCGGTAATGGCTAAAATGGCCGCAAAAGGTGAAATTGACGGGGTTATATCCGCTGGAAATACCGGTGCATGCGTTGCAGCTTTCCAGATGAGGATGCGAAACCTTCCAGGCGTTAACAGGCCGGGCATTGCCGTAGTTTTCCCAACTTTCGGTGGGCCGGTAACGGTTTGCGATGTTGGAGCTAATATCGCCTGCAAACCAGTAAATCTTTACCAATACGCGGCGATGGCCAGTACATACTGTAGCAAAGTTATAGGTATCGATAACCCGACGGTTGGGCTTATGAGCATTGGCTCAGAGGACGCCAAGGGCAATGAAGTAGTCAAAAAGGCACAGGAACTACTAAAGTCTGACCCAAAAATTAATTTTGTCGGAAATATCGAAGGACGGGACATTTTCAACGGTGCCTGTAATGTAGCGGTATGTGAGGGGTTTGTGGGAAATGTCGTTCTGAAGCTTACCGAAGGGCTTGTGGATGGACTTTTCAAGGCCATAAAGCAGGAGCTGATGCAGGAGCAGCCGGAACTGGCAATGAAATTCAAACCGGTCATTCAACGGATATACAGTAAATATGATTATAATGAGTATGGCGGAGCACCGCTGCTTGGCGTCAACGGATTGGCGCTTATATGTCACGGTTCAAGCAGCCGTCTGACCATACGCAACGCGATCTTCACGGTGAAGAAATTCTACAGCGAAAATATTAACGACAAGATCACTGATTATTTGTCTGAAACTTCAGTAAGGACTACTGATGGACAGGAAAGCTAATCAAAGCGCCCACCAGTATCGCGCGATTGTCACGGGCTACGGTGCTTTTGTTCCCCCAAAAAAACTGACTAACGATGACCTGGCTTCTATGGTTGATACCTCCGATGAGTGGATAACCGAGCGCACGGGTATCAAGACCAGATATATCTCAAACGATAATGAAACCACGGCCTATCTTGCGACTGAAGCGAGCAAAAGGGCATTGGAGCAGGCAGGCCTCGACGCAAAGCAGCTCGATCTGATAATTGTGGCTACGGTTACACCGGAGGTTGTTTTCCCTGCAACTGCATGTTTTGTGCAGAAAGACATAGGAGCCGAAAAGGCATGGGTTTTTGACTTAAATGCTGCCTGTTGCGGCTTTATCTACAGCCTTGCCACGGCACAGCAATTTCTGGAAACCGGACGCTATAAAAACGCTTTGGTAATTGGCGCCGAGACACTAACCAAAATCACAAACTGGCAGGACCGTTCAAGCTGCATTCTCTTTGGCGACGGAGCCGGTGCCGTAGTTCTTCAGCGCAGCGATGACGCTAAGAGAAGAGGTATTATTTACAGCACAATGTCATCCGACGGCACTATATGGGAAACGCTAAACTGCAAAGCGTATGGTTCGCGCTATCCGGCATCGAAAGAACCAGAGCATCCTGATGATATTTATATGCACATTGACGGAAGGCAGGTATATCAACTGGCGGTTCGGCGAATAGTAGAGACTGTCAACGAAAGCCTAGAGCATTGTGGCATGACTATTGATGATGTCGATATGCTCATACCTCATCAGATGAATGCGAGAATCATCGAATCGGCCTCAAAGCGGCTTAATTTGCCGGAAGAAAAAATTTATGTCAATATACAGGATTATGGAAATACATCAGCGGCATCAATCCCGATAGCACTTGATGAGGCTATAAGGAGAGGAAAAATAAAACAGGGAGATATTATTGTTTTTGTATCTTTTGGCGCAGGACTGACATGGGGCGCCAATGTGATAGAATTTTAAAATTTCTGAACTCTGTTTTTCAGGTTATTGCCGAAAGGATGCTTCGATATGAAAACGGCTTTTTTATTCCCGGGACAGGGAGCCCAAAATGTCGGCATGGGCAGGGATGTTGCAGATGCTCACGCTGCTGCCGCGGATATATTTAACCGTGCCAATGAGATACTCGGTTATGAAATTAGCAAAATCTGCTTTGAAGGTCCTGATGAAAAGCTTAACAGCACCGTTTATTCCCAGCCGGCGATTTTTACTGTGTCGGCCGCGATTCTTGAGGTTATTAAAACCCGTGCAGAGCATATAAAAGCCGATGTAGCCGCCGGGCTTAGCCTGGGCGAATACAGCGCAATTTACGCCGCCGGACTAATCAGTTTCGAAGATGGGTTGAAGCTGGTGCAGACACGGGGCCAAGCGATGCAGGCCGCCGCTGACGCCACCGAAGGCTCGATGGTAAGTATAATAGGACTGGATGATGAAAAAGTTCGTCAATTGTGCACCGAAGCGGGCCAAGGCCAGCTTCTTGAACCGGTGAACTTCAATTGTCCCGGACAGATCGTCGTTAGCGGCGAAAAAGCCGCTTGCAAACGAGCCGCTGAAATCGCTGAGAAATTCGGCGCTATAAAAGCCGTTGAATTGGCAGTAGCAGGAGCTTTTCACACAGCTATGATGAAAAGCGCTGCTGAGACTTTGGAAGAAGCACTGAATAACACACGGATTGATGAGCCCGGCAGTGTTAAAATCCTGGCTAATATCACTGGTGATTATTATGAAAGCGCAGACCATATCCGCCAAGGGCTTGTAGAACAGCTTACACAGCCAATTTTGTGGCAAAAATGCATGGAAAAACTGCTTGCAGAGGGGGTTGCCGACTATTATGAAATAGGCCCGGGCAGAGTACTGACCGGCCTGATGAAAAGAATACACCGCAAAACGAAAGTTAATAATGTTAGCGGTTTACAAAACATTGAAAAGCTTTTAACATCATAGAGCTTGTCAAAAATAAAATAATGCAAGGATGCACAAATTCAGGAGATTATTATGTCTGAGAAACGACTTGCGATTGTAACAGGAGCCGCAAGAGGCATAGGCAAAGGAATCGTTATGGAACTGCTCAAACAGGGCCGTGCGGTGGCGGGTCTTGACTTGAACGCAGAGCAGTTAGATGAGCTAAGGAAAGTTGCCAAAGAAGCCGGTTTTGACTGTGAGACTGCCTGTGTCGATATTACCGACACAGCCAAACTGACCGAAGCGATCGGTACTCTGGAAGAAAAATACAACGGTGTGGGTATTTTAGTCAATAATGCCGGTATTACGCGGGACAGGTTGCTGATGCAGATGAGTGATGAAGATTTTGACAAGGTTATAGAAGTAAATCTGCGAGCCTCGTTTATGGCTGCTCGAGCCGTATGCCGCTCAATGGTCAAAAATAAATGGGGCAGGATTATAAGCCTAAGCTCGGTTTCGGGGGTAATGGGCAACGCCGGCCAGGTAAATTATTCTGCCAGTAAAGCCGGCCTCATAGGCATGACCAAAACTATCGCCCGTGAATTTGCCAGAAAAAATGTTACCGCAAATTGCGTTGCTCCGGGCTTTATCGCTACAGAAATGACTGATAAACTGCCCGAAAAAGCCAAAGAAATGGCCACGCAGATGATTCCGCTACGCCGCATAGGGCAAATTCAAGATGTCGCTAAGGCTGTTGCGTTTCTGGCAAGCGACGATGCCGGATACATTACAGGACAGGTGCTGTGCGTTGACGGGGGAATGGCAATGTAAAAAAACATTAAATGTAAAATTTTGTTTGTATATGAATAGACCAATAGGTATATTACCGCCCTATTGTATAAAAGAAGAATATTAAAATGAAAACATTAGTCCCTTTACTGGAGGACAAGCAAGTGAGCGAAGCAGATGTCAAAGCAATTGAGAACAAGGTAATCGAAATAATTTCAGAGCAGATGGGCGTCGATAAGGCAGAAATCTCGACCGAAACATCCTTTATAAACGACCTCAACGCCGATTCACTGGATACAGTTGAGTTGGTGATGGAGTTTGAAGATGAGTTCGGAATGAGTATTCCCGATGAAGAAGCCGAAAAAATCCAAACAGTCGGCGCTGCCGTGGACTACATCGTTAAAGTAACCCAAGAAAAGCAGGATTAACTAAAGATTATTATGAATAAACGGCGAGTTGTTATAACAGGCCTGGGTTGCATTACCTCCCTTTCTGAATCTGCCGATGAGCTTTTTGATGCGCTTGTGGCAGGCAAGAGCGGGATATCCACTATCGAAAGCTTCGATACAAGCGATTACCCTGTCAAGATCGGCGGAGAAATCAGGGAATTTGATGTTGGAAACTATGTTGACCATCGCGAAGGCAAGCGAATGGACCGCTTCACCCAGTTTGCGGTAGCCTCGGCGGACCAGGCTGTAAAGCAAAGCGGCATCGACATTGCCAAAGAAGACCCACACCGAATAGGCTGCATACTAGGCACAGGCATAGGTGGTATTAAAGAAATAGAAGACCAACATGTCAGGCTTATTAATAAAGGGCCAAAGAAGGTTTCGCCTTTCTGTGTTCCGAGGCTTATGGGTAATGCCGCCAGCGGAAACATCGCTATTCGTTATGGCATAAAAGGTCCGAATATCTCTGTTGCAAGCGCCTGTGCTTCAGGCAGCCACGCAGTAGGAGAAGCATATTCTAATATCCTCACAGGCAGAAGCGATATTATGATAACCGGCGGGTCGGAAGCGGCGCTGACGCCTCTTGGACTGGCATCGTTTTGTGCGTTAAAGTCGCTTAGCACTCGTAATGACCAACCGCAGGCTGCGTCAAGACCTTTTGATAAAGATCGTGGAGGCTTCGTGCTTAGCGAAGGTGCTGCTGTGGTTATTCTCGAAGAATACGAACATGCCCGTAAAAGAGGCGCGGATATTCTGGCTGAGCTTGTCGGATACAGTGCCACCGACGACGCCTATCATATCACCGCACCGTTGCCGGGTGGCGATGGCGCAGCTAAGGCGATGGAGCTTGCTATGGCAGATGCCGGAATTAATCTTGAGCAGGTAGATTATATCAACGCCCACGGCACCGGCACAGAGCTTAACGACATTGCCGAAAGCCAGGCGATAAGGGATATTTTCGGCGAGCATGCCTATAGTCTGAAAGTAAGCTCAATCAAAAGTTGCATGGGTCATCTGCTTGGCGCAAGCGGCGCGGTAGAGCTTCTTGCTACAGTAAAAACCATTACTAATTCGGTTATTCCGCCAACCATCAACCTCGAAAATGTTGAAGAAAAATGCGATCCGAAAATGGACTTTGTACCCTTGCAGGCCAAGGAAGTGAATGTTAAATACGCCTTGAGCAATTCACTTGGCTTCGGCGGACACAATGCCTGCCTGGTCATCGGAAAAATATAGAAGGCAGTAAAGTACAGTAACAAAAAGCCCCTCATCTCATGTGGGGCTTTTTTAATGTCGTCAAAACATCATCGACTCTGCGTATATGTCATTGAAGTCAGCTTCTTGTCCGATTTCGATATAGGTAGTCTTTTCAGCGATTTCAGCAGCGTGGAGTCGGCATTTTCGGCTAAGCAGAATCATCTGCGAGCCGGCTCCAGCGGCGTTTCCTACAAAATGAATTATCTCTTCCTGCACCGGCGGAAGCAATCCAATACGAACTGCGTTGTGGGGTTGAATGTAATTACCGAAGGCCCCTGCCACTATAACCGCATTAAGATCAACAGGCTCGAGCGAGTTTTTCTTCAGCAGCAGCTTGACGCCCGCTATAATCGCTGCTTTTGCCAGTTGAAGTTGACGAATATCTGCTTGGTTAAGATAAACCGCCGGCTTTCCGGATTTTTCATCATAACTTAGCACAAAGCTGGGTTGATCTTTAATGGTTGTTATTCGCGAATGGATAGTCGGAGAAACTTTACCTACGAGCTGCTTTTTATCAATAAATCGCCCTGAGTTGTCGATTATACCTAAATCAAGCATCGTTGCTGCGGCATCTATGAGCCCGCTTCCGCAAATTGATTGCGGCTGGTTCGTGCCAATAGTTTCCAGGGCTATATCCTCATCTTTTATAAACACAGCTTCTATCGCCCCATCCATCGCCCTGCTGCCGCAGGTAATCCTGGCGCCTTCAAGGGCCGGCCCGGCTGCACAGCTGGCCGAGTAAAGCTGCCCCCCAGCCGCTAACATCAACTCACCATTTGTTCCAATGTCAATATAAAGAATCTTCTTTTCTGTCCTGTCTATATCGACAGCGACGGCGCCGGCGGTAATGTCGGAGCCAACAAAGCCGGCTATGTTCTCCGAGGTATGGATGTTAGCCCACGGGTTTATAGAATTTAGTCCCAGCGAATTAGCCGCGTTGTCGTTGCTATCCAGCGAATATGGCTCGTATGGCGATACGCCAAGCTTTTTAATCGGCCAGCCAAGGAATATATGATTCATGCAGGTATTTCCGACCACGCTTAATTCGTAAATATGATCTTTAGCTATATTGGCTTTCTTGCAAAGTTCGGCAACAAGCTCATCAATACAGTTATGTATCAGGGTTCGCAATTCGCCTAAGCCTTTGGCATCGCCGCCTTGGCTGATTCTGCTGACAACATCATCACCGAAACGATTTTGCGGATTGTAGGTAGCCTTATTTGCCACAGATGTCCCGTCGAGCATATTTATTAGCCGAGCCGCCACGGTCGTGGTACCGATATCTACGGCAACACCGAAAAGGTATCCGGTCGTATCCCCCGGCTCTAAAGCCGCAACATTATAGAAAAATTCACAGCTATCAACCCGGATTGATTCCGGCCCAAGATGACAGACCGCAGTAAAGCCTCGCTCATCGTCAATGATTTCATCAAGTTGTCCACGAGCATTTTCGCTGAGATTATATTTCTCATCAGCGCATAGCCCGTCCAGATATTCTTTGAGCGAAAATGCCTCCCGCATATGACCTGTTGGGATGTACTTTTTACATACCGCCGGATGGATTTCAACGCCGGCACTGACGCCTTGTTCGAGAATCTTGTGTTCAAAAAGGCGGGAACAACCAGGAACTTTTACTGTCAAATCTTGTATAACCCGGTGTTGACAGGCAAGTACTTCACGGTCTTCAGGGAGTAGAATTACCCAACATTTGCCGCAAATACCCTTGCCTCCGCAAGCTGCATTCAACACAATGCCTGCAAGATTAGCCACTTCCATCAGGGTGGTGTCTGGGCAAACGGTTACGCTTATATCATCCGGCTGAAAACTGACTATAAAATCTTTTTTTACAGAATCGACCATACACTCAACCTTTGCATCGTAAAATTATCACTAACAAAATTTTTTGATGATAGAGCCGTTTTTGTAAACTTAATACTACAAGAGAGTTATGAATTTCTTTACCTATAGAGGTTTATACTGCTTCTTTCGTATATTGCTGGAGCTGAGCCGTAAGCGAAGTGCAAGCAATCCACGATGACAAGAATTCGGCAGGGCTCATATACCCCAATCCACGGTGTGGTCAATGTTTATTATATTCCAGCCGTCAGTTTTCGACAATAACTTTCGCCTCACTAACCAAATATATCAGCTTACCAAAATTTATCCACTCAGTTGTACTTGGGAGTTGAGTCCGCCATGAATAAAAATAGCCCCACGAAAAATTTACCCCAATGAAACTATTGCACGATGATTTTCAAACCCACCCATTGGATTCATGGACAGCTCTCCTTGAGTCACTCTAAAAAACTCTCAACAAAGAACTATAATGGGCGATACAGGGATCGAACCTGTGACCCGCTGATTAAGAGTCAGCTGCTCTACCTAGCTGAGCTAATCGCCCCAAATTTCTACTGATAAGACCTTATTACCAAAATATTTCATAACTAAATATCATACCAACGACCTTAACTACAATCAAGCATTTGTTATAATAGTGTATGAGAATATTTTCTGGCAATTTATCAGCATTATGTTCGAGTTTCCAGTATTTTTTCTACTGGTTGCTGTAATAGAGGCTTGCCATGGCATGCCCCCCAAAAACTGTACCATTGTGAATTAGAGAGTATCCGATAGAATTGGTTAAGTTTAAGAAAATGGGAAAGGATGCTCTTATGAAACGAAAGAATCACAGCCCTGAGCAGAT
>PWDX01000135.1 GCA_003553245.1 Phycisphaerae bacterium
ATCTGCTCAGGGCTGTGATTCTTTCGTTTCATAAGAGCATCCTTTCCCATTTTCTTAAACTTAACCAATTCTATCGGATACTCTCTAATTCACAATGGTACAGTTTTTGGGGGGCATGCCAATTTCGCGTTAAATCCGTGTCAGAAATTGCGATTTTTTGCAAAAAAACTACCAAAAACAGCCCGAAACATACCAAAACTTACCAACTTTTTCCTTGCCTATACTACCCAGATGTGCCAGTTTTACATAATTTTCGCGATTAAACAAACCCCTACACATTCGGCTAATTGCTGTTATACTGTTGCCGTAAATTTTTTATCCTTTATTTGGAGGTTTTATGACAGGCAAAGAAACACTGAAATCACTGTTGTCCAGGCAGGTAATTCTGGGCGACGGAGCTATGGGCACAATGCTCTATCAGCAGGGAGTCTTTCTGAACACCTGCTTTGACGAGCTGAATCTCAAAGCACCCGATATGATAAAGAAAGTCCACCAGGCCTATATAAACGCCGGCGCTGACTTCATCGAGACAAATACTTTCGGCGCAAACAGTTACAAACTCGCCAAATACGGCCTCGGCGATCAGGTCGAACAAATAAACACCGCCGCGACTCAAATCGCCAAACAAGCCGCCGGCGAAAACGCCCTTGTAGCAGGCGCGATAGGCCCGCTCGGCAGGGAACTTACCTGGCACAGCTCAGTAACCGCCGAACAGGCCTCACAGGCTTTCGCCCAGCAGGCAAAAGCTCTCGCCGCCGCAGGCGTTGATTTTCTTATACTCGAAACTTTCGCTAATACCGAAGAAATACTGGTAGCAATAAAAGCTCTTACAGCCGCCGCCGACCTGCCGATCGTGGCACAAATGACCGTCGGCGAGGAAAACGAAACGCCATACGGCGAAAAGATTGAACAGGCAATCGAGCGAATCGCCGCTCAGTCAGCCGTTGTCGCCGTCGGACTGAACTGCTCGACCGGCCCCGCCGGAATGCTCAACAGCATCGAGCGAATACACCAGGTAACCGATAAGCCGCTTTCGGTAATGCCAAACGCAGGCCTGCCAAGAGAAATCGAAGGCAGAACGCTGTATATGTCAACGCCGGAATATATGGCAGAATACGCCAAGCGATTCTATGAAAAAGGCGCCAAAATCATCGGTGGCTGCTGCGGAACAACCCCAGACCACATCCGCGAGATGGCCAAAGCGGTAAAAGCGATAGACAAAGCCGCCGCTTCGGCCCCGGAACCGAAAATCGCCATCGAAAGCGCCGAAAAAACCGTTGAAGGCCTCGAACCGATACCACTGGGAAAACGCTCGAAAATCGGCCAAAAGCTCGCACAGGGCCAAAAAATCACCGCCATCGAAATAACCCCTCCGCGCGGCACCGACCTTACGGCGACACTGGAAAAGGTGCGTCTCTGCGCCGAAAACGGCATCGACGCCATAAACATACCCGACGGGCCGAGAGCAAGTTCCAGAGTTTCACCGATGGTAACAGCCATTATGATTCAGCAGCAGATACCGGATATCGAAACAATTCTGCATGTCTGCTGCCGGGATAGAAACCTTATCGGTATGCAGTCGGATATGCTTGGCGCATCAGCTATCGGCCTGGCGAATATGCTGTTAGTAACCGGCGATCCGCCCAAAGTCGGCGAATACCCGGATGTTACGGGCGTTTTCGACCTGGACGCTATCGCGCTTACCGCGGTGGTGCAGAACCTCAACCGGGGCGTTGATATCGGCCATAATGTCCTTTCAAAACCGCTCGGCTTAACGGTCGGCGTCGGAGCCAATCCGGTGGCCACCGATCTTGAGCGGGAAATTGACCGTTTCGAGCAGAAAGTCGAAGCCGGAGCCGAATACGCTATAACTCAGCCGGTTTTTGATGTTGATATGCTGTTTAACTTCCTTGACAGGATAGAATCATATAGAATACCGATCATCGCGGGTATTTGGCCGTTGGTCAGCTATAAAAACGCTGAATTTATGGCCAACGAAGTGCCCGGCGTTGTTGTGCCGGATGAGCTACTGGATAAAATGAGCAAAGCCGCTACAAAGCCCGAAGGTGTGCGAATGGGAATAGAAATCGCGCAGGAAATGATTGAAAGAATTAACGATCGGGTGGAAGGCTTTGCGGTCAGTGCGCCCTTCGGCAAAGTCAAAATCCCACTGGCGGTGATGGGCAAGATTGATATTGACGAGGTGTAAGCTATGCCGGAAAACGCGGCTAAAAAATTAGAAGTGGAGCTTCTGGCAATAACGCCGGATGCTGAAAAGCTGATAGAGCAGGCCGGGCGGACATGCTATCTGAGCTTTGACAGGATAGGCGCAGACTCACAGAAGTCTTTTATTAAGCGCCTTATAGCGATGGGGCATGAATCGCCGCTGGAACACGCCAGCGCAACATTTCGAATCCGAAACTGCTCACGGGCTATGACTCATCAGCTTGTTAGGCATCGGATTATGTCGGTCTCGCAGCAGTCGCAGCGGTATGTCAGCGAAGAACAATTCAGCTATGTTGTGCCGGCCGGGGTCGCGCCGGAAGATGAGGCGCGTTTTGCTGAGGATATGCGGACAATTCAGGCGATGTACAACTTCTGGCGCGATAAAGGCTTGCGCAAAGAGGATGCTCGGTTTGTGCTGCCAAACGCCTGCACGAGCGAGATTGTCGTAACGGCCAATTTCCGGGAATGGCGACATATATTTTCTCTGAGGTTATCAAAAAAGGCTCAATGGGAAATACGCAAAAGCTGCTGGCTTATCCTGGATGTTCTCAAAAAACACGCACCGTCCTGCTTTGAGGACTTTGAATCAGGTCAAACCCAGTAGGACAGGCAAGTAATAACTGGCAAGTATCGGTATGCTTGGGGCGGTTTCGGTGCAATCGTCATGACAGGATTGGGGTGTGGCCTTGAAATTTCTTGAATGTTAGCGTTATTTCGCTAAACTCAATATTTTGATAATCCCGGAGCAAAACTACAATGGCTAAACGCGCGAAGACAACGCAAAGTTCTGCGACAGTTACTAAAAAGATAGTCGGGGCAGCCAAAGATGTTCACCGCAAAATAAATCAGAGCAAAAGCCCGACAATGACTACGCCGGTGCGGTCGCTTAAAAATGTAAAATACAAGGGCAACACTGGCTATTTCGAACTGATGGGAAAAAGTAAGCTTCGGACGCTGACAGTTCGGACTGTTAAAACATTCGCCCAGACTCTGAAGATGATGTCGCTGGCAAAACAGCTTGTCGATTCGGACGATATGGCCACCAAGAGGGAGGCTTATTACATCTCGAAAAACTGGGGCAAGGCGGGATTTTCCGATCAGCCCGAGTCTGATACGATAATGGAAGATGTCGAGGCGATGTTCGCAGTTAATCGTGAACAGCTCCGCTTTACGCCTGAGGAAAAAGGCGGAGCGGTGGCAGGCAGGCTCGTGGTTATAGATAGCGATCATCGGGGCAGGAAGCTGGAAATTGACTGTACGGGTTTCGGTAGCGGTGCTTATTCAATACCGGTCGAGGTGGAAAAACTGAAATTCAAAAGTAAGGCAAAATTTGTTCTGGCTATCGAAACGGCGGGTATGTTTCAGCGGCTTGTTAAGTATGACTACTGGGACAAAGCCAACTGCATATTAATAAGTATGGGCGGCGTGCCCACACGCTCTTGCAGACGGTTTATTCGCCGGCTTACGGATGAATTGAAGATACCGGTCTACGCGTTTGTTGACGGCGATCCATACGGATATTTCAACATCTATCGAACGCTAAAGGCCGGTTCGGGTAACGCGGCGCATCTTAACCAGTTTTTCTGTGTACCGTCGGTTAGTTTTCTAGGCGTTACGCCGCAGGATATAAAAACTTATGATTTACCGACTCATCCGCTGAAAGAAGTTGACATCAAACGGGCCAAGGACGCCCTTCGTAATGACCCCTTTGTCAAGCATCACAAGCCCTGGCAGCAGGCGATCAACCTGATGCTCAAGATGGGCGTACGCGTAGAGCAACAGGCATTTGCCAAGCACGGGCTTGATTTTGTGGTTAATGAATACCTACCCGATAAGTTGAGCAGCAGAAAGAAATTCCTGCCATAACTCGGCAAATAAGCCAGGAAATTTTTATGGAAAGTATCGCTCAAAAAATAGCTAAAATAAAAGAGAATATAGAAAATGCCCACCGCCAGGCCGGGCGCGATGACGCTCTGCCTAAGCTCGTGGTGGTTACCAAGTCAGCGTATATAGAACAGATACAAGAAGCGATAAAAGCAGGAGCTGCCGACCTGGGTGAGAGCCGTGCGCAGAGACTGGGGGAAGTTTGTCCGGCAATTCGTGAGTTTCTTCTAAATTCGCCCGTTTTTTCGACTGGGGATATTCGCTGGCATATGATAGGCCATTTGCAGCGTAACAAAGTTCGTAAAGTTGTCGGGCAGGTCTGTTGTATTCATTCTGTCGATACTCTTCGTCTGGCTGAGGAAATAAACACCGTCGGCAAAAAGCTGAATATTCGGCAGCAAGTGATGTTGCAGGTGAATGTTTCAAACGAACCGCAGAAATACGGAATTCCTGTCGGGGCTGCCGAGCACCTGGCTGAGCAGATGCAAACGATGGAAAATATTAAGTTAGCTGGGCTTATGACGATGGCTCCGCTGACCAACGACCATGAGCGGGTAAGAAGCTGTTTTCGGCGTGCTCGTGAGGTATTCATGGAAATCAAGGCTGCCAGAGTAACAGGACCTGAATTTACGGAGCTCAATATGGGTATGAGCCAAGATTACGAAATAGCGGTTCAAGAGGGAGCGACAATGGTCCGGGTAGGCTCTGCAATATTCGCCTGACGACCCTGGTCTGACCCTGGACAAAAATAAATTACCCGCCTGAAAGGGTTAAAACACTCCTTTATTGTTTACAAGAGGCACAACGGGGGCTATAGTAGTGGTTTTAATTATAGCGGATAAGTTACGAAAGGATTCGAGATGGCTGAAAAAGACAGCGATTTGCGTAAAATCGAAGAGCTTATCGAATTGATGAAAAAGAACGATCTGGCGGAAATTGAAATAAGCCACGGCGAAGATAAATACCACCTGAAGCGCAGCCAGCCAACGCCACAGGTAGTACATCAGATGCCCTTTGCCGGCGGTGTCCCTGCCGCCGATGCCGGTCATGTCCATAAGGTTCAGTCAGCCGGGACGACCGAGGAGGCGGATCACAATTTGATAGATATTACGGCGCCTATTGTTGGGACTTTTTACGCACAGCCCAGCCCGGACGCCGAACCCTTTGTGGATGCAGGCTCTCATATCGAGCCTGACAGCGTGGTCTGCATTATCGAGGCGATGAAAGTGATGAACGAGATTAAAGCAGAGACAACAGGGACAATAGCTGAGATTTGCGTTTCAAGTGGCGAGGCTGTGGAGTATGGCCAGGTATTATTCAGGGTCAAACCCGATTAAGGCACATGCATCGATATTTTGAACTTATCTAATCTTACGGATACAGCGGAATGATTTCACGAGTTTTGATAGCCAACCGAGGCGAAATAGCTTTGCGGATAATCCGTGCCTGCCATGAGCTTGACATAGAGGCGGTAGTGGTTTTTTCCGAGGCAGATCGTGGTGAGACTTATCTTGAGTATGCTGATGAGGCAATTTGCATAGGGCCTGCTGAGGCAGCAAAAAGTTATCTGAATATACCGGCGATAATGAGTGCGGCAGAGATTGCTGATGTTGACGCGATTCATCCTGGCTACGGTTTTCTGGCAGAAAATCAGCATTTCGCAGAAGTTTGCCGGGATTGTGGAATTGTCTTTATCGGTCCGCCGGTCGAGGCAATGCAAATGCTTGGTGACAAGATAGAGGCTCGCAAGATAGCTGAAAAAGCAAAAGTTCCGGTGGTGCCGGGCAGTGAGGGCGCCATTGATAGTGAGGCCGAAGCATTAAAGCTGGCAGAGGAAATAGGGTATCCTGTATTGGTCAAGGCGGCGTCAGGCGGCGGAGGCAGGGGTATGCGTGTCGTACATAATGACATGAGCTTTCGCTCTGCTTTCTCAGCGGCCAGGCAAGAGGCCGAGGCGGCGTTCGGGGACGGAAATGTTTATCTGGAGAAGTTTATTCTCGAGCCCAGGCATGTTGAGGTTCAGGTGATGGCCGACAGTTTCGGCAATGCATTGCATTTTTACGAGCGGGATTGTACAATTCAGCGGAGGCATCAGAAGATGGTAGAGGAGTCGCCTTGTCCGGTGCTGGATGAGAAGACTCGCGAGAAGCTTTGTTCTGCGGCTATACGGATTATCAAGCAGGCCAATTATGAGAACGCGGCAACGGTTGAGTTTCTGCTTGATAAAGATAAGAATTTTTATTTTATTGAGGCCAACGCCAGAATACAAGTTGAGCATCCGGTTACAGAGATGGTGACTGGTTATGACCTGATAAAATGGCAACTGAAGGTTGCAGGCGGCCATAAACTCGATATCAAGCAGAAGAACATCAAACATCGCGGAGTAGCGATTGAGTGCCGGATTAACGCCGAGGACCCGGAAAATAATTTCTCGCCTTGTCCGGGTAAAATTGAACAGTATGTTGTGCCGGGCGGACCGGGTGTGCGAGTGGATTCGCATATGTGCCAGGGCAGTGTCATATCACCGAATTATGATTCTATGATATGTAAGCTGATTGTGCATAATACCGATAGGGCAGAGGCGATCAACACTATGAAGCGCGCGCTGAAAGAGTTTATCATATCGCCGATTAAAACAACTATACCGGCCTGCCTGGATATCCTGTCGCATAACCTTTATGTCAAGAACAAGGTTGACACCAGCTTCGTTGAACGGCAGCTTTATTAACCGTTTGGTGTCGGCATATCGCATATCTCAGAAATTTATATCTAATCTGCCGGGTTAGCAATTCTACCCACAAACAGGATGCTGCCGGTTTGATTTTCACGAATCAGGAAAATGAACGGACGGTCCGCACGAAACACCGGATAAAAAGGCATCGCAGTTGTGCGCATTTCAACGGCGGTTGCCGCGGCCGCTTCGGTTCCTTCCTCGTCAACGCTGACAAATGCTTTGTGTTTTATCTGTGAGATGAACAGCTCTCCTTTAGGCCAGCCCATACCCGTAAAATCCGCATCCGTACCGAATGCATCTTTCATGCCCATTTCTTTGAAAGCGGACGATAGGTCATATTCGGTTTCAAGCTCGTATTTTGGCAAAAAGAGCTCAATCTCCCTCGCAGACTGATTATCAAGCTTATCCAGCCAATGAAGGAGTTTCTCGTGTGTTAATTTTGCCTCCAGCTTTGTAATGCCGTCAACATCACTCGGCAAAAGAATAACCATTGACATCTTATTGCCCTTATAAGGTATTGAAATCGCCTGAAAGTTATCTTTCTCCAGCAGTTGAAAATCACTCTGCTGATACATCATATCGACGGTCACCTGCTCGTCAGACGATACATTAAATGGCGCGTCATGAGTTCTCTCATGATCGAATTGGCTCGCCCAGTCAGCGTTAAAATAGACCGCATTGAGTAATACGCAAACTGACAGAGGGTGCAATTCATCCAGGATTGTTTCGATTTTTCCCTCTGTCTTGTCCTCTACCCAGCTATTTATCTTATCAAGATCGCCATGAAAAATTTCCGCGTCATAGTACTTCTTCAGCAAAGCCTTGAACTCCTCGCTGACATCTCCACGGGTAAGACTTAATCCGTTAGCAATGTTAAGTTTATGTTCATCTTCCCTTGCTGCGTCCATAAGCGTATTATTGAGATAATTAAACGCCGGATGCAGATTATCCCGGCCAAGATGAAAACGCAGAGCTTGCTCCATCTCTGCTGCCGTATTACCACGCGCCCCGGCATATGTCATTGCCAGTGCCGACGAAACGCTGTAAGGCGAAAAGAAAACATTGCCGTCAGACTGTGCCAGCTTATTATACAAATCCACGGCAAATTCCGTATTCCCTTCAACCAGCGTCTGTGTAGATGACTCCGGCAAATTGTCCGAAGACAGCGAATCAGAGCACGAGATAAAAAGCAAAGCCATTAATGATAAAACAGACATCAGTTTACGCATCTTTTTCTCCTGATAATGACAATATTCGTTTGATTTTACTTTGCGATCTTTGGCTTACTTTTTTGACAAAACAAGACCTTGTTTTGTTCCACAATCGTCTCTTTTTCCCTCTAACTTCGGAAATTATCAAAATCAAACGAACAAACACAGCCTCGTCAGCCGGCGATCACAAGTGCAAGGTACGGCACCAGGTTGAACATAATCACAATAAGTTTCATCGCTCCATAAAAAGAGTACATTGCCGTATAGAACACTTCTTTTGAAATTGGGAAAAATCTGCTGTGCATTTTAT
Organism: Phycisphaerae bacterium; assembly: GCA_003553245.1. Classification (GTDB taxonomy): domain Bacteria; phylum Planctomycetota; class Phycisphaerae; order Sedimentisphaerales; family Anaerobacaceae; genus T1Sed10-97. The sequence continues at coordinate 8,366 of PWDX01000135.1, forward strand.
ATACCCAGTCTCCGGCACCGACACAAGTTACCATCAAAAACGAAAACAAAAGCAGCACTGCATTTAGAATAGTGCACCACAGGAAAAATGAACGAACGATTTCGATGTTAATGTCCATAATATGCCTCCCTTAATAATCTATAAAAATTTTGGTCTGCCGTTTATTTGCCTGAATTTCAACATAACCTGCCAAAACCAAATGGTCAAGGCTATACTTGGTAGCAACTGAGCTAAAACCATAAAGCCAGCTCAAACACTGGAACTATCTTATCTTAAAAATTTTGAACTTCGTTGAGAGCCTCTATTTCCCGTTCGATTTGCCGGTTTATCTGAGATTGCAAATCAGGCTTAATATCCCTGAGATTCTTTTTGACCAGATTTTCCATTTGTATGACCAATTTCTCACGAGCTTTTTTTATTTTGCGTTCAGTCAGAGTTGCTTTAATGACATATTTTGGAATATGCCAGTCCTGCGCAATTTCCCTGGCTTTATCCATACCATATTTGGCGGCCAGATAAAAAACAGCCATGCTGACTATCAGGCCAATCAGCCACCCAATAGGGCCGGAGACAATCAAGACCACCCCTTCTCCTGCGGCGATTGTCGCAAAAATGGCCCCTCCTATTACTGAGCTTATTGCCAAAATAGGTTTTTCAATTTTCTTCATCAAATCCAGATCAACGGCAGGTGCTTCAATTTCACTGCTATTTACCTGCCTGGGGTCAACTCTTTCATCAGGCGTAACCAGTTCATGTTTTTTGAACCAATCATCAATTAAATCATGTACCTGCTGCGGCAAAGATGTAAGCAAAGCAGTTACGCTCGGCTCAACTATTTTGGGAATTTTTGTTTTAAAACCGGCTCCTGCACCGGCTATTTCCTTTTTCAGCAAAGAGACACTTCCGCCCTCAGACTTAAATTTTTTCAATATGGGATATATTTTTTTGTCGAAAAGTTCGGTCCCGATTTCCTGGGCAATTTCCGCTGCGACAGCATCGCACTGGTCATCGATAAGTTTTTCGATTTTTTTGGTAAACGCAGGCAGTTGCTCCTTGAGCTTATTCTGAGTTTTCCTGAACTTCAACTGCTGTGCAGGCCACATAGATAAGCCGGCGGATATAGCAACATAGGGACGCTCAGAGCGTTTAATCTGCTGCTTTTCGATAAGGAGCTCTCTCATCAAAATTTCAGGCACAAAAGGCCAGAGGCTGCTTCCACCGGCAAGGATAACAAACCGAATATCATGCTTATCTATTTGATATTTTCGCAAACCCTCGACCATGCACGAGTGAAACTGTTTGAGCAGATCAACTTCTCCGTTACCGCCCGGGAAAACAGTTGGATCCTGGCCTATATCAATAAGATATTTTTTGAATGTGTCAGACAAGGTATACTTTTTCGCTCTGTTGACAAAATCTTCCCAGGTCATTTTTATTCGGCCATAATGCCGCATCGCTCGGCTTACCTGCTCGGACTGGTTTCTTGCCATAGTCTGAGAAAATGATTCTTTTATTTCACGGCATAGATATGTTGATACAAAAAACTCTTTTGTATCTGCCTTGATAAGCCGATAAGCATCAGGATTAGACTCTAACAGCCACTGGTAAAATAAATCATCAAAAAGACGCCCGCCAAGGTGCATATCGCCCCAGGCCGCCTTTATTTTACCGTTTCGCAAAAAAGCGAAGTCGCAGGTTCCTCCGCCGAAATCAACAGCAAGAAAACCTTTTAAAGCATCCTGCACCGGCAGGTCTTCTTTTAGATGATAAATGACCGCTCCAATGGGTTCGGGGACGGTTCGAATCCTGCCGTAACCGGCCTTTTCAGCTACATCCGTTAAGGCCTGGCGATATGTTTCATCGGCCTGACAAGGTATTCCAAAAATAACCTGGCGTGTTTTAGGATCGATATCAAGAAACTGGTTTTTGGCGTCAACTAAAACAGTTGAAAGAAAATCTACAGCATTTTTCCGGGCTTCATCGCTAGAAACTATTTCGGGTTTAAAATAAGTTCTGAATTTATAATGTCTGCTCTCTTGCTGAGTAGCCTCTCCGTATTCTTCCGATGCTTTATTGCCGATCAGAGGAGTTTTGTTCTTGCGATATAAAATTGCCGTCGCCAATCCGTCACGGCCGTCTCCAAAATCTATACCTTCAGGAATCAATTTATCGCCCGGACATTTACTGTAGTAGGTATTGGAAGTGCCAAAATCTATGGCGAGCACATTTTTAGCCGGCATAATCAACTCCTTCCCCGAACTTTTCTGACCAGGCCTTTCTGCAAAACAGAACCGTTAACAATGACCGGCTCATTTTCTACAACAACCTCATCACCAAGCTCAACATGCCCGAAAGTTTTATAGCGCGTATGCGAGTCATTGGACCAGACAAATTGTTCAGGATTTTCAGGTATCTCGAAACCGAGATTTTTCATTTCCTGAAACAATTCTTCAACTCCCGCACCAAGGTTTTGGTATGGGACATGGGTTAATTCAATAATTTTTCTTGAAATACGGCTTAGTATTTCTTTGTCGCGGGTTTGTGGCGGTTCATTTTTTGCAGA
>PWDX01000049.1 GCA_003553245.1 Phycisphaerae bacterium
TAGAACTGAATCGCAGTTAATAACAGCCATTGCCCAAGCGATGGAGTATGTGGCACCACAGGACGTGAAAGGGTGGTTTAAATCTTGCGGCTATGCGAATATTAAAAATTGAAATGCTCTAAAACAAGCACTTACGACAAATCATTATGATTTTAAAGAGCAACATAACTGTAACCAACTGTCATTATTCGACTTATAATGGGACAGTACTGGTTTGTAATTATTCGTGCGCCGGATACATAAATTCTGGTATCCGTTGAACTTTGCCCTTTCCGTTTATGCACGCAAGGATTGTCCTGCTTTCGGCAATTAAACGGCCGTCACAGAGGCTTTTGAAGGTGTATGTATGCTCAATTTTAGCGGGTGTTATTTTCGAGCAGGTAGTAGTCAGCAGGACTTTCTGGTCATAAAAACACCCGCTACGGTATTTTATGTTAAGCTCGGCTACGACAAAATAGATATCTTCCTCTTCAAGTTGCCTATAGGAAATACCGTTGGCCCGGAGAAGTTCGGTCCTGCCCATTTCCATCCAGATTGGATAAACGCTGTGATGTATCCGTCCGCCCTGGTCCGTTTCGACATATCGCGGCAATATTTCAATCGTATGGCTGTTTATCGTTAATCGGCCTTTGGGTATATTCATAATATCCTTCAAGAGTTTCTTTAAGCGAGTAACTGGAATCGGAGAGAAAATCCAATTGTTCCCAACAAAATCAATAGTTTACACATTTTGCGGAACCTGAAAATACTTTAGGGCGTAGAATTTGTCAATTGACAAGAAAAATTGAAAAGATGATCAAACGAAGTAAAACTTGACAATAGTTAAAGACTTTGCGAGAATAAATATTATCAACAGCATTAAATTAAGTTTAAGGAAACTCTATTATGAAAAAGTATTGGATTATTATTTTGGCTGTGGTTATTGGATTTTCAGGGATAATGACTGCCCGTGCAGATCACCATAAAGCCGAGGATGAAGTTGCTGTAACTGTAAATGGCACAGATATTTATGAAAACCAGGTGCAGCAAATGCTCCAGCCCCAGCTAAACCAGATGCAACAGCAAGGCCATGAGCTTCCCCAGGAGTTTATGGACCAATATGTTCTCCAGCTTCGCCAGCAGGTACTCGATCAGCTTATTACAGAGCAATTACTTGATCAAAAGATAGAAGAAATCGGATTAGAGGTTACAAAAGAACAGGCCGAGGAAGAACTTGCACAAATAGCAGCTCAGCAACAGCCCCCGATGACAATTGAAGATGTTAAGCAGATAATAGCCGTTTCTGGCGAGAGTTATGAAACAGTAATTGATGATATGAGGCAGAGACTGGGTTATACAAGGTTGCTCGAACAACAGTGGGAAGGCAAGATTGATGTTACTGAAGAACAGGCCAGGCAATACTATCAGAAGAACGAGGAACAATTCGCTGTGCCTGAACATGTTCGAGCAAGTCATATTCTGATAACACCTGATCCTTCTGCTGACAACGCCGAAGCGGCTAATGAGGATGCAAGGGAAAAGGCACAAAATTTGTTGGCACAGATCAGAGAAGGCGCCGATTTTGCAACCATGGCAGGTGAACATTCCGAGTGCCCCTCGTCAGCTAATGGAGGAGATCTTGGCGAATTCGGCAAAGGACAGATGGTTCCAGAATTTGAACAGGTTGCATTTGCTATGGAGCCCGGTCAGGTCAGCGACCTTGTACAGACGCAATTCGGCTGGCATATTATAAAGCTTACGGGAAAAGAAGGCGCCTCAGTAACCTCCTATGAGGATATACAGCCTCAGCTTATTGAAATGCTCAAACAGCAGCAACAGGCTGAAATTGCAGAGGCATATATCCAGCAACTCAAAGATGAAGCGGAAATTATTTACGCTGATTCCGAATTGGCTGACTAAACAGCAGTGATATAATGAAAATGAAAGCAGGAGGCCCCTATTAACCTCCTGCTTTTTTCATTCAATCATTTCGTTGCCGACTTTGCGGGCTCTTTCGGGCTTATCAAGGTTGATCCCGCAGGCCAGGCCTATTTCAACTAAGACATTCCACCCGGCAGCCAGATAAACATAAGGACTCAGTTCGCCAGCGTCAGGTACTTGTATTGTTGAGAAAGGTGTGGGACGGTTAGCTATGGCAATGACTTTTAATCCGACGCATTCAACCAGAACCTCCCTGAACTTTTCGATTTCCTCTTTGATTGGGTCAATTACAAATATGATATCGGCAGGGTCCATTACCTCTTCAATTCCGTGAATCGCGTAAGTACCTTCGAGATAATCCGATTTTTTTCGAGTTATCTCGTTAGTCTTTAGGGTAAGCTCCTCAGCTACGCCGTCGTTATAGCCGGCAAAATAAATCGTTGGTGCTTTAGCTGCCGTTTTTACAATATCGCTGTCAATCGGCATTGTAAGGGCTTTTTCAATCATTTGCGCTAACGACTTGCAGTCTATTTTATCTGCTGAGCCGCCGATATGCCGAATAATTGATTCGTAGAACAGACCCTGCTCAATAACGCTTTTCGTAGCGGCCACTGCCTGTTCCCAGCCGCAATTAAGTGTAAAAGCCTTGGCGCAAGCCTTTTCCAGTATTGTTTCGGCATTAGCCGAAAGGGAAAATCGTTTATTGTTTCCTATCTCGGCAAGTTTTTTCGCAAGAAGTACGACTTCCTTTGTTCTGCCGGAATTTGACGCCAGAAATACCGCGAACTTTGACAAATCATATGTCGCCGCCTGGCGAGAGCCTTCTGTAAAAACGGCAAGGTCTAGCCCCAGAGTAAGGCTTTTTCGAATTGCGTTTTTCGCGGGGAATATTCTGCTTGAGCCTTCACCGGTAAGCATCAGCCTGCCTGCCGAGGCAATCTCCTCTGCTACATTGGCTGTGGCGGCGGCGTCGAAATCGCTGACAGTACTGATTGTATCCATCATCTCACGAACTAAGGCATACTGCGAATATTTGGCATCCTGTAGATTCATACCTGCTCCTTGAGTCTGTTAGCTTCTTTTGGCAATTTTAGCGGCTTGTTTACGGAATTTTTCGGTATCTGCTTTCAGCCGCTTTACGAAATCATTATCATCAACTGTTCCAATGGCAGCGAACATCTCCTCGGCATTACGGAAAGTGGCTTGCCGGAACGGATTTTCAAAATCTTTCTGCCGCGAAATATAAACCTGGTCTCGGATATATTCCTGTATTTCGACGGCCTCATCCAGTGCCTTTAGCCATCTCTGCCGGGAAATTCCATTTGCTCCGCAAATTTTGGTCAGGCACGCAAAGGCGTGCCTCTGTTTTTGCAGACCGTAGCCCTGCCATATCTGTTGGTAACGCTTGTGAATCGCCTCCCATGAATCAAGCAGGCCTGATCCGATTTCAGCCCTTATCTGGTCAACATCGCTTTCCAAAATCAACTGACCTCCAAGGTTTACCCATTTTATTTGACGCGGGCCGTCCAGCGTTTTTTGCATCTGAGCGAAGTTGCTTTCTGGATGCTCGTCCATATAAGCCATCAGGTTTTTGACGGCGTAGTATCGAATCATCTGTTCGTAAGCGTTATAGGCCTGGTGAACTTTACTGATGACAACCTTTCGATAGGATTTTTCCATATTCTCGCCGAGTATTTCTAAGTCCTTCACCGGTTCAGCGGGACCGGTCAGGAGTTTTTTGCCTATATCAGCGGCTTTTTCTTCGCTCAATTCCGTAAATTGGCCAGTTCGAGAAAACTCAGCCTTGCCTGTCCATATCTCCAGCAGGCGTCTGGCTTTGAAAATTTCCTCAATTGTATCCGGTGCAAGACAATCAAATTCAACCTGCTGAATCTTATTGATCCTTTTATCACGGTTCTGGAATTTCCAGGTGTTACGCGCCAGGGCATACATATTATAAAGCCACCAGAAAGCGGGAATAACATCGAGAGTATTTTTCGAGCAATTATTGTTCAGCAGCGAAAACGGCAGCGGGATATCCAGTTCAAAAGGATAATCACCCTTTGAAAGGAGTACAAAGGACGCGAACCGGCAGGAGTGTTTTATGCTTGTGCACAGGCCGGGCCAGAAGCCGCGCCCCGCCTGTATTTCATTGTCATTTGCCCGGCTGTTATGATTGGAACCAATCGTTGCCCCGGCAGCCATGTTGCTTTGGCCCATAGTAAGCGAAGCAATAAGAAAAGAATTATTGTGATGCTGCTCATGGGCAGGGAAAATCAGATTGTTAAGCACTTCACAACAGGAAATGGTAGAATTATCACCAAGAAATGAATGAATGAGTCTGGCGCCGTATTTCAGGCTTGAATTATTACCGAGAATGAAGCGCACAGCCTTGCAGCCATAGAATATATGGCAGCCGAAGCCCATAATTCCGTTGACCAGCTCAACGCCTTCGCCTATCTGGCTTGGCTCGTCTTCAGAGGAGTTAATCGTGAGGTTTTTGAGCTTGTTAGCACCTTTTATGTAGCAGTGTCTGCCAATTTTGACATCTTTAAGAATTCGACTATTTTTTATTACACACTGATCGCCGACAGTGCCGTAATAGCCCCGGCGGCTGTCATGTTGTTTTTGGGTCAATTCCTTGAATTTCTTAAGCATAGCCTTATAATCACGATACTTAGCCCAGAGATACGCATCGGCAGGTATCATACCGTCAAAAGGCAGTATCTTGCGGCAACCGCTTTCGTTAATTAAATCCAACCAGACTCGAACTTCTTCTTTCTCGCCATCTTTGAGTATGCCATTGCCGAACTTTGCGTAATTGGTCGTGTGCATCTCGTCAATATTCGTAAGAATGCATCGATCTCCGATTATATAATGTGCAAGATAGCGAACATCATGAATTGCCACATCATCACCTATATCGCACGAAACGATAAAACTGTTACTCATTCCGGTGCGAAGCTTAAGGTCGTGATGCTCGAGTACTACATCGCGCAGCCTGCCTACGCGGACAAGGCCGAAGAACTCACAGTTCTTTATCTGTCCTGCGTCAAATTCATCACTGACAAGCAAATCATCCCAGTTTTCGGCCTTGTTGCCATTTTTTACAAGCTCTTCCACCTCGTCGGCGCGAAGATGACGCCAGTGGCGCATATCAGCTCCAACTTGTTTATCACGAAGGTAAAACTCGTCCTTTCCGGTCGGTAGATATTTCTCAGGAATAAAATTCCTGCCGAGACTCCCGCTTGGGCGAATTAAAACATTATCCACAGAAACCTCCAATTAAGACTATAAACAAGGCCGGGCGTTATGCCGTGAAGAGAAAAGCTCAAACAGTGGTATTTTCGGCAATTTTTTCTTTCAAGTCAAGCGATTGGGACTCTGTTTTGAGCCACTCCATCGTAGATTCGGCCTGTTTGAGCCGATTTGCCGCGATTTGACGGACAGACTCGAAGCGAAAACTATCTTTAAGCCGGGCCTGCCAGTATTTGTAATCAATCTTCTTCTGCCAGCTATCAACGGCAAAAGCAATGCCTTTGCCTTCAAAAGCGTAGCGACGATTTTCGCTAAAAATACCCACCAGCCCCATATCATCAAGATTTCTTGCGTCAGAAAGAATCATTGCCTCAGCTATCTCAGTGAACCTGCCTTTGCTTTCTTTAATAATATTTATGCTTTTTTCAAGCTCGGATGAAGAAAGAATATGCCCAAGACTGCGGCGCATTAGCTGCTCGCATAATTTGTCGGTACTTTCCTCTGTGGCGTTGCCGGGATTCATCGCAATCATAGAATTATGGGACCAAAGCAGGCGAGCATAACCAGAATCGCAAAAATATGTTGCCGCATAGAGACTTAGGCGATCCATCGGCAGCTCCAGCCTCGCAACCTCGGGAAGTTTACATATCAATTCTGTATTGCGCACAAGCCGTTCGGCTCTGTCTAATAAAGAAGTGTCGGTTTTGCAGGTGGGGGTCTTGATGGTCAGATTCTGCTCCGCTACATTTTTTATGCCCTTGAACTTATCCATCAAAACTCATCCTTAAATTCAAGATGTTCTATACCAAATATCTGACCCGGTGTCAAGTAATTTATAAAAACAAATCCGAAAGAACAACATAATAGATTTTCTTGCTTTTTTCCAAAAAAACTACAGTAATTTCTTGGCAAACGCCGATATCTCAAATATATTGTTTTGTATCGGTTCCGTAAAGATTCATGCGAATTGGGGAGCATTTTCAGGGATGAATAGTATGGCAAATCAGCCAAGGGTGGCAAAAGTTCTTGTGGCGCTGTTAGTGTCAATGACAACCGGCGCAATCGTGCTGATGGCTTTGGGAAACAACCCTCCGTCAGCAGGGGCCTTTTGTCTTAGCAGCTATTACAGGCTGGATCCGGTAAATGACGCTATACTATCAAGGCAGTCCCAGTCGGCGGATAGGTGGAACAGCATAGAAGTGTTTTATACAGGAACGAAAGCCGGCAACATCGAGCAACTTGCCGCGTTAAGCGGTCTTGCCCAGGCCGAAGACCTCAATTGCCATTTCGTTATCTGCAACGGATTGGGCGGCCCTGATGGTGAGATACTCACTACGGAAAAATGGCAAAGGCAATGGTCGGCGATACCTGGAGGAACATGGTACGGCAGCGGCCAGACTATCAGAATCGCTGTAATTTCCGATGGAAACGGTAATATGCCCACCGATGCGCAAATAAGTAGAACAGAAGCGCTTGTCCAGAGTCTCTATCGAAGATTTAATCTCCACCCAGAACACATATACTATCCCCAGAACTGGCACCTTACAAATTAAATGTTCGAATTTATTGAGTTGGCACAGAGTTGTGTTGCTCAAACCTGTGTTTGAACCTCAGATTTCAAAGCTGTCAGTGGATTATCTTGTTCAGAGGATATGTTATTATTCCTGATGCTCCTGCGCGCTTAAGGGCAGGAATGAGCATTGTCTGAGCATTTTCTTCTATGATGACCTCCACAGCCGAATAATCTCCTTCTGCTAGGCTCGAAATCGTCGGACTTTTTTCTGAGGGTAAAATATCCAGAACGGCAGGCAGATCCGACTTTTTGATATTCATCTTAAGCCCGAGTTTATTACGCGCCTCAATCGCAGCACGCAGCATTATTGTGATGCTTTCGATTTTCTGCCTCTTGAATTCGTCCTGCCAGGCGCCTTTATTGGCAATAAAACGAGTGGTGGAAGTTAAAAGGGTGTCAATGATTCGCAACTTATTCGCACGCAGCGAACCGCCCGTCTCGGTCAATTCCACAATAGCGTCAACCAGCCGGGCTTTTACTTCAGTGGCGCCCCAACTGAATTCGATCTTGACATCTATCCCTTTGTTTTTGAAGTAGTTGCGCGTTACATTTACCAACTCAGTGGCAATAATTCCGCCTTGGAGGTCTTCAGGCTTTTGCTCGGGCGATTCATCCGGGACGCAAAGCACCCACTTGGTCGGCCTTGTTGTGGCCTTGCTATAGGCAAGCTCGCAAATCTCATGCACATCGGATTCATTTTCACAAATCCAGTCATATCCGGTGATGCCGGCGTCAAGAATTCCATCGGCTACATAGCGGCTCATCTCCTGAGCGCGAAGACATATAGCCTGTATTTGCTCATCAGCGATATGCGGCAAATAGCTGCGAGCCGAACTTGTTACATGGAAGCCGGCCTTATCGAAAAGCTCCATCGTTGCTTTCTGAAGGCTGCCGGCGGGAATACCAAGTTTTAGCACTTTATCGGACATAGTTCAGGAACGCCCCTTTCGTTATTTTTTTGTCTTCGTCTTTTTTGCCTTTTTTCGCGTTTTTTTTGCTTTTTTAGTGGTTTTCTTATGGGATTTACTTGTTTTTTTTGTTTTGGGGGTTGAACTCGACCTTAGGCCAAGTTTAGAACCTTCGCTTTCCCGCCTGAGCAAAACATAAAAATCATAAGTGTCATCGGCGGACACCAGCCTGGTAAGAAAGCCCTCAATGTCGGCTTCATCCGACTCGGGATTTACCAGCTCATTTTCCCGCAGATAGTTAATCATCGCCTCATTTAGTGCAATAGCGTGCGCATCCAGTGCGGTAAGAGCTATGTAGTTGGCGACAAAATGGCTGATTTGCTCATATTTTTCAAGATTTGCTTTGGCCTGCCTTTTGCCTGTTTTCAGCAGATGTTTCAGTGAAAGGCAATTATGCTCGACAAAAATCGCATTCAGGGCGTGATAAAGCTCAATACCCGCTTTTTTGGCCTGTGCCGAGCCGTCCAGAACCTCTGCCGTTTCGATGGCCGAGGCCACTCGGAGATCGTTGTAATCAACGAAATGTCTGTCAATTTCCTTTATCCCATCTAAAGCCTGCTTTTCAGAGAAATTTTCCAGCAATACACCAAAAACCAGAGCATCCACAGGATCTTCATATTCAGGCTTTTCCGGTTTCTTATATTTTTTCTGCAACTTACGGTACAGTTTCTGTACCTTATCCGAATATACCTTGCTGTTTTTCATAACTGCCTCTGCTAAAATGAGCGATATAATTTGCCCAAGCACTAACACGGAACACCGAATTATAAGCGCATAGCGTGCATTTAGCAACAATGCATCAGAAAAATACCGGTGAAGAGTTGATTTTGCTAACCGGCGGTTTTGGCTGGTTTCTTTTGTAACAGATACTCGTTCATCGCAGCCGCGGCGATTCGGCCCTGTCCCATCGCCAGTATTACCGTTGCTGCGCCGGAGACAATATCACCGCCGGCATAAACACCCTCTATCGAAGTGGCGAAGTTGTCGTCAACCTCAATTGTGCCCCATTTGTTGAATTTCAGGCCAGGCGTTGTGTCTTTTAGCAGTGGGTTGGAGCTGTTGCCGATAGCGATTATGACCGTATCGACATCGATAGTAAATTCAGAGCCTTCGATGGGCACAGGTCTGCGCCTGCCCGAATCATCCGGCTCGCCAAGCTCATAATGCAGACACTCGATGGCCTTTACCCTGCTGTCTTCGTCACCGAGGATTCGCACGGGATTTTGCAGAGTATGGAACTCGACACCCTCCTCTTTAGCGTGGTGGACTTCTTCGATACGAGCGGGCATCTCTTTTTCGCTTCGCCGGTAAATCAGATAAACTTTCTCTGCCCCCAGCCTAACAGCGGTGCGAGCGGCGTCCATCGCGACATTCCCGCCGCCGGTGACGGCGACTTTCTGCGAATTGCTGATAGGGGTGTCGGCTCCTTTTCCAAAATCATACGCCCGCATCAGATTAGCTCGGGTGAGGTATTCATTAGCCGAATATACCCCGATAAGAGACTCGCCCTCGATACCCATAAACTTAGGAAGTCCGGCCCCGACACCGATATAAACGGCGTCAAAGCCATCCTCGTGCATCAATTGCTGGATTGTGCGCGTCTTGCCGACAATAAAATTGGTTACTATTTTAACGCCCATCTTCTCCAGCACATCAATTTCTTTTTGGACAATTTTTTTTGGCAGTCTGAATTCCGGTATCCCGAAAATCATAACCCCGCCGGGCTTGTGAAATGCCTCGAACAAAGTCACATCGTGGCCGGCTCTTCTCAAATCCGCCGCTGCCACAATGCCGCCGGGACCGGAACCGATTACCGCTGCTTTTAGACCGGTGGGCGTACCCACTTGTGGGACGCTCTGTTGGTCTGCATGGAAATCAGCGGCGAACCTTTCCAGCCGGCCGATAGAAACTGCCTTTGTAGGGTCTTTGTAGCGTTTGGCAAGTGTACATGTTTCCTGGCACTGGACTTCCTGCGGGCATACCCTGCCGCATACTGCCGGCAGCAGGGAATTCTCTTTGATTATACCGGCGGCGGTTTTGTAATTACCCTCGGCGATGGCGGTTACAAAATCCCGTATCCGTATTCGCACCGGACAGCCTTTTACGCAAGGAGCGTTTTTGCACCGGAGACATCGCATAGCTTCGAGCCGGGCCTGCGTCTGCGTATATCCAAGGGCTACTTCATTTACATTATAAACCCGTTTGGCAGGGTCCTGTTCGGGCATATCCTGCGGCGGGATTTTCAGGCGGTCAGCAGGTTTAAGCTGGCCTGCCGCTTCTTTTTCAAGCAACTGCCGGAGTAATTCTTTTTGTTCGTTCTCGGTCATATCTATTAATCCAGGCCGATTTTACATCGGTGGTTTTCGTACATTTTATGAGCTTTTTGTTCCTGATCACTGTAAGCCTGAAGCCTTTTAATCATCAGATCGAAATTAACCTTCTGACCGTCGAATTCAGGCCCGTCAACGCAGACAAACTTCGGCTGGCCGTCATATTCTATCCGGCAGCCGCCGCACATCCCCGTGCCGTCTATCATTATCGTATTAAGAGAGACAGTTATCGGCACATCGTATTGTTTTGTAACTTTTGAGCAGAACTTCATCATAATCGCCGGGCCTATCGCAAAGGTATGGTCAGGTTTTTGGCCGGACTTGCATATCTGCTCAAGAGGCTCGGTAACAAGGGCTTTTTTGCCGGCGGAGCCGTCGTCAGTAACTACTATAACCTCGTCGCTTGCCTGTTCAAATTCGTCCTGTAAAACCAGCAGTTCAGCGTTTCTGGCGCCTAAAATAGTGGTGATGCGGTTGCCTGCCTTTTTAAGAGCCTCAACAATCGGCAAAAGCGGCGCCGCGCCGATTCCGCCGGCCACAGCAACAACATACCCGAAATTTTTTATTTCAGTGGGATTGCCAAGAGGCCCTGCCACATTCGCTATTTCGCTGCCGACTTCCATATCTGCCAGATGTGCGGTGGTTTTGCCCACTCGCTGGAAAATAAGCCGAATAGTTCCTTTATCAGCATCAGCATTGGCGATTGTAAGAGGTATCCGCTCGCTTTGATCGCTGTCAATGCTCAATATGATGAACTGCCCGGGTTTGCGGGCTTGTGCCACCAGCGGAGCTTCAACTTCTATGCTGAAAACATTTTCACTAAGCTGTTTTTTATTTTTGATTTTATGAGTCACCATTACATCCTGTAGGTATTGTTAGAAATTCTTATAATACTATAAGAAAAGATATTTGTCAATTGGTGATAACCTAGAAATATACCGTTCTGATAAAACAAAAGTTTCCAGAAACGCTGGTATTACCCATCAGGTGCTCGGTAGATTTTTATGAAAAATCGCTTTTCAGGCGATTTCATCGATTGCAGCGGTGATATCGTCTTTGCTGGTAAGGCCTACCCATTTTTTCTGAACCTGGCCGCCCTTAAATAGGATAATGGTGGGAATTGCGCTGATGCCGAATTCCACGGCGCTGTCGCGTGCTTCATCTGTATTGAGTTTGCAGATTTTGGCTTTGCCCTCATATTCACCGGCGATTTCCTCAATCATAGGGGCTATCATTTTACACGGGCCGCACCACGGAGCCCAGAAATCAACCAGAACCGGCACATCGGAATTGTTTACTATTTCATCAAAGCTTGCGTCGTTTAATTCGATCACATTTTCAGCCATTATTTAACCTTTCGAGATTTAGACAGTTACGCAAAATGCACATTTTATTATTGGATGGTCAGAAGGATTTGTCAAATACTTTCGTTGGGTATTTGTTCGTCGTCTTGAGTTTCTACATCGGATGTTTTACTTTTCCTGCCCGAATCAGCCGGTATTTCCTCAATAGGAATTGGGGGTTTGTCGGCCTGGCCGTCATACTCATCCTGGCGGGAATAAATAGCCTCTCTAACCGCCTTTTCAGCCGGTTCATCAGTAAGCGAGCGTACATATATTCCGCTTTGCCCTTGTTCCTGCTGAGCCCAGGCAAGTCCTTCTCTCAGAAGTTCCAGAAGCGCCAGGAACATGCCCACAAGCTCTGCTCTGTTTGTGCCGCTTTGGAAAAGCCGTGCAAAGGTCATTGGCCCTTCTCTCTGAAGCCTGTCGAGAATTTCAATCTGATAAATGTCGATAGGGGTCTCATCGGTGATATGGCTGTAATCGGCGTAACTGCCCGTTGCTTTTAGCAGGTTGTCGAAAGCCTCAAGCAAGTCCCAGGTGCTTATCTGGTCAAGGTCAAGTTCCGGCTCGGAATCCTGTTTTAATTGTTCGATTACGGTATCGGGTCTGCCATGGCGCTGGCTCTGAGCCTGCTGCGCCTCATCAAGCTGATTGGCAGCATCCTTAAATCGCTTGTATTCCAGAAGCTGACGTATTAACTCTGCACGCGGGTCGGCGTCGGTATCCTCATCATCGGCACCATCAAGATCATCCTTGGGCAGGAGCATTTGCGACTTTATCTGCATCAGAGTTGCCGCAAGCACCAGAAAATCACCCGCCAGTTCGATATCAAGCTGCCGGAGCATATCAAGATAGCGAAGATACTGATCGGTGATCTTAGTGATGGAAATATCATAGATATCAACCTCGTCCTTTTTGACAAGGTAAAGCAAAAGGTCCAGCGGACCTGAAAATATATCAAGATCTACACGATATGCCGCCATTTGCTATTCCGATTCTTCAAGTAGCTTTAGTGCTTCATCGGCCTGGTCGGAGAGAACCTGCAACTCGGCCTCCTGTATGCCCGGAATTGAATAAACATTGGCGGTATTTTCACCGGACACAACGGCACGGATCCCGTTATCCTCAAGCGTCTGTTTGGCCATTTCGGCCTGTATATAGCTTTGGTACTTCCTTATCGTGATGAGTCTTTCGCCTTTATCCGCCATTTCTATGCTCCTAACCCCACAGCCTGCCTTGCCCTACGCAGGGTTTCAGCAGCTGCGGCTTTGGCTTTTTTGGCTCCATCTGTCAGTACCTGTTCAACCTGAGACAAGTTCTGCTGAAGTTGCTGTCTTTTTTCGCGGTAAGGCGCGAAGCACTCGATTACAAGCTCTGCCAGGCGTTTTTTGGCCTCGCCGTAGCCCATACCGCCCTTGGTGTAACGCTGCCGCCATTGTTCGATTTCGTCAGGTTCGGCAAAGAGTTTCAACAGTGCAAATACATTGCATTTGTCAGGATCTTTGGGTTCATCCACGCCCGTCGAGTCGGTGACTATCCGCATAATTTTCTTTTTCAGCGATTTTTCCGGTTCGAATATCTCGATAGTATTGTCGTAACTTTTGCTCATTTTACGGCCGTCAATACCCGGCACTGTCGCCACCGTCTTGTGAATCCTTTCTTGCGGAATCCTGAATATTTCACCATAAGCGCTGTTGAATTTAATAGCTATGTCGCGCGTAACCTCTATATGCTGCTTCTGATCCGCTCCGACCGGTACAAGTTCACTGTCGAAAATAAGTATATCCGACGCCTGCAAAACCGGATACGCAAAAAGTCCATGATTAGGCAGCAGGCCCTGCTCTACCTTATCTTTATAGCTGACGCATCGTTGCAGCAGTCCCATAGGTGTAACGCAGGAGAGTAGCCAGGTCAGCTCTGTTACCTCCGGCACATCTGATTGACGCCAGAACACCGTCTTTTCCGGCTCCAGCCCAAGCGCAAGATAATCCATTGCTACATTCAGGCTGTTCTCTGTCAGGGCTTTGGGTTCCGGCAGACTCGTAAGAGCGTGGTAGTCAGCTATAAAATAAAAGCACTCATTTTCCCTCTGCAATTCGATATGCTGACGCATAGCGCCAAAGTAATTGCCTATATGCAGCCTTCCCGACGGCTGGATACCTGAAAGAATTCTCAAACGCAACTCCTTTTTTAGCTTCTGAAATAATATTAATTAGTTTTTTTGCAACCTGTAAGAATACCTTTCTGACATACCAATGTCAAGATATTTGGCTCGCCTGCATCTGGTTTAAGGCACTTATACCTCCTCATCGTCGTTATGCGCATTTGTTGTTCTGCTTGCAAAATAATAAACTTGTTGTTGTGATAAGTTCACAAAGCTAAAGCGTGACGGGACACAATTATTTTCTTGAATGATGTTTCAGAGAGTGATATAATCCCTCCGAATTTGTGACAGCCAGTAACAAGAAAATAGGTCATATATTGAAAAAAAAGCTGAAAAGCTAAGTTGTTTATTGTAACCTGTAAGACATTGAGTGACTGCATGAATTTGCGAACGAGGCATTTGAACTAAAATGCCGAAAAAACATAGCAAAAAGCAGACTGGACTTATTATTTGGAATCTTTTAGGCAGGAAGCGAAAATGAGTATTAAGAAACTTAGTGAACAGGCACTTGCCAAATGGGTGGATAAAATGATTGCCGAACAGTCGCAGGAGGTGTTTGGCATTCAGGCAAAAGGCGACAGGTTCAGCTTCGAAAAGCTCGAACAAGCTAAAGACCTCAGACTTGATTACGATGTCAGTCTTCAGCCGCCCAAAAAATTCTTTCAACCGCCAATCGAGACACTTCTTACTTTCCAGGTAAAAGGCGGCTATGACTCGGTTACTGATGACACGAAGTTCATCCTTCTGGGTGTTCATCCCTATGATATGATCGCTCTGAACCAGATGACCACGATCTTCCAGCAGGATTTCTACGATGATCATTATATGACCCGAAGAAAAAACGCCACCATAATAGCCTGCGATGTTCAGACTCCTTCTGAACATGTATTTGCCGCCACAATGGGCAAGGCCGTCGTTCATGAAGGTTACGATATTCTGCTTACAAAGACAAACGGCGGATATGTCGCTGAGGCTGCTACTGAAAAAGGAAAGTCTCTCCTTGCCAAAGCTACAGACGCCCAGGATGTCACTGATCAGGACTTAGCGGCACGCCAGCGCACCTGGGAGGATAACAAAAACAGACTTAACAAACACGAGTTGAAAAGTCATTATTCATACATTGGGCGGCTGCTGGAGAAACCCGGTGTTTATGAGCATCCCGTATTCGAGGAAAAGGCAAAGACCTGTTTCAGTTGCGGAAGCTGCACACAGGTCTGCCCGACCTGTTATTGCTTCAGTGTTAGTGAAGATGTCAACTGGGATCTTAAGAGCGGCCAAAGACAGCGAAGCTGGGACGGCTGTATGCTCGACGGTTTTACCGAAGTTGCGGGCGGCCATGAGTTCCGCAAGAAAAGAAGCGACCGCTTCCGTCACCGAATATACCGAAAGGGCAAATATGTCCCCGGCAAAATCGGAGAGGAGGTCGCTTGTGTCGGTTGCGGAAGATGCGTAGGCGCCTGCCTTCCGGACATCGCAAATCCGGTGAACATATATAACCAACTCATTGAAGATTTCGGCATAGCCTGATAAATATAAGGAGGTTTTCAGATGGCTCAAGCGTTACACGAAAAAGACATTTATCTGCCGCTGCCGGCAACAATCCAAAAGACCAGGATGATGAATGGTACTGAGCTTTATATGCATATTACCATGGATGACCAGCAGATGGATTATGAGCCCGGCCAGTTCGTACAGGTTTCTGTTCCCGGCCTCGGCGAAGCCCCGATTTCAATTAGCTCAAGCCCGACACAAGGCGAAGGCTTCGAGCTTGTTATCCGAAAAGCGGGCAATGTTACCGGCGCCATACATGATATGAAAAAAGGCGACAAACTTGGTATTCGTGGACCTTTCGGTACAAAATACCCTTACGAGTCCACAAAGGGTAAAGACCTTGTCTTCATCTGCGGCGGTATCGGCCTTGTCCCTCAGAGGTCATTCATAAAATATGTACTGGATAACCGTGATGATTACGGACACCTTACAGTATTGATGGGAACAAAATGTCATAGCCAGCGGTTTTTCCATTCCGAGCTTGCTGCATGGAAAAAGCGTGACGACATTCATCTGCTGGAGACAGTTGACGAAGCGGATGACTGCTGGACAGGTAATGTCGGCGTTGTTACGACACTTATTCCTAAAATAGAATCGGAACTTCCAAACTCGGAAATAATGATTTGCGGCCCGCCTGTTATGTATAAATTTGTACTGATGGCGATGGAAGAAGATGATGTTCCACATGACCAGATATGGCTCAATCTCGAACGCAAGATGAACTGCGGTGTCGGCAAATGCGGGCACTGCCAGATAAACCAATTCTATGTATGTATGGATGGACCGGTATTTCGATACAGTGATTTGGGCGTAGCCCCGGAGGCAATTTCATAATGAGTAAACCAAGAGTAGCGATTTTTGACTTCGCCTGCTGCGAAGGCTGCCAGCTCCAGATTGTGAACTTCGAGGAAGGGATTCTTGATTTGATTGGTGCGGTGGACCTCGTTGAGTGGCGCGAAGGTATGAGCGAACAAAGTCACGAATACGACATAGCCATTGTTGAAGGTTCAATCACAAGGCCTGAAGATGAAGAAAGGCTTCAGGTTATACGCAGCAGGGCCAGGGTGCTTATCGCACTTGGCGCCTGTGCCACAACCGGCGGCGTGAACAAACTAAAAAATAACTTTGACCTTCCTGAGGTTTCGCAGTGTGTTTATGGTGAAGATTCAAAACGGCCGCATCTGAAAGCATACCCAACAAAGGCAGCTGACGAGGTGGTAAAGGTTGATTACTATGTTCACGGCTGCCCGATACATCGGCCTGAGTTGACCTATATACTAAGGTGTTTGCTTCTGGGCAAAAGACCCGACATACCTCAATATCCGGTCTGCGTCGAGTGCAAAGCAAGCGGCAATCCATGCCTTTGGGACTATGGAGAGGTATGTCTTGGTCCTATTATAAGGGCAGGCTGCGGATCGAGGTGCCCAAGCAAAGGGTTCAGATGTTTCGGCTGTCGCGGTTATGTTGATGATCCGAATGTTGAAGCAGCAAAAGAAGTCATAGATAAACATAATCTCAGCGTCGAAGACCTGAAGAGTAAAATGGTATTATTTGGCAGTAAACAGGGGCCTACCAATGAGTAAAGTCAATATAAATGTGCATCATATAACAAGAGTCGAAGGACACGGAAACATTGTCTTGAACGCCGAAAACGGCAAAATAGAAAAGCTTCAGTGGCAGGTGCCCGAAGCTCCACGCTTTTTTGAAGCGATGGTGCGGGGCAGGCACTACAGCGATATTCAGCTTATTGTCAGCAGAATCTGCGGTATATGTTCCATAAGCCATTCGCTGGCTGCAATTAAGGCTGTCGAAAAAGCTTTGCGCATAAATGTTTCCGAACAGACGGACAAGCTGCGCAATCTTATGCACTACTCCGAACATATGCAAAGCCATAGCCTGCATATCGGATACCTGGCCGTGCCGGACTTTTTCGGTGCCCCGTCGGTTGTGCCGTTGGTGGCCAAAGCCCCCGAAGCGGTAAAGAAAATTATCAAGGTTCATCGAATTGCTAACACTTGGTCGGAAATAACTGCCGGCAGGCCGACCCATCCGAACACTATAATACCGGGCGGGTTCGCGAGCATACCAACGGAAAAACAGCTGCTCGAACTGAAGGACCAGGTAGAAGAAGCTCATAAAGAGCTGCACGATATAGCTCAGGTTGTCCTTTCTGTTGCTGAGAATATTCCCGACTTCCAGCGCGATACCGAATATGTTTCACTGGCGACAATTCCGCCCAGCTACACTCTGTATCACGGCAACATTACTTCTACGGACAACAACGGCAAGTCCGTGTCTGTCAGTGAATGGCAGGATGTCGCGAATGAATATGTAATTGACCAGTCAACAGCGAAATGGACAAAATGGAACCGTGACGCTTATGCCGTAGGCGCATTGGCGAGGTTCAACAACAATGCTGATCATCTTACCGATGGCGCGAAAGCGGTGGCCAAAATGTTCGGTCTGGAAAAAGGCTGCTGCAATCCATATTTCAATACTATCGCCCAGCTTGTGGAGACAGTCCATATCTGTGAGTCCAGCCTTGAGCTCATTGATGAAATTCTTACAAAGGGCTTAAAACCTGAAAAGGTAAATACAAAACCTCGTCCCGGCAAAGGTGACGGTGCGGTTGAAGCGCCCCGCGGAATACTCTTCCACCAGTACGAATTTGACAGCAAGGGCAATTGTGTCGCGGCTGATATCTGCATCCCGACGAACCAAAACCATGCCAATATCCAGCTTGATTTCGAGAAGCTCGTTCCCGAAATACTCGATGAAAGCCAGGATGACATCAGGCAAAAACTGGAAATGCTCGTACGGGCTTATGATCCCTGTATTTCCTGCTCAACTCATATGCTCGATGTTAAATTTGTATAGTCTCAGACACTGGAATATTCAAAGCCCCTGCCGGATAAGGTCGGGGCTTTTTTTACAGGTGATGATAAATGGATAGCACAGGCGGCAAAAAAACAATTGTTCTGGGCTTGGGTAACCCGCTGATGGGCGACGAAGGCATCGGCCAGGCTGTAATCAAAAAACTGCAAACCAGGCAGACAGAATTTCCTAATGCAGAATTTGTTGACGCCGGAACCGGCGGGATGAACATTCTCCATCTTATCGCCGGTAAAGACAAGGCTGTAATTATCGACTGCGCACTCATGCAAACCGCTCCCGGCACAATAAAAAGGTTTACTCCCGAGCAGGTGCAAAGCGTAAAAAAGCTCACTCACCGTTCACTGCACGAAGCCGATATACTCAAAGTCATCGACTTGGCAGGACAGCTTGGCCAGTGTCCTGATGAAATTGTTTTTTTCGGCATCGAACCGCAGGCACTAGAACTCCGGGAGAAATTAAGCCCCGCACTTAACGACCGACTGGACGAATACGCCGAGCAGGTTGCTAAAGAGCTTTGCCGCTGAATCAACCTCTGCCGATGGATTTCATATACCGCTACAGGGCAATCAAATGAAATATTCCTTTAGATGGTTTTACCTTTAACATTTTTGCTTTTTCTCAACAACCTACAACTCTCATGCGATTGCCCTGGCTAATATCCCAACATTCTTTTGTTTCTCGGCAGTTTATGGTAGTGTTGTGCGAAGCGGTGGGCTTCGTCGCTCATCATAATGTTGCGAACTTTGGCTTGACACTTCTTTCGTTAACACAATTGCTTAACGAGGACGAGCATTTTTTTGTTTTACAGGAGTATATCTGTTATGGCTCTGATTAACTGGATTGGCATTTTTTTCTGTTTGTCGCAATCAGCCATGCTTTCGGGTCTTAATTTGGCGCTGTTCTCACTCAGCAAGCTGGAATTGAATGTTGAGGCTAAAAAGCAAAACTCGGGTGCGAAACATATTCTTTACTTCCGGGAAAATGCGAATTTTGCCCTGGTTACTATTCTCTGGGGTAATGTAGGCGTAAATGTATTGCTTGCGCTGTTATCCGGCTCTGTATTAAGCGGACTCGGCGCGTTCTTCTTTTCGACCGTTGTAATAACCGTATTTGCTGAAATTATTCCACAGGCCTGGTTTTCACGCCAGGCTCTTCGGGTGGTCCCCGTACTGTCGCCAATACTACGCTTTTACCAGATCATCCTATACCCCATCGCCCGTCCTACTGCTTGGATATTGAATAGTTGGCTGGGCGGAGAAGAGATACGCTATTTTCGAGAGCGGGACCTTCGATGGGTGATCAAATTCCATATGGAAGCATCCGAAAACGAAATTGAACGGATGGAGGGTCAGGGCGCATTAAACTTTCTGGATATCGATGATGTGCCTTTGTTTGAAGAAGGCCAAAGTGTTGATCTGGAAAGCATAATACAAGTTGAGTTTGACGGTGATCGAGCTTTGTTCCCCGAGATAGTACCCAGTATTGAAGACGAGTTACTGCAGAAGATTAATAGATCAGGTAAGAGCTGGGTAATAATCGTTGATCCTGGAAATGAACCGAGGCTTGCTTTAAATGCGAATAGCTTCCTCAGAGAAGCTTTGTTTGGGCCTTATGGTTTCAATCCATACAGGCACTGCCATAAGCCGATTATTGTCCGAGATGAAAACAAGAAACTTGGTGATTTGATCCCGCGTTTTCGAGTAAGCTCCCGCAATGTCGGCGATGATATTGTGGAGGATGATGTGATCTTGCTGTGGTCCAGTCAGAGGCGTATCATTACAGGCACTGATATAATAGGTCGCTTGCTGCGCGATATAGCACGCCCTGTAACAGCCGCTTAGAATTAGATATGAAAGATAGCTTTTAACAAAAACCAAGCTTGGATAGTGATCACCATAAGGACAGCAAAAGCCTGTTATAACTTTATACATTACTCTCCCAGCATTCTTTTGTTTCTCAGCAGTTTATGGTAGTGTTGTGCGAAGCGGTGGGCTTCGTCTCGGACATATTGCAGCAGTTTTCTTGCCGGGTTGGCCGGTGATAGCTTTATGGGTGTTTCTCTTCCTTTGAGGTAGATATCCTCTTGTTTTTTGGCGATTGCTGCAAGGTTGACAAAGGGTGCGTCCATTTCTTTCAGAGCAGCTTCTGCAGCGTGAAGCTGGCCCAGTCCGCCGTCAATTAATATAAGCCCCGGCCAAAGTTCCTCGCCTTTAATGGCGTATTTATAGCGGCGTTTAACGACCTCGGCAATCATCGCGTAATCATCGATGCCATCGACGGTTTTAATCCTGAATCGACGATAGCCTTCTTTGAACGGTCTGCCGTCGATAAATTTGACCAGTGAGCCCACGGCGTCGGTGCCGCTGATATGCGCGATGTCGATACCCTCGATCGTCCGTATCGGCTGTTCGGACCGCAGCATTTTTGTCAGTCTCTCAAGCGCCTCTGTCGGGTCGGCGGCGAATACTTCCGGCTGGACATGCTCCGAGGGCGTTCCCCGCCGGTCGAGCCTTTCAATAAGGCCGATGCGGTCGCGATACATCGCCGCTTTTTCATATTTACGCTCGGCGGCGGCTTCTTCCATCTGCTGCTTTAATTGCCGCAGGATTTTGCTGCGTTTTGATTTAAGGAAACTGACCAGATCGGAAATGATTTTTTTATAGTCTTTCTGGCTTATGTTGTCGGCACAAGGAGCGGTGCAGCGCTTTATGCTGTAGAGCAGACAAGGCCGAAAAAACCGCCTCTTCGGGTCGTCTTTGCGGATGTCCAGGTTGCAGGTGCGAAATTTGAAAATCTGCTGAAGCAGCACCAGCAGCGGCCTCAGGTCTTTGGCGTTTGTAAACGGCCCGAACAGCCGTGCCCCTTTGCGCGGCTTGCGGGTAATATAAACGCCGGGAAAGTCATCTCGAGTGGTTATTTCCAGATAAGGAAAGCTCTTGTCGTCTGCCAGTGCGGTGTTGTAGGGCGGTTTTATGTCCTTTATCAGACGGGCTTCCTGCAGGACGGCATCCACTTCACTTTTGGCTTCGATGAAATCGATCGAGTGGATTTTGTTCAGCATCTCGGCAATTTTTGGCCCGCGGCTGGCCGCTACATCGGCAGAGGGCTGGAAATAACTGGCGGCTCTGCTTCGCAGACTCTTAGCCTTGCCGATATAAAGCACCTTGTCCCGTGCGTTTTTCATAACATAAAGGCCCGGCCCGGTCGGGAAAGCTTTTATCTGCTCTCGGATATTTTCAAGTCTGTCGTTGTCCTGCGATTGCATACTTTCTTTACTTAAATGAATGAAAAGTCAGTATTTGTCTCAGAAAATATTTATAGTATTGTAGTTATACAGGTTCAAAGGAAAAGTGGTTTTTATTTACTGACAGGCTTCAAGTCAAAGGAGGATCAAGGCGGGATATTTTTATAAAAAATTTCTTTGCTCTATATCTCGAACAGCAAAGGGATTAGGCAATTGGCGGTGTCACTGTGCGGGTTTTTCTGAAAAATGGTTTGACGGCTTTCAAAAAACACCTATGATTGAAAAATGATTCGCACCAAGATATAGCTTTATGCGTAGTAATAATTACTATATGTAGTATATTTATACCGAGGAGTCGTTATTATGTCTGAACACACCACCAACAGCAAATCTCACAGGGAAAACACCAATCACTCCGGCCTGAAAGTAGAGCAGAACTTCTCAACCCCGGGTGTTCATCCGTTCGACGAGCTCGAATGGGATATCAGATCGACAAAAATCGCCGGTGATAACGGCCAGACAATATTTGAACAGGACAACATCGAAGTGCCGGCTTCCTGGAGCCAACTCGCCACCAAAGTCGTAGCAAGCAAGTATTTCTACGGCGATATCGGCGGCGGAGTCCGCGAAAATTCCTTAAAGCAACTGTTTCATCGCGTCTGCCGGACAATCGCGGACCGCGGAATGAAAGACAGCTATTTCGCCAGCTACGCCGACGCCGACAAATTTTATCACGAGCTTACTTGGCTTTGCGTAAATCAGTACGGCTCGTTCAACTCTCCGGTATGGTTCAATGTCGGTCTGTATGATGTTTACGGAATCGGAGGAAGCAGGCACAACTATCATTGGGACAGTGCCAAAGGCAAGGCCATACCGTGTGAAAACGGATACGAATATCCGCAGGCTTCGGCGTGCTTTATACAGTCGGTCGACGACTCAATGGAAGATATTATGCGACTGGCAAACAGCGAGGCGATGCTCTTTAAGCACGGTTCGGGAACGGGAACAGACTTATCAACCCTGCGCTCCAGCAAAGAAAACCTCTCAGGCGGCGGCAAACCGTCCGGGCCTTTAAGCTTTATGCGGGTGTACGACCAGATAGCGGCGGTTATAAAGTCCGGCGGCAAAACCCGTCGCGCAGCCAAGATGCAATCGCTGATGATAGACCATCCGGACATAAAGGAATTTATCACCTGTAAGACCGAAGAAGAGGAAAAAGCCCGATGCCTTATCGAGGCAGGCTATAGCGGCGATTACAATAACGAAGCTTACGGCAGCGTGATGTTCCAGAACTCCAATCTCTCCGTAAGAGTAACCGATGAGTTTATGAAGGCGGTTGATAAAGACGCCGAGTGGACAACAAAGGCGATAACCACGGGTGAACCGCTGGATAACTACAAAGCCCGTGAACTTATGGACCTTATCGCCGAGGGTACGAGAGTCTGTGGCGATCCGGGCGTTCAATATCACACTACTATAAACAAATGGCACACCTGTCCGAATTCCGGCCCGATTAACGCCTCTAATCCATGCAGCGAGTATATGTTCATAAATGACTCTGCCTGCAACCTGGCCTCGCTGAATCTGATGAAGTTCCGCAAAGAAGACGGCACTTTTGACATAGAGCGATTTCAGCACGCTGTAAGGCTGTTTATCATCGCACAGGAAATCCTCGTTGACAACGGCAGCTATCCCGAAGGGCGAATCGCAAAAAACAGCCACGATTTCAGGCCGCTGGGACTGGGCTACGCCAACCTCGGCTCCTTGATGATGAGTCTTGCATACGCTTATGACTCCGACGACTCAAGGGCGATGGCCTCGGCCATAAGCGCGATACTGACCGGCACTGCTTATAGCGTAAGTGCTGAAATCGCTTCTCAGATGGGCCCGTTTGCCGAATTTACCCGAAATCGCGAGCCGATGCTCAAAGTCCTAGCGATGCACCGCGAACAAGCCTACAATATACCGGAAACACATTGTCCAAGATACCTGCTCGACGCGGCCAAAGAGGCCTGGGACCAGGCGGTTGACGCCGGCGCCAGAAGCGGTTTCAGAAACGCACAGGCCACTGTCCTGGCTCCGACAGGGACAATCGGCTTTATGATGGACTGCGACACCACCGGAATAGAGCCGGATATAGCGCTGGTAAAATATAAACTGCTGGCAGGCGGCGGAATGCTCAAACTCGTAAACAAAACAGTACCGATGGCGCTGGAACGGCTGGGCTACAGTCCGGAAGATATAAAACAGATATGCGACTATATCGACAAAAATGACACAATCGAGGGATCGCCGAAGCTCACGGATGAGCATTTATCTGTTTTTGATTGTGCATTTAAGCCCAGAACGGGCAAACGGCATATTTACTGGGAGGCTCATCTGAAAATGATGGGCGCGGTCCAGCCGTTCATTTCCGGAGCGATAAGCAAGACGATTAATATGCCCCGCGAAGCCGACAAAGATGAAATTGCCACCGCGTATATGGAAGGCTGGAAGCTCGGCCTAAAAGCCGTCGCGATTTACAGGGACGGCTCGAAAATGCTTCAGCCGGTTTCCACGAAAAAGCACGAGGACGGCAAGACCAAGGCAAAGGCCGCAGAGGAACCTGTAAAAGCAAAACCGCCGCGGCGAAGACTGCCGGATACAAGGCAGAGCATCACGCACAAATTCTCGGTCGCCGGCCACGAGGGTTATCTGACGGTGGGCTTATACGAAGACGGACAGCCCGGTGAATTGTTTATCACTATGGCCAAGGAGGGCAGCACCGTTGGTGGATTGATGGATGTCATTGGAACCTGCACATCGCTGTCGCTGCAATACGGTGTGCCTCTGGTAACGCTGGTCGATAAGTTCCGTCATGCGAGGTTTGAGCCGGCGGGGATGACCTCCAACAGAGACATTCCATTTGCCAAGAGCGTTATAGACTACATCTTCTGCTGGCTGGGCTGTCAGTTTATTCCCGGCTATGCCGAGCGCAATACGCCCAACCGCGGCGCATCATCCGGCGAAAACAAAAGCAACGCTACCGCGAAACAACTCGTCGAGAAAACCAAGAACCTTACCGAGAAAATCGCAGAGGCAA
The DNA here is from genome assembly GCA_003553245.1 of Phycisphaerae bacterium. Taxonomy (GTDB): domain Bacteria; phylum Planctomycetota; class Phycisphaerae; order Sedimentisphaerales; family Anaerobacaceae; genus T1Sed10-97. The sequence continues at coordinate 24,329 of PWDX01000049.1, forward strand.
AGGGAAAAAACGAAAAGCCCAAAAAACCAGCACCCAAACAGCACAAAGATGTTTCCGTTACGAACAGTGACCGTATGAGCCGATTTTCCGGCAGGGTCGAAAACCTTGTAGGTTCGGCGATTACCGAAACAGGAGCTCAGAATCAGCAGGAAGTTATGAAACACTTTAACGAGCAGTTCGAGCATTTCCAGGACGACGCACCCGCCTGCGATGTCTGCGGCTCGATAACTGTCAGAAACGGAACATGCTATAAATGCTTCAACTGCGGAAACTCAATGGGTTGTTCCTAACTGTTAAGTTGCTCAATATTCGAACAATTCCGATGGCTAAAGGACTAATATTGGGTTTTTGATAAAAAGCATGAATGTTAAAATAAATAGTTTTATGCTATCTCATGCTGTACTCTCCTCTTAAAGGGCAGTACCAGCACAGAACAGCGGTATTGTATCAGCTTATATTCGCCAAAGCAGGATATGACAAAAAGACCTGCTGACTCTTTTGGGGTTTAACGCAAAAAAGCAAAACCCATCTAAGGAATATCTCATACGGTTGCCCTGAGAGGAAAAAATTTGTCTGAAGATTGGGGGCGGAAATGTTATAATCATATTTACCCGTTTTTGAATTGTTCATTTTGCAGTTTTTCAGATTTTTCAGGGATAGACAGATTGTGTGATAATGCTGAACTTGCGGCTGTTGTGGAATGGTTGAAGGCCGAAGATGAAAGCCGGCTTGAGAGGCTCTGGCAGGCGGCGGACCAGGTGCGCCGTGAGAATGTCGGCGATGGTGTGCATTTGCGCGGGTTGCTGGAGATATCGAATTACTGCGTGCGGCGGTGCGCATATTGCGGTATCAACACCGAGCGGAAAGGGCTGCAGCGGTATCGGATGTCGCGGGATGAGATACTTGCCGGGGCGGAGCAGGCGGCGGAGTATGGTTATGGTACGGTTGTGATACAGGCCGGAGAGGATTACGGGATAACGGCGGAGTGGCTTGGTGAGATAATACGGACGATTAAATCTGATACGGCACTGGCCGTTACGCTTAGTATGGGTGAGCGGCCTGTTGAGGATTATCGGTTATGGAAAGAGGCTGGTGCGGACCGTGTGCTGCTTCGGCTTGAGACGACGGATGAGCAGCTTTATGAGCGGATTCATCCTTCAAGCGGACGCGGCGGGGCCGGCAGAAAAGAGATACTGGAGGCGTGTGGCCAGATGGGTTATGAGATCGGCAGCGGCGTGATGGTCGGGATACCGGGGCAGAGCTATGAGAGTCTTGGTCGTGACATATTGACATTCGACCGGATGGATCTGGACATGATAGGGGTTGGGCCATACATCGCTCATCCTGACACGCGGCTGGGCGGGGCGGCGACCGGCGAGACCGAGCAGGTTCCGGCGACGGAGCTGATGACATATAAGGTTGTCTCACTTAGTCGTTTAGTTCGGCCTGACGCTAATATTCCCGGGACGAGCGCTCTTGCGACGCTGAATATCGGGACTGGGCGTGAGAATGCGCTTTGTCGTGGCGCTAATGTTGTGATGCCGAATCTTACGCCGGTGTGTTATCGCAGTATGTATGAAATCTATCCGGCGAAGGCCTGTATAAATGAGACCGCGGTGCAGTGTCGTGACTGTCTGCGGGGCAGGATTGAGTCACTGGGCAGGTATGTAGCGGCTGGGCCGGGCAACAGGGTCAGAAAGAGTGTAAATGGTAATGTGTTGTCGAGATTAGGGGGCTTAGATGGCGGCGGATTTGTATAGGGTCAGGGACAGCGTGGTGCTGATGCCGGCGAGCCTGCGGCCTTATGAGCCGTCTGCGCCGCCTGAGAAGCGGATAGCGGTTCTTATGAGCGGGGGCGTTGACAGTTCTGTTTGCGCGGCGCTGCTGAAGGAGCGGAGCTGGGATGTGCTTGGAATAACGATGAAGGTTCCAAGCTGCGACAGCGGTGTTAGCGGCTGTTGCGGGGCGGACGCGGCGTTTGTGTGTGATGAGTTGGGTATATCTCATTATTTTGTCGATGTTTGCCGGGCTTTTACGGAGTTGATAATCAAGCCGTTTAAGTTGGCCTATCAGCAGGGGCAGACTCCGAATCCTTGCGCAGATTGCAATACATACCTGAAGTTCGCTCTGGTTTGGGATTTGGTGCTGCAGGAGTTTGGGATCGAAAATCTTGCGACGGGGCACTATGCGGAAATTAGGGAGTATGACGGTCATAAAGCGCTTGGTCAGGCAACTGATAAGACGAAAGATCAAAGTTATTTCCTTTACGGCATAAAGCGGGAGCGGCTTGGTCGGCTGGCGTTTCCACTTGCGGGTATAGCTAAGACGCGGACCCGCCAGATAGCGGCTGGGCTTGGCTTGAAGGTTAAGGAAAAGCCTGAGAGTATGGAGTTGTGTTTCGCCGGGCAGGGGGATTATCGTGATGTTTTAGGGGTGGGGGATTCCGGCAAGCCTGGGCCGGTGGTTGATACAAGCGGTAATGAGCTTGGAGAGCATAAGGGGCTTGGCAATTATACGCTTGGTCAGCGTAAGGGTATCGGCATTGCATCGACGCAGCCGCTGTATGTTGCGAAGATTGATATCGCGGCCAATACGCTGGTGCTTGGTCGTAGAGAAGAGGTGCTGATTAAGGAGATTCGGGCTGATAGTTTGAATATACTGATGCCGTCGCTGCTGGGAGAGGGGCAGGAGTTCCTCGGTAAAATCCGGTCCTATACCGGCGGTCAGCAGTGCAGGATTACGGATATAGGAGATGACAGGCTAACGGTGCAGTTTGATAAGCCGGTATTTGCGCCATGCCCCGGCCAAAAGCTGGTGCTTTATGATAGCCGGGGCAATGTCGTAGTCGGTGGAACAATTATCAGTTAGCCGTTGCCGGTTTTGACGAAACTGTCGTTCTGGCCGGTTTTTTCTCATTGGCTGTTTTGCCGGCGCCTATCAGCAGCAGCGGTGCTGCGATGGCGATTGAAGAGTAACTACCAACGATTACACCCAGACCTATCGCGAATGTGAACCCTCGCAGTTCTGCGCCGCCGAATATATACATAACCAGGACAACCAGGAAAGTTGTAAGCGAGGTCAGTATTGTTCGCGGTATTGTTTCGTTGATACTGTCCGAAACTGTCTGCGGAACAAGCTGTTTCTTCTTTCGATTTTCACGGATTCGGTCAAAGACGACGATAGTGTCGTTAAGCGAATAACCGATTAGTGTCAGAAAGGCCGCGATTATGGTAAGGTCAATGTTGAAGTCCCTTATCAGCAGCGCATCGCCGATAGCGGTTCCGGCGATATATGTGCAGGCCACCAAGGCGCCGAGCGTAATAGTAACATCGTGAACCAGCGCGGCGATAGCAGCGAGGCCATAACGGGCGCTTCCAAATCTAACCCATATATATCCGATAATCGCCAGAAGTGACAGGAATATAGCTATAACTGCCTGTGTTTTGGCTTCGCCGCCTATTGACGGATCAATCTGTGTTACACGAGGTAAAGACGCCTCAAGCTGCATAGCCTGAGTGATCTTTTGCTCTTCGGCGGCAGCGAACTGTTGCCATTGGTCGTCAGGCATTTGTGCACCTGCTTCGGGTGAAGAGCTTATATAAACAAATTCCGAATATTCTCTGTCAGCTTCAAGAGGCCTAAGATTTTCATCTAATAGACGATGCTCGTACCATTGCATATCTTCCACATCGTCGTCCCTGAAGCGTATGTCACGAAGGCGATTTTCTATTGTTGATCTTGTCGCCGGTATTTGCAATGAAGTCGTTATTCTTACGCCGCCGAGGAAATCTGCAAGTTCGGGATAGGCGCCGATGTCTTCTTCGTCTATTCTTTCAATGTTTGCGATTTCCGGCTGAAGATTCCGCTCAAGTTCGAGATATTCACCGAGCGCCTGCATGACAGCTTCGTTAACGACCTGATTGATATACGGATCGGATACATCAGCCTGTGGAAATGCCTGCGTGAGAACTTCACGGACAATAGCGGTATTCATCTGCCCTGTTGAGACGGTGAAAGTGTTTTCGTTATCCGCTCTTACATTCAATTCCGATAATTGGTATCCGGTCTGCCGGGCTGCCTGAGCTATTTGCGCACGAACCTGCGTAGCGGCGAGTTGCTGCTCAGCGGGCAAGGTTATAGTGGCAACGGTTTCGTTTGTGGCCGTGGTGGTAATCTCGTAACGATCACCCGTCTGGCCCACACTGTAAACGCCTGCGGCGGCAAGGGCTGGGTTATTGATTTCCCTGCCGATGGCGTGAATTCTATCGGCTACATCCTGTCTGGCAAGTTCTGCGCCTTCGCGGAGGGTTACCTCGACGGAAGTCCCGCCGGTAAACTCAATTCCGTATTTGCTGTTGGTCGCTTCGTCCCGTGACAAGAAAGCTCCTATTCCGGCGAGAATCAGAATTGCCGAGACAGTAAAGAAGTACTTGCGAGCGGCCATCCAGTTTATGGAAGTTTTACCGAAGAAAGCGAGCATTGAGAGTTTGTCTTTGAGTATTTTTCTGGTCGTGAGCCAGTCGAAGAATACTCTTGTTACGAACAGAGCTGTGAACATACTTGCTACGATACCGAGCATCAGGACGATGGCGAAGCCTTTGACTTCTTCCGGCGCCTGCCACAGGAGTATCGCTGCGGTTATGAAAGTTGTAACATTAGCGTCAAAAATGGTTCTAAAAGCTCGCTCGTAGCCGTTTTTGATAGCGATCCTAAGTGACGAGCCGCGTTTTTGTTCTTCACGGATGCGCTCGAAGATAAGCACATTCGCATCCACGCTCATGCCGATTGTAAGAATAAGGCCCGCAATACCGGGCAGAGTAAATGTAGCACGCAGAAGCACCATAAAGCCGAGCACAAAAAGCACATTCAAAAACAGCGCGACATTGGCCAGTACTCCGGCGATCAGGTAATATACAATCATAAATGCCGCGACGAGGAAAAAGCCTACAATAACGGCTGTTATGCCCTGGTCTCGGTTTTCGGCGCCTATCGATGGCCCTACCGTCCTGACGGATATTGGTTGTTCGATGAGCCTTGCCGGCAGGGAGCCTGCGTTAAGCTTATCTATCATATCATTTATTTCTGTTTGACTGAAATTGCCGGTAATTGTGCCTTCGGTGGTGATTCGAGATTGTATCGTTGGGGCTGACAACGCCCTGTTATCAAGCATTATACCGAGTTGTCTTTCGAGATTGTCTCCGGTTATGCGTCCGAAGGTAGCTCCGCCTCGCTGGTCGAGTCTGAATGCTATCGCTCGGCGTCCCATCTGGTCTGAGGTTGGACGAGCGCGTTCTAATTGCCATTGTCTTTGTTGGCCGTCCTGGAGCATTTTTTCGTTGTCAAGATTACTTGTCAGAACATATTCTCTTGCGCCAAATGGTGCTGTTATAGAGCCTGGAACATTCCATTCTTCCGGATCTTCGATTTCGAGCCAGACATAGCTTTCATCCGAGGCGTAGCGCGGACCTCTTTGGGTAAGATTTTCCACATAGGTATCAATCTGTTCGTCACGAAGCACATCCTCAAATCTTGTCGGTATAATCCTGAATTCGAGAATTCCGGCTCCCTCAAGCATTCGCTGTAAGTCTCTTGGATCGTCGAGCCTGCCTCTGAAAGGCTGGTATTGCTCAAAGGTAGTTGCGACCAGTCTGATTTGTTCTGCGCGTTCGGGGAATTGCTCTTTAAGCTGCTCGAGAGCGTTTCGCTGTTCGTTTTCATTAGGAGTCTCCAGCACCGCTATCATCTGTTCGCGAGTGACGTTCAGGTCATCCAGTTCGCTTCGAGCTCTTTCATAGCGGATGTTTAAGCCTTCTTCAGGGTCAGTAAGCTCATCCACCGCTTCGGCCCAGCCGCGGTAAGCTTCGACATATCTGGTCAGCAATTCGAGCTTTTCGGCATCGTCCTCATCAAGATAGTCTCTCAATGTTTCTGCCAGTTCCTGCTCGGAAAGCTGCGACCAGCCGTGAACCTCATCTTCGACATCGGCAATGTTTATCCCGACCTCAGAAACCTCATCGGCCAGTTCGTCAAGTTCCGCCTGATACTGGTCTCGCTGGCTGCGCAGTTGCTGTCTCTGGTCATAAATGGATGCAAGCTCCTCGAATATGCTCATAGTATCTTCGCAGCCGTGCGCAAGTCTTTCGAGAGACTCCTTCCGCTGTTGCTGAGGCTGGTCGAGTATTCGCATTACGGCGGCGGGATTGACATTTCTTGCCATCAACTCGTCCATCGCGACTTCAAAATTTTCGCGTTTTTCGCGAGCTTCTGCGCTTGCTAAAGGCATAACTACCTCAAAGCGCGTCGCTCCCTGGGGCCTCCATAACAGATTTCGCACATTATGCGGATCGACTCGCCTTTGAAGTACCGCAATCATCCTCTGCGATAGGCCGTGCCTTTCGGCATCTGCAAGGCCTGTCGGGTCTATTTCATAAGTAAGGCTTGTTCCACCTGCCAGGTCGATTCCAGGCTTGATTGTTCTACTGGGTGGGTAGAGAGTCCAGAATGCTACGACAGCTAACACGACGATTAAGGCGAATTTCCAACCAAGATTCCTATTCATAGCACGGTATTCCTAAAGTAAAATTCATAAAATTTAAGTTTGTCATCCTGAAGTACTCGTCTGAAAGTTTTATTTCGTCAGAATAGCTCTACGCTTTGAGCGCTATTTTGTTTCCTTCGAGAGATTAGCTGCGATAGCACTCGGTATTATTTTCATTTTTGTGTTCGTAGATTCATCTATTTTGACTGTGATCTGATCGTCTTTTACATCAACAACTGTGCCGATAATCCCGCCGATGGGGCGTATTTTGTCGTTTTTCTCAACGCTTTGGACCATCTTCTGGTGCTCCTGCTGGCGTTTTTTCGGGCCCCTGAAAAGCAGAAAGTACATAAGCAATGCGATCGCAGCAAAAAACAGTATGTTGTGAAGCCCGATTTGCTGTTGTGGTGGTGCTTCTTCGTCCAGTTGCTCATTATCGGGTTGGATTGTGTGAGTTTCGGTTTCCTGTTGATTTAGCGGCTCGCCAAAAATGACTTCTTCCTGGTTTTCGGCCTGCGCTTGTGCCTGTGCAAGTATCCATAATTTGTTCATATCTGTTCCTTCCTTATATTCTGCTTAAAAGTCGCTTTTTTTGGTAACCGGTTTTATAACCGAAAAATTCCCAAAATAACAGTAAAAATTACTTTTAGCCGTTTTTGCCTGGTTTCGGGACAGAATTGAAAACCTTGTATTGCGTGATTTTTTCTTCTGCCCAGTCTGCAAATTGCCCCGTATCTATTTTATCCCGGATATTTTTCATTAACCTCTGGTAAAATGCCAGATTGTGCAAGGATAGCATTATGGGACCCAGCATTTCCTTTGTATTAAAAAAATGCCTTATTGATGCCCTGCTGTATGTTTGGCAGCAGTAGCAATCACAGCCGGGTTCGATTGGGTTTGTATCCTCTATAAACTTATTGTTTCTCAGTCTTATCGGGCCGTTTTCGGTGAATGCGCATGCGTTTCTTCCGTTTCTGGTTGGCAAAACACAATCGAACATATCCACGCCCGATTTAACAGCCTCGATAATATCCGCTGGGGTTCCTACGCCCATAAGGTAGCGAGGTTTGTCTTTAGGCAAAACTTGTGCGGTATGTTCTACTGTTTTTTTCATATTTTCGTGTCCTTCACCAACGCTCAGGCCTCCGATTGCATAGCCGTCGAAATCCATTTTAATCAGTTCCTCAGCGCAATAGCTTCGCATTTGGAGGTCTATTTCGCCCTGTACAATACCGAAAAGCATTTGGCTGCGGTCTTTATGGGCTTTTTTGCATAGCTGGGCCCATCTTAAAGTTCGCTCGAGGGCCTGTTGAAGTTGGTCTTTCGGGCAGGGGTAGGGTGTGCATTGGTCGAAAGCCATAATTATATCGGCTCCAAGCTGGTTCTGGATTTTTATGGCTTCTTCAGCGGTGAGGTAAAATCGCTTTCCGTCAATATGGCTTGCAAATTCGACGCCGTGGTCATCGATTCTGGTGAGCGCTTCAAGCGAAAAAACCTGATATCCTCCGCTGTCGGTCAGTATCGGGCCATCCCAGGCCATAAGTTTGTTGATTCCGCCGAGTTTTTCAACAATTTCCGCTCCCGGACGCAGCATCAGATGATAAGTGTTTGCCAGGACAACGCTTGCACCGGTTTGTCTGAGTTGCTCCGGCGTAGTGCCTTTCACGGCAGCGGCTGTTCCGATGGGCATAAACACCGGTGTTTGCACGCTTCCATGTTCCGTATTGAGCAAGCCCAGCCTGGCACTGGAATGAGTATCTGTTTTTGTAAGCTGAAACGCTGGCATTGTTTTAGTAGAGTTTTAGAATTTCTGAGCCCGGATAGTAATAGTAAAGTATCTGCTCGGCTGTGTAGCCTCTTCTCGCTATTGCCTGGGCGCCGCATTGGCACATTCCGACAGCGTGGCCGTATCCTCTGCCGTTTGTAACCGCCCATTTTTCGCCTGCGTCAGTTATTTTAAAGGCGGTGCTTTTTATTCTGCTGCCGGTCGGGTCAATGGTCAGGCGGAAATCTTCAGCGCGAATATTGTGTGTTTTTTCGTTTATGCCGGTGAGTTTTAGCGAAGTGATGCGCTGGAAGTCGCCGTAATCAGATTTGCGGGCTACGGCTATATCGACGATTTGCTCGAGGTTTTTCAAAGAGGGGTACTTCTGGAGCAAAGCGCTGCTGACATACTTTTTGTCAAATTTCACAGTCGGCCAGTAGAATACGCTGGTTTTCGCTATTTCATAGCAATATGGACACGGAACACCTGAAAGAGGTGGAAGGTGTTCGCCAAAGACATATTCGCTGTTTTCCGTATGGCCTCCACAGGCAGAACTATAGAACGCAGTGAACAATTCAGGCTTTTCATTTTCGCTGCGATAGTGCAAAAATTTTCCTTTGGTGCGGTTTACTGCCTGCCAGGTCCTCGCTGTTTCAGCACGCATACCGTGATAAACTTGGCTGGCCTGTGTGCGCGTAACATCAAAGTGTCTGCGCGGCCCAAAACGGTTCTTAATATACATTGCGTATGTTCTGGCAGCGATGGTCTGGGCTTTTAGAGCTTCCATTTCCCAATATTGAGGCATTTCCGCGCTAATTACCCCGGCAAGATAAGGTTCCAGTGGCAGATGATTTATGATGCTGAAAGCAGTTGCCTCGCTGTTTTGAATTAAAAGGATGTTGCCTCTGTAACGGCTATTGTTCACGGCAAGTATGTGAGGTTCGTCAGTAGTCAGTAAAACTTCACTGCTTTCAACAAAAAAATCTCCGTCAATTTTAAATTTGCCGCTTTCCAGTGCAATATGAAACGCTTCGTCCCGGCCTGGAAGTTGTTTTTCCTTGCCGGTTTGTGGGTTCGAAACGATTAGTGCTGATTCGGATGAGAGCTTGAATTCTGTAACACCGTTGGATAAAAGAACCCTCATCCAGTAATCCGTTTCTGTTTCCATTTCAGGAGTTGTGCGTGATATATATCTTTCGGGGCAGCTTATCATCACAGCGATAATAGAAATACCGGCCGCTATAATCAACAGCAGCCGGTATTTTTTCAGTTTACCAAGGCCGGGCAATGCAAAACTGTCGCATCTCATTTGAATATGTCCTTGCCTTTGCCGGCTTCGATCAGGTTTTAATCAATTTTTCTAAGGGACAGACCGAGATCGGCTAAGGCTTTTTTAACTTCGTTAAGACTTGTAACGCCGAAATTTTTACAGCCAAGCAGTTCGGCTTCTGTGATTTGAGCTAAGTCGCCGATTTTTTTGATATCCAGCTTTTCGAGGCATTTTTTTGCCCTTACAGACAGTTGTAAATCTTCGATCGGATTTTCATAAAGAGCCTTGAACTGCTCTTGTTGCTGTTCCTGCTGATCGTTGGATTCCGACGAATCTGTGTCCTCTCTTGCCATTCCCAGATATAGCCCTTTTGAGTCAAGGATTTCTTTGATTTCCTTTAGTGAAGTTTCACCGAAGTTTTTATATGACAGCAATTCACTCTCGGTTATATTGAGCAGGTCGCCGATTGTTTCGATGTTCATTTTCTGGAGGCAGTTTCTGCTTCTTACCGACAGCTCGAAGTCCGTCAAAGGCGTTTCGAGCATCTGGTTTTTCCGGTCAATTCGTTTTTCCCATTCCTCGTCGTAGAACATTGTCCTTGAGCTTCGTATGTCTTTCTCAAAGAGCCTTGCTCTTTTATGGTTTGGGTGGTTTTTTAGCACCTTTCTGACGCAGCTGAGGGCTTTTTCATATTCGGCTTTGTCTTCGTATATCACCGCGAGGTTCAGCATAGCGTTTACATAAACAGTTCCTTGGCCTTGCAACTGCTTGTAATGTTCAATTGCGGATTCTTCATCGCCAAGCAGATCGCATCTATATGCCAGATGGAATCTTGCCTGTGCGTGTTTGGGTTCGAGTTCAATTGCCTTTTCGTAGTTTTTCGCAGCTTTTATATAAAGTCCCTGGTCTTCGAGCAGTCTTCCCAGCTGATAATGGTACTCTGCGCTTACGCCATCATAGTTTGAGCAGGCTTGCAGTTCTTTTTCCGCCTTTTCGAAATTATCTGCCTGGCGATATGTTGAGGCTTTCTCGAATGCCACCGTGAGCTTGTCGGCGTCATTCTTACTGGCCTTATCAAGGTTTTTCACAGCATCTTCGAAGTTCCCAAGCTCTCGGTTAGCGAATGCAAGGTACATAAATTTTTGTGCGCAGTCGTCGGCTTTTTCAAGTTTTTCCGCTGCCTGAGCATATTCTCCGAGTATGTAGTAGCCGATTCCGCCGGTCAGATTGGCCTTTGCCGATCTTTTCTGAGCGTTCTGTTCAACCAATTCGGCGAACTCCATCGTATTCTTCTCATCTGAATATACATTCAGAGATATTTGTTCGATCTCATTGGGTTGTGGTATTGTTTGTCCAAAAAGATCAGCTTCTGTCTGTGTGGCAACCTGTTCCATATAGTCGCTCCTGATAATATTTTGCTATTCGCAAGTCAATAACCTAATTTAATGAAAAGCAGCACTGCTCAAACTTGAACCCAGTATTATAACCTCAACGCCAGACAATGCAACTGCTTTTGAGCGGTGTAAATGGCGATGATGTTAAGTTTTGCGTAATTAGGCTTTTTGCGGCAGGGCAAAAATGCTATATTACAGCTTTTATGCGATTTTTAATGACGATAAACAAATCAAGGTGTCGATTTAATGAAGCTTGTGGTTTATAGCATAAGCCATCAGAATTGCCCTGTGCCGTTGCGTGAAAAGGTTAGCCTAAGTGCCGGGCATCGCCGGACGCTACTGCGCAGAATGCATGCGGAAGATAATATAAGCGAGGCTGTATTGCTCAGTACCTGCAACAGGATCGAGTTTTATGCTTATGTGCGAGCTGATTTTGACGCAGGGCAGTATTTTGCTGATTTGCTGGATGAAATTGGAGAGGATATGGGGCAGGTCTGGCGCCAGTATAGCAGCTTGCTCGAGCAGGCCGGTGCCGTCAGGCATTTGTTTGAGGTTTCCGCGGGGCTTGATTCTCAGATTCCCGGGGAAAATCAGATACTTGCTCAGGTGAAAGAGGCCTACACCGAGCCGGCAAATTGTCGGATGAGTAAGGTTATATTTCACCGGTTGTTTCATATGGCCTTCCGGGCGGGCAAAGCTGTTCGTGCCCAGACGGGTATAAACTGTGGTGCGGTCTCAGTTAGTATGGCGGCGGTGGAGGTTGCTCGCCAGCGTCTAAATATCGAGGATTGTTCGGCTATGATTATTGGCGCCGGTGATAACGCAGAACTCGCGGCCAGATATCTGTTTAAGGCCGGGCTCAGAGATTTGGTTATCGCCAACCGCAGTGCTAAAACCGCTAAGGAAATGGTCACTCGGCTTGGCACCGGTCAGGTCATTAGTCTGGGTGAGATCGCAGGGCGGCTTAGTGATATTGATATTGTTATCAGTTCGACTGGTTCTGAAAAAGTCATATTAAAGGCCGAGACGATTGGCAGAACAGTGGCCGATAGGGTAGGGCCTTTGCTGATGTTGGATGTAGCGGTGCCGCGTGATATTGATCCGGCAGCGGGTGATTTTGAAAATGTTGTGCTGTACAATATTGACGATTTGACAGCTAATGTCGAGTCTAATCAAATGCTTCGGTCAGAGCGATGCGAGCAGGCAAGGGTGATAGTCGCCGATTTTGTGGATAAGTTTATCGGCGGGTATGAGTCGCTCGATGTTGTGCCAGTTATCAGCGAATTGTTGGAGCAGGGTAAGGCCATGGCGCGTGAAGAGGCTCGGCGGTACGCTTCCGGTTTTGGAAAGGCTAATTCTAAAAGGCTGGAGGTTTTTGCAGAGTCGCTGGTGCAGAAGATATTGCACGGCCCGGTTGATTTTTTGAAAGCGGGCGGTGAAGGTGAACCAAGCGAGGAGCAGCTTCGTGCAGCGGAGATGATACAAAAGATATTTTCATTGGACAAAGAACAGCAGGATTGAATGAGAAAACTGACTGGAGCAACTCGCGCGGGTCGGCTGGCGGTACGGCAAACTGATATCGTTACGGAGGCTCTGCGCCGAAGTTGTGCAGGTCTGGATATAGACATAATGCAGGTAAGCACTTCCGGCGACAAGGATCGTCAGACGGCGTTGTGGGAGCTTAAAGGCAGCGGGTTTTTTACAAGTCAGCTTGAGCAAGTACTTCTGCACGGTCAGGCTGATTTCGCGGTTCACAGTTTGAAGGATTTGCCGGTAAAACAGCCTGAAGGGTTAGAATTGGCGGCGATTTGCTTTCGGGATTATCCGGAGGATTGCCTTTTGAGCAATACCGGTATATCCGATATCAAAAAGTTGCCGGTTGGTGCAAAGGTGGGGACATCGAGTTTGCGGCGGGCGTCTCAGATACGACGGATGCATAGAGATATTGAAGTGTCGGCGATAAGGGGTAATGTTCCGACGCGGATAGAGAAA
>PWDX01000142.1 GCA_003553245.1 Phycisphaerae bacterium
AGCAAGGTTATTAATGCGCTCCGCAGTAAGGAGAGGATCACCTCTTCCAGTGCCGGTTGTATCCCAGATTGCGAACTTTGGGGTTACCACAGGGATCTCCATACCCTTGCGGTTCTCAACCCAATAAGTTTTACCCGCGCCAGCTTCATACGGATGGTACTGCATCGCAAACATACCTATCAGACCGTCCATCTCCTCGGCAAAAATCTTATATGCTTGCATAGCCTCTTTGCTGTCAATATCAAGACATATAAACTTAATTGTCCGTATGCCTGTTGGCTCGATTTCATCCCAAATGCGTCGGGCCTTTTTACGAAGCAGCCGCTCTCTTTCCTCGCTCCCTCTTTTTACGGCAAACCTGTCAGGAAAAAAATAACCACCTGCAAAGTCAATATAACTGGCCGATTGCGGGCGGTTTCGATTCAAATAATCCAGCACCGCTGATCCTGCAGGACGCAGATTAGCAGCAGCTATCCCCCAGCCAAAGGGGAACTCACCGCTGTGCTCATTGGCCCAGTAATGATGGTCAGTAAAATCACTCAGCATCCAGCTAAGGTTGTCACCGTCGCTCATCACAAATGAAACATTTATTTCATCGGAGTTAAAATCTATCTTCTGCGGATCAAGAGGCTCTACCGGTGGTACATCTTCCTTCTGGCAAGCCAGGAAGAAAGGTAAATTCAATGTCCAATTTGATGCCGTATGGAAATGGCCGTAAGTGCTGACAAGGTCCGTATGCCTAACCTCGGCACCCCAGTTCCAGCCCAAAATAGTCCCCGGGGGTTCCAACCAATCATATAACTGATCGGTCTGTTCTTCGGTATCAAAACTAACAGCAAGGTTATAGGCAATAGCTGTGTCTCTTAAATTAGGGGCTTTGGGGTCGGCAGTTACGGCAACTCGCGGATTGAATTTATCCTTGTGCTCGGCGAATACTTCGGAAACAGATACTCCTCTTGCGTCATAAAGCAGTTCAAGGCCATGTTCCTTAGCCTGTTCTTCCATGCTTTCCTCGATGAGCACTCCATTGAGCAAACTGGCCATCATCGTGGCCGCATTTACCGATTCATCAATATTTTCACGACGCTGCTCATATGCATCTCCTTCAGAATGATCGTAAGAGTAAAGTACATAGCCTTTGATAATACCCTTTCCAGAATATCGGTCAATCAACTCCCAGCTACTAAAGACGCCCCTGTCTTCAATATCGAATTTGTTAACCATCCATTGGAATGACCTGTCATATTCTATATTGAGTCCACCGTCGGGACTACCAACTGTAATCCACACCAGTTCATCCAGCCTACCTTGATTGACAGCCCTAGCGGCAAGGCCGGATATCGACTGAACCATTACATGTTCTGCCGCAAAAGAACCCGGCACTTTATTGCCTTCCGGGCCAGTTAATGGCTCAAAATCCTCATGAGGGACCGTACGAATAAGGCCAGTCGGAAGCTCCTGATTTGGCCAGTACCTGCTGCCGGAACTATCACTGGCTGCACAGCCTGAAAATGCCAATGAACAAATCAACCCTGCCAGAAACAGTCCTGAAAAAAACATCCTATACAAACTTTCACAACTACACTTGGTCGGCATTAACTACTCCTTAAAACATTAATCTATCACATCCAGCGCTTCTTCTAAGGTATCACAAAATGAAGAACATAATCCTTTAGTGCCGCTTTGTTCTATATTTCCTCCGTTCAGGCCGATACAGGCAAAGCCTGCCAGCCTAACCGAGACAACTCCGGCTCCACTGTCTTCCATACCAACTACGCCGGCACGGTCAGCGAAATCTATGCCCAGACCCACCCGTGCAGTTTCGGCGTAAAGCCAGGGATGCGGCTTGGGTTCAAGTTCTCCCAGGGTACCGGTCTGTCCTTTGCGAAGGGCGGTTCCCGCGGTAATTATAGCGTCATAAAATTCACGCGGATCACCCATCTCCAACTGCCTGAAAGCATCCAGAATCTCAGGCCAGGCCTTTTCATATAATCCCGAAGTCACCAGCCCGATTTTTATCTTTTTATCTTTCAAAGTGTAAAGGAAATCTTTCAGACCAGGTGTAGGTTCAAACGCGTTCTTTCTGCCGCGGCCTTCCATTATTTCACACATTTCAAAAGCGGTTATATCAAAGTAATGCTTCCGCGCTTCCTCAATGCTTTTACCCGGGCAATACTTGTTTATACAGTACTGGAGGTGCTCAGAGACACTGTGGCCGGACACATAGGGTAAATCAGAATTCTCAAGCTCAAAACTTTTGTTGTCGAGCAACTTAGCTGTCGTCTGCTCAATGACCCAAATCCAGAACTCCTCACTGCGAACGCTTGTTCCGTCAAGATCCATAAGCACCGCCTGAACAGGCTTTTCCACGGTACAGGGCAGTAGAGGGTACATAGCCGGATAGCCCATCTGGGAATGGACATAGGCTGTTATATTCTCATCTTCATGAAATATAAACTCAGCTTTTTTGTCGGCCGTGCCAAGAATTTTCTTAACACCGTTTTTACCCGCCTTAAATCTGCCCTGACCGCCGGTCTCAAGAGTCAATAGGCCTTGCTCATCAAAAATAAATGGTTCAGATAAATCTCTGGCATTTGTTGCTAAATCCACTGGAAACATCCTTATTTATAAAAACAATCCTTTGCTTTGCGGTTAAGCTGTTCTCAGAAGAAGCGTTATTATTTTGTGTCTTCCGCAACTGAATTTAACCTCGCCGTCCTCGAAGTCCAAATCTGACATCAGGCTTTCATCAAGCTTGAGCATAGCCGCAGACTTTACAGGCAATGCGGTCTTAACCGATGCCGTCAAATCATCGGAACTGGTATTCCAAAGCCTCAAAATTACGCCGCTTCCGTCATCGGCCTGTTTTAAGGCCGAAAGCATCAATTTGTCAGAGGGATTTATCTTAAAGAAACTGCTTTCCGGCGGCAATTCACCTTGGTTATTTGGCAACGCCTGGATAGCCGAGAAAGAAACTTTGTGGTCATATGCCAGTCGTAGTACATCACCATCGTTCCAGCGTCCGCTATGGGGATAAAGCGCGTATGTGTATTCAAGAGTGTCCAGTGACTGAAGGCCGGTGTATTTATCAAGCTCATCAGGAGTCATATCGCTGTTAGCTGTCATATATGCCCTGTGAGTACGCAACAGCGTAATAGCGATTGTACGCTGCTTATCGTCCATAACCTCATATTCACGCAACCCCTTGTTCAAAACCGCCAGACCGACCTTGCCGTCGCTCAAATCAATAAAGTTCTGCATAGGCTGGAACGGATAGCCTTGTTCAAAATTGTCTCCGGCCTCCGGATATCTAATCGAACGGCTTTCAACCGCATAGGTGCTTTCAACATCCACAGAATCAGTGTAAATACCGCTGGGGAAGTTTACCTGCAGTTTATGATCGCGTGCCTCATTTGTCAGCCTGGTCTTTATCTTCAGATACGGCGAATCTTTTTCCACCGTCAACCATGTAGTGATAGGCAGTTTTTTCTCTTCTCGCAAACGATATTTACCGTCCAGCGTGGCTCCTGCCGGGATGGTCATCTCAAGGTCTATCCGATAAATACCTCGCAGAAGATTCGACTCGACCAGCGTAACTTTTGAACATGCTCCAAGGCTCTGCTGGGTAGTGTTCAACTGAGTCTGAGCGTCAATATGAGCAGAACCCACTTCGCCCCGGTCGGTGAAGTAATGGAGATTTTCCATCAAATGATCAGTAGCCTTGTGCAGAAGACTGAAAGTTCCGTTGGGATTGATCTGGACCCTGATATGTTCATTTTCCAGCAGGCCGTTACCTCGGGCGATAAGAGGCCTGTCAGGGCCAGGTTGCGGATGCGCGACATATCTGCGTTCTCTTGGCCTCAAGGCATAGGTGCCGTAACCCATAGCCGGCACACTTACCTCGACCAGCATTTTACGGCGTACAGCCGGCATCTTGATGCCGTTGGTGTCATAAGGCCGCTCAACCGCGATATTGATGTCTTCCTTAGTCAGAATTTCATAATCCACGGCTTTGCCGTGAGAATCTATAATGTCAAAATAATCGATATCGGTGTTTTCTGACTCGGATGCCCCCACGCCGGTGCACGGATCGACAACGCCGTCAGATTTAGCGTTTTTAGGCAAATCAACCACAACCTTTATGACCTTTTTGCGTTCAAACGGCAGATTATTAAAGAAAGTCACCGTATGGTCGCCTTCTTTGAATGAATCTGAGGTTTTAATATTGCTTATTAACTGAGCAGAGCTTCTTGCGGTTATTTCCTGCCCTACTGCGCTGGCTACTGAAAAATTATAAAGCATGTCTTCATGAGCCTGGTCAACGGCTGCGCCGCAAATACTGTCATGAGCCTGATTTAGCAGTAGATGACGCCAGGCTCGATCAAGGAACGCACGGGGATACTCGCTGCCCAGCAAAGAGGAAACTGTCGCCAAAGGCTCGGCCTGATAGAGAAGACAGGTTTCGGTGTCCTCGTTAAGGATCTTCAGTTTGACTCTGGATGAATGAGTAGCTCCCAAAAGACCGTTAAAGCCTTCTTCGACCGCCGGGTAGCGAAGCTCACCTTTGTGGAAGACATCCCCATCAATATCAGCATCGGCAATAATAGCCTGCATGTATTCGTCCATTGAACTTTGAACAAATTCAACTTCGCCAGACACCTTATTCAAAGATTCAATCATATCAGGCAGCAATTCAAACGGACTGTCGTTATCTTCCATATTCAGTGCCAATAAATGCTTGCCAACGGCATAAGGCTTTGCCTGCTCAACAATCGTGTTCAATGCCTTTTTAAGTGAGTCCTTGTCCTTGCTGAACCGCGCCACATCGCGAAGCACTTTAAAACCCCGCTCATAAAGCTGCTCATCACACATATGGACAGGCAAATGCTTCGGGTCATATCTGTATGTCAAATCCCGTGCCGGCTTATCAGCAACAAGTGGTTGGTGAACATAAAAGAACCAGTTCGTTCTGGTAACCTCGTCAAATGTCCGTAAAACATGAATTTTTGAGCCGTCAGGGCTTTGCCAGTGGAACAAAGGCGTAAGCAGATGTTTATTGGTCCCGCGATAGAAAATCGCGTTTTCTATGCCGAAGCCCTTGTAAATCTGAGGAAGCTGCGAAGTCTGGCCATAGCCGGTGGCTGTGTATCCGCTGGACATCGCTCCACCGTATTCGGCTGCCATGTCCTGACCAAGCTTGAGGTTGCGAATTAACGCTTCGCCGGCGACAGTAAAAGACTCAGGCAGAGTATACCAGTTTACAAGCTGAATACGGCCATCTTCGATATATTTTTTCAGACGCTGCTTGTTTTCAGGCCTGATAGTAAGATAATCCTCAATTACGACCATACCGCCATCAAGGCAGTAAGTTTTATATTCAGGCTTTTTGTCCAGTGTAACCATCATAGAATCAATCAAATCGACAAGACGCGGCTTGGACTGCTCAGCCGTATGACGCCATTCACGATCCCAATGAGTACCGCTGATTACATGCATCAGGTATTTCCTGGCCGTAGCCATTGCCTCATTTTTGCTTCGTTTCCGCTCTGCAAGAGTAGTAGAACCCATGTAGTATCCTTTTTTATCACAAAACTTTAAAATCTATTACTATTTACAATTCCAATATAATGTACAGTATTTGTGTAATAGTTGTCAATGGCTAATTTTCCTGGTGCGGCACATCATATTGCGCCAGAACAATAATTCATCAAAATATAAAGATAAGCAAAATGGCCTATAAAGTTACTTTTATGATTTTTTATCACTTTCGGGTCTTTTTCCGAAAATGGCATTAATTCATAAACGCTTTTTTTAGGGTTTAACAGCCGATTTTTCAGGTTTCAAGAGTGCGAAAGTTAACTAATTAAAACACGATTACAAATCAACCTACCAGAAATCACCCTCACCGATAACTTAATCTCCTGTGCAATAAATATCTAAAATCGGCAACTATTGTATATTTACCAAAAGCATATCAATCTCTTGCCGGAGTTCCCCACTTGCTCTATCGCGGGATTTTTCTAAAATATCAGACACTTTGGACAAGTCATCATCTGATAAATTATTGCCTATATTAGCAATAACACTCGCCGTCTCGCTCTCAAGCCCCGGCTTGTTCAGAAGTTTTGAAGCAAGCTTCACAGATTCCACCAGATGAATTTCTCGAAGCGCGGGTAATATGCGACGGGCTTCATTGGCGTCTGGGGCCAGATTTATGCACTTGCCTAACAATTGCAGGCGTTGTCGGTTAGTAACTTCTCCGCACTCTGAAGCCCGACTGACCGCCTCGCGGAACGCTACGACTCGGTGCGTTCTTTCATCGGTTTCCGAGACGACCTTCAGCAAAGGCTCGACAACTTCACAACCTGGCCAGTTACCGGCAGCGTCTATCGACGCCCGCTTTATCACATTGTCTTGACTTTCAAGCCCTTCCAGAATCACATCCAAACCTTTTTTGTGTCCTGAATGTCCGAGCAAATTAAGAAGCAGGGCATGCGAGTCAACATCCTCGGTCGGTAAATACTGTAACGCCGAATCCGTTAATATGTCAGAGCCGCCGCAACGGTTAAGAACTGTCAGGATAGTGTGCTCAACCTGCCCTTGCCTGGCAGATTCAACATTTAGCATCAAATCAACCAACTGGGGAAATTGCTCCTGGTTGCCGATTCGCCTGAGACTGCCCATCGAGGCAGAGGCAATCTCTGCTTCATCAGACGCAGCATTTTTGAGAAGCAATTCAACCCCATTATCCATATACCGCTGACCGATAGCTGTCAGTAGCTCTGCTTTTACTCGTTGCGGAGCCTCCGGTACAAGGCCAATAATTGTCGAATTCACATCCTGTCTGGGTATCGTATATAAGCTTTCGCGCGCTGCTCGTTGTTCTTGACCGGTAGTTTCTGCCGCTCTCTCTGCCAGAAATTCTACTGCCGATCCGTCACAGGTGTTTTTCAATGCTTCCAGTGCGGCTACCCTTACGGATAAATTGTCACTTTGAGCGGCTTGTTTGACATAGGGCATCGCGCTGATATCCGCTCTCTCAGAAAGCGCAGCCAGAACAGTAATCTGCGTCTGCTCGTCAGTCTCAGGTATAAGTTCACCAAGCAAAGAAACTATTTGCTCACTTTCAACTTTTGCCGAAAGCATAATAGCGGCCATCTGAAGGCGGCCACTTCTGCTGCCTATTATGTCCACAATACGCTCATCTGTGCCGTCGGCTCCTATTTCGACAAAACCCTGCAAAGCACCTACCTGAACCTGAACAGGCATCGATTCATCAAGAAGCTGCTCATAAACTCCCATAGCACGGGAAACCTTTTGATCCTGTGCAAAATCAGTGGCGCAGGATAGCCTTGCATGGAGCAGTTCATTCAAAACACGCCCCTCGACATTACCCTGCAAGCGAGCAAGGGCATCCTCCGCATCAGACGATCCGATATTACTCAGCGCATTTGCAGCCGCTATTGCCAGGGCTTCGTTTTTTCCATCGATTATCTGAGCTAATTGCTCTACAGCTCCAGCATCTCTGCGGTGCCCAAGAGTGCCTATTATTCCTATACTAACAATATCGCCCTTAGATTCTTCAAGCCGCTTTCTCAAGGCTTCATCAGCTTCGCTGCCGGGTATCGTTTCCAGGGCATGGCGCGCCATCTGGCAAACTTCAGGGGCGTTAAGCATATTTGCCAGCAATTCAACAGATTCAGATGAGCCGATTATTCCCAGTTGACGCAATAAAAAATCACGGCCGGCACCACTTATATCGTTGCCGAGTACCTTCAAAAATTCTTGCTCTAGCACCCTACGCCCTTCGGAGTTGCTGGAAAAGCGCCGAACAATGTCCGTCAATTGGTATTTGCTGCGTTGACTATGGCCATATTCATAATTTACAACATCCTCAAGCAAGGGTCTTATCTGTCGGTTTATATATTCTGCTTGCCCCAAAGGCTCAGCCGGCGCTTCAAGGTCACCGGCAGCAAACTGAACACCGGCCAGAAAATGTTTCAACACCTCTTCGTTCCAGAAGATATGGTGGTGGTGCCCAAGGCTCGAATAAAAGACCCTGCCGGCACCATAATTACGAACCCAGCTTATAGGAACTCGATTTGTCTCAGGGTCAGCGGCGCGAGTTTCCGGATCGTCAAAATCCAGCTCAAGCAGTATAAGACACTCTTCCAGAGACACCGGCCTGATGCGGTATATTTCTTCGTTAAGCTTAAATGTGGTATCAGCAAACATTTTAACCAATGGATGCTCCGGCTCGGTAACCTTAATAGCCCAGGTTCCGTGAGCTTCCCAGGGATGTCCGTCAAAATAACCTCCTAATATAGCAGCGCCTTCTTCCCATTCGTAAAAACTATCCGTCGCACCATGAATACCAACCACGCCTTTTCCTGCATCCAAAAAGTTGAGCAGGCCTTCTCGCTGCTTTTCAGTAGGATTTAAATGAGTAGTGTTGTTAAAACAAACAACATCATATTCATCCAACCCATCCTCAAACACTGACATATCTGTGCTAATATCAACGGTAAAAGCACCAGTTCGCCGGGCCATTATGTCCATCACTTTTTCAAAATATGGTATGCTGCTGTGGGCAAATCCTTCACAATGGCTGAAAATCAAGACCTTTCGAGGACTATCAGGCTCAACAAACGGCTCACTCGGCGAGGCCACTTTCATATGGGCAATCTCTTCATCGCTGATACCAAACGATTGGCAAGCCAATATGGTTAACAGCAACATTGATATGATATTTGCTCTTAAATTTAGTTCCATTATGACACCTTTCCATATTTTACCGATAGGAATTGCAAATATTCTTGCTACAGATACCAGGGAGCGCGCATCGGACGCGACAGGTACCGATTGGCTTGTTCGTCATCAATAAATGTTTCCTTAACCGGATCCCACAACAACCGTCGTTGGGTCAGCATCGCTATTTCACCAACAAGTCCAATGGTATTGGTCTTATAAAGCCCTTCGATTGGCGCGATGGGACGTTGGCGTGTTTTAATACAGTCTATAAAATTGCGGAAATGGTCTCGGCTTCTGTACAACCGAATATCCCCAGGCCCAATTCGTTCATCTAATATCGAATCCTTGCTGGCCCAGATCCCGCCACGATCCACACGAATCCACCCTTCAGTGCCGTACCAGACAGCACCCGAACCTTTAGGCATATCTGAAAGATTGCCAGCTTTCATCTCAACACCATTAGAAAACTTATAGTTAACCATGTACCGAACAGGAGTATTGAAAAGACCTTCTCTTGGATATTCCGCCCAACCTCGGACTTCAACAGGCTCATCTATCTCAAAGCCGAGTCCCCACAAAGCGATATCCATATGGTGACCTATCCAGTCTGTGTACTGTCCGCCTGAATAATCCATTATCCATCGCCAGTCCCAATGCGAAACACCACGATAAGGAACATAAGGAGCCGGCCCTAGCCAGAAATCCCAATCCAGATTTTCAGGTATAGGTTGAACTGGCATTACATCTCCACTGTGACCATCGGGCAATCCTACTTCAACTCTAATAATCTCGCCGATCCGACCATTTCGCACAAGCTCACATGCTCTGTGAAAACGCGAGTCCGAACGCTGCTGGGTACCGCTCTGCCACAAAACGCAGTTACGGTGGACAGCATCCAGCATTTTGCGCCCTTCCACAATAGTTCTGCTCAAAGGTTTCTCGCCATAAATATCCAGCCCTGCTTTGGCAGCTTCGATCGCAGGAATCGCGTGCCAGTGATCTGGAAGGGAAAGGCAAACCGCATCAAGGTCTTTTCTCTGCAAAAGTTCTCTGAAATCATCATACATACTGCAGTTATTATTGCCATAGCCCTCGTCAACAATGCGCTTTGCCTCATGCTTATGATTAACATCAACATCGCAAACAGCGACTACTTGTACCTCTGAAAACCGCAGGGAATTCCGCAAATGAGCCGTTCCGATACCGCCGCCGCCACCTACACCGACAAAACCCATAGCGATTCGGTCACTTGGGGCAGTTGTACCCCTTCCGCCCAATGCCGACGCAGGCATGAAATACGGCAACGCTGCGGCACCGGCAACAACGCCTCCCACACTTTTTAAGAATCCGCGACGATTAGTTTTTTCCGAAAAGGACATTTTGTAATCTCCCAAATAATATTATATAATCTCGTATTACATAGCTTGGATTATTGCATTTTCGCAATCTTCAAGCCCGAACGTTTCTGTATGAATGAATTTTCTATTATTGCTGAGGATAAAAAACTCTTTATCCAGCAAAGTGAATGATTAGGCTTTGGGTATTAAAACCCTGCCAAACGCTGTTTAGAATTCTTTGTTCGTGATTTTATTAGCTCATTCCGAAAGCTTACCGCGGCCTTGGCCACCCGCGACGAACACGCCTCAAGTCCTCTTTACCTTCTTCTGTTTCAAGATCGACCCATCTGCCTCCATGGTCATGGTCTGCACCGTGATACAAATCGTCAAACAGTTCTACGGTTTCGGGACTCCACCGCCAGCTTGCAGAATGACCATCAGCAAAAGCCAGATTGCTGTGGCTGCCATGCCAAACCGCAATCGGATTGTGCCAGCTTTCGAGCTCGGGGTTCATTACCCAGGAATAGCCATTGAAACCGCGAGGATCATTGGCTTCAAGAAAAACATAAGCTGACCCTGGAGACCGTATATTAGTATATCGCTGGACAATTGGCCAATCCCACGCTGCGCCGGTTGCCCCATTCAGTGAATCGGGCATCTGGTATGTTCGAAAGTTAAGTCTGTCGCTCGGGCAGTTATAGATTTCAACAGTGTCAACATAAGGATAAAGACCGCCTCGCCGCACCCCTTCCTGCCGCTCTTGCAGAGTATAAGGCTGTCTCGCCGG
>PWDX01000153.1 GCA_003553245.1 Phycisphaerae bacterium
ACAACTGGCGCAAGCAATACGGTCAGATGAAGCTCGACCAGGTAAAGCAGCTAAAGGCCCTGCAAAAAGAAAACTCCCGGTTAAAAAAACTTGTGGCTGAACAGGCACTTGACAATGCGGTATTGACGGCATCGTTTTGATTAAGTATACTTTTTGTTTTTCAAAACCTCCTTATATAATATGGCGTAATCTTAACGATGGAAAACAACCAGTTAAAAGAAAGCTGCGGGCTTTTCGCGATCTACGGAGATCCTGAAGCAGTAGAAAAGACATACTTTGGAATTTTCAGTTTACAGCACCGCGGACAGGAATCAGCGGGCATCGCATCAAGCGACGGGGAATATATACACTGCCACACCGGAATCGGGACAGTAAAAAAGGTTTTCAGACCCGGCAGAGGCGCTCTAGAAAAGCTTCGCAATCCAATGGCTATCGGGCATGTGCGATATTCGACAACAGGCTCGGTAAACCCAATTAACAGCCAGCCTTTTATGAGCGAATACAGCCGCGGGCAAGTTGCCGTTGCGCATAACGGCAATCTTATAAACGCTTCAGTGTTGCGGGACGAATACGAAGCTTACGGCAGTATCTTCAAATCCACCTCGGACACGGAAATAATAATTCACCTGCTTGCAAAGCCCACACATATCAGCAAGCCCGATCCACTTGCGCATGTTCTTAATCATTTGCGAGGGGCGTTTTCGCTGTTGTTTCTTTTCGACGACCATATTGTCGCTGCCAGAGACTCACATGGGGTGCGCCCTTTGAGCATAGGGCAAACACCCGAAGGAGCGTATGTTGTCGCCAGCGAAACTTGTGCTTTAGACGCCATCGGGGCAGAATTTATCCGCGATGTCGAGCCGGGCGAGATAGTAAGGCTAGACAAAAAGGGGCTGCACAGCAGATATTTTGTCCATCCTGACAAGGTAAAACCGGCACATTGTATATTCGAGCCAATATATTTCGCAAAGCAGAACAGCTTGGTCTTTGGTGAAAGTGTACATGAACTGCGAAAGAAATTCGGCAGACAGCTTGCGCGTGAGTATCCGGTCGAAGCTGATGTGGTCATCCCTGTGCCGGACTCCGGCACCAGCTCAGCAATAGGTTATAGCGAGCAAAGCGGCATACCGTTCGACATGGGACTGGTCAGAAGCCATTATGTCGGACGCAGTTTTATCGCGCCTACGCAGGAATCCAGAGAGATGGCTGTTCGTACAAAACTTGCGGTAGTAAACGAGGTTGTAAAGGGCAAAAGAGTGGTGGTGGTGGACGATTCGGTAGTCCGAGGAACGACTACCCGCGGCAAAATAAAAACACTTCGAGAAGCAGGGGTAAAAGAAATTCATATGCGGGTAAGTTGCCCGCCATTGCGATCACCGTGTTTTTACGGTGTGGATTTTCCAACCAAAGAGGAGTTGCTGGCTAATAATCGAGACCTTAAACAAATAAAGGAATTTCTCGATGTTGACAGCATCGGCTATTTGTCGCTTGAAGGGCTGCTTAGCTGCGCTAAATGGCCTGACGACCATTACTGTACCGCCTGTTGGAGTCAAAAGTATCCTATTGCGGTCGATGCACAATTGACAAAAATGGCAATGGAGCATTACCAGCTCAAAATGTTTGACGAGATGCCTCAATACGATGAGTAAATACCTCAGCTACGAAGAGTCGGGGGTGAGTATCTCTGCCGGAGACGAAATGGTCAGGCAGATACAGTCTTCTGTAGCGAGCACTTTTGGTCCGAGAGTTATGGACCTGTCCGGGGGTTTCGCTGGTATGTTTCGTCTGGATTATGATGAAAAACTTTTCAAAAAAAATTACCGCAATCCGGTATTGGTGGCTTGTACCGACGGCGTGGGAAGCAAAATACAGCTTGCTGTAAAAACTAAAAAATATGACACCATTGGCATCGACCTTGTCGCAATGAGTGTCAACGATATGCTTGTCCAGGGCGCCGAGCCGCTTTTCTTCCTCGATTATCTGGCAGTCAATAAGCTCGAACCGGAGCTTATGGCAGAGCTTGTCAGGGGTGTGGCAACAGGGTGTAAGATGGCCGATTGCGCGCTTATAGGCGGCGAAACAGCAGAAATGCCTGATACTTATAAAAAAAACGACCTCGATATGGCAGGTTTCGCAGTCGGCGTAGTCGAAAAAGATCGCATTATAATAGGCGACAATGTTCGAGAAGGCGACCGCATCCTCGGACTGGCCTCAAGCGGGCTGCACAGCAACGGATATTCGCTGGCTCGAAATATCTGCTTTAAAAAAGCGAACCTCAAAATGACCGATACGCCTGAAGAACTGTCAGGTCATACAGTCGGCCAGGCGCTTCTGGAACCAACTCGCATTTATGTCCGCCCTATCGTTCGACTGCTGGGGCAATATAAGAGAAAAAAAGTAGTCCACGCAATGGCACATATCACCGGCGGAGGACTGGTTGGAAACATTCCGCGCGTTTTGCCGAAAAATCTTGACGCGGTGCTGAAAACATCTACCTGGTGCAGGAATGATATTTTCAGCTTCCTCCAAAAGACCGGCCCGGTCGAAGAAGCCGAAATGTACAGGGTTTTCAATATGGGTATCGGTTTTGTACTCATAGTTGCCGAAGATTTTGCCGATTCTATTAGTAGAAAGCTGCGACGGTATGGTGAAACGGTCTATAATATCGGCCATATTACTCACGGCACTGGCAAAGTAATATTAAAGTAGGCGAAATGAAAAACCCGGCTGCTGACATCTTTTATCGGCAAAACCGCAAAATTCAGCTATTGTCATTTATTGTTGCTGTAGCGGCTTACCTTGCCTTTGCTTTTTACCTCTACCACATATATTTCCGTGGTTTAGGACAAATTCGCCTTCAGGATTTCTTTCTTTTCAATACTTCGTTTGCCGCTTCAGGGACTTTTCTTCTATGCAAAAGATGGGTAAGGCCCTGGCCCGGGTGCCTGATCGGCGGGGCGATTTACGGCTTTGGACCATATATGTTCAGCCTGACCAGCCACCACCCTGTAATGGCTTTTGTGGCCTCGATGATACCCTGGCTGCTGCTGCCGGCTGCATTAGCATCAAAAAAACATCGCGGCCTTGCCTGGCTGGTGGCAATTTTGCCATTTGCAGCACTGATCGGTTTTTTCCAGTTAACCGCCCATCTAAGAGTATTCAATCCGTCGCTGCAGACAGGGCTAATCGCCGATGATTTCTGGGCTATTGTCGCCCCCCTGCCGAAATTCGCCCATTCTCTTCAAGCTGTCGGGTTTTACCACATCGCGCTGGCGGCAATGCTAATGGGGCTTTTTATGCTGCTGGCATCGAAAAGATATGGAATAATTCTGCTGCTCGTTTCGGGTGCGGTTTTTTCCAGCGCGCGGCCTTTACTGAATGTCAGCCCAATAATATGGTATTCAATAACAGCCGTCTGCTGTTCGGTGCTGGCTGCGGCGGGGATAGAAGGAATGGCATACACCGGCGGCAGCGATAAAAAGTATGTTTTGATAATTATGGCGATAATGCTCGTGCTAGCGGGACTTTCGATGGCATTTGCCGCCAGATTTGGCGACATAATCGCTGGTCTGGGGGGGCGTTATGAACAGCTTTTCATAACCGGCACTATTGCGTATCTACTGGCTGCGGTAACATGCGGGTTGGTGTTCCTACTGGCAAAGGCGAACTGGCGATTAAAATGGCTGCGATGGGCAATGCTGATCGGGGTAATAGGCCTTGATATCTTTTATGGAGCCGTATTTATTGTGGACCACCTATTTTAATTTCCAAACCGCCCTACCGCTGCCTTAACTGAAAGTCTCCCGCTCAACCTGCCCCAGATAGAACCTGCCGTCGCGATGCATAAATGTCAAAACCTCGTCAAGCCGGCTGTTTACATAGTCAGTCTCATTAGCCACAGCCGAAAAACCTATAATGGCGCTTTGCTTACTGTCGTGATGGCCAACCTCTGCCACAGAAACATTATAACGATTCCGTAATCGGCTAATAACGCTTTTGACGATACTGCGTTTTTCTTTAAGTGAGCTGATACCGCTTAGATGCAACTGAACTGTCATAACACCAACAATCATCTGTCACTTTCACTAAAATTATTATTAAACAATCACACAACATACCACAGATCGTGATATACAAAACAAAGTTTAGCCAGTTCGCTTAACTTTGGCGTAAGCAAGTAACACTGGCACTGCCACCACCAAAAGTATTTTATTTGTAGTATCTGCCTAATCAACAAGGAAAAAGATATTCAGAAGTCATTTTAACGGGCCGATAAAAATATTAAAGCACAAGCTCATCTCTGCCGTCAAACGCATAAAAAAAGCCCGGTGGTTTAACCCACAAGGCTTTCATCTCAAGAAACAGTTGAACGAGTTTTTAGCGAAACTGCCTGACAAATAAACTCCAGAGCCTGTTGCATAAATTCAGGAAAGGACTCTATTTGCCACCACCGGCAAATCCCTTATGTACTGGTATATTTCATGAATAGAGCCCCGGATTATGCTTAGACTTTTTTGCGCGATCTATCAAAGCCCAGCCAGTTCTCTGGCAAGGTCCACAGCCGAGGCCGCGTCAGGGGCATAACCGTCGGCTGAAATCTTATCAGCGTAGGCCTGAGTTACGGGGGCTCCTCCGACCATCATTTTTGCGTCAACTCCGGCTTCTTTTAAAGTTTTTACTGTTTTCTCCATTGCAGGCATTGTCGTGGTAAGCAAAGCACTCAAGCCTATTAGTTTTACGCCGCTGTCTTTGGCTTTTTCAACGAAGGCTTCCGGTGAAACATCCACACCGGCATCTATAACCTCAAAACCATTGCCTTTAAGCATCATAATAACAAGGTTTTTACCAATATCATGCAAATCGCCCTGAACAGTGCCGATAAGAGCCTTGGAAATGGGCTCTACTCCTGCCGCTGCAAGTTTAGGCTCGAGCACTTCCATAGCCGATTTCATCGCACGGGCCGAAATTAGCACCTCCGGAATATATACTTCATTAGCTTTAAACCGCTTGCCTATTACGCCCATTCCAGCCACAAGGCCTTCGTTCAATACTGTCTGTGGGCCTACACCCTCCTCAATCGCCTGCTGTGTTAGTTCCACTGCGGATTTCGCATCGCCTGAAATTATCGCCTGTGCCAGCCCTTCCATATCAGCCATGTTTATATCTCCTTGAAAAACTTCTTTAATCTTTGCGTTCATATTTTTCGAAATAGCGATCGCTATGCGTATTTTAATGTGCTTATCCAGTAAATTCGCAAACTATTTTGCCATAGTTTTGCACTATCATGCTACTTTTTTTTCGCTGAAACAAAAATCTATCTCGTCCCATTAGCCTTGGAAAGGCACAAGATGTTTGTTATAATAGGATTTTGCTACGCTGGCACTGTTACGGTTTCGGTAAAAAGGCACTGCGATGATAAAAAGGACAAATACTGATTACCTGGTACCAAAGGATGAATTTGCACGCATTGAAAAGATTTTTGCCGCTAATTTTGACTTTGATATTGAGACGCTGAGTGTTTCCGATAAAAAACTCAGGGCTCCGGCCAACCCAAAATCGTTATGCGAACTTTGCCGGCTGGTGAGGAGTCTGCCGGAGGGGCGGAATCGCTGTTTTCAGGATCATTTTCGCAGCCTCAGTATGGCTTTTGAAACAGGTCAGCCTTATATTAGCATTTGTCATGCCGGTATATTTTCGGTATGTGTGCCGGTGATGGACGGGCACAAACGGCTTGGAGGATACTTCATTGGCAAATGTGCCGCCGAAGCTGTAGATAAAATTGCTGTTGACGATATTTTGAAGCGGCTGGGGGCTCTTGGGTTTGATGAGAAGGAGATTATCAAAGCGGCGATTAATGTCCCGGTGGTAAATTCAAGAGTTATACATAAGGCATCAGAGTTTCTTTATATCCTGATTTATGAGAACACTAATCTCGATCCCCGGCTGGTGAGGTGGCAACGGCTCAAGAGCCGGCAACAGGCCCAGATTAGCGATTTTATACAGAAAAGCAAAGCTGATAAGGATGCTATAAAGTATCCCTACCATATCGAACGCCAGCTTATGGCCAATGTTCGTATCGGCAATCGCACAGGAGCTCGGGAGATATTAAATTCTATACTGGGCAGCATAATTCTTCAGAACCCCGGAGATCTCGGTATTCTCAAGGCACGGGCCGTGGAGCTTTTGAGCATATTAAGCCGCTCTGCCGCTGAAACAGGAGTTGATATTACAGGCCTTCTTGAGAAAAATCTGGATTACATTCAAAAAGCGTTATCGGTAAATTCTCAGCCGGATTTGTGTGCATGGATCAGTGCTGCGCTTAATGAGTTTATTGAGAGCGTTTATCAGCAACAGAACAAGTCGGCGCTTAGCAGAATTCAGCCGGCGATAGATTTGATGGAATCGGAATACGATCAACCGATAACTCTTGATGAAATCGCAAAAGCGGCGTACATGAGTGTCTCAAGATTTGCTCATCTGTTCAAAGAGCAGACCGGGCAATCTCCTATTGATTATCTTATCGGGATCAGAATTAATCACGCCAAGCGTTTGCTGATTACTACCGACAGCAGTTGTGCCCAGATATGTTACAGCGTCGGTTTCAATAATCAGAGTTATTTCACCCGAACATTTAAGAGACTTTCAGGAATGACACCGAGACAATTCCGGCAGGAAAGTCACCTGCCGGGACAGGATTTGTAATTCGACAAGCCCATCTTATTTTTCGAGAGGTTTTTCATAAGAAGATTCAAACATCTCTGTCAGATGGTCTTTTTCTGTTTGCCAGGCTATTATAACGAAAGCTGTTTTTTCCAAATTGTCACACCGCGGTTTTCGGATTATCTCACTGCCGACAACCTCAAAATACTCGCTGCCGTGTGCAAAATTCACATTGCCTTTAAGCCGGAGTAACTTATTGCCAAGCTTTCTTATGACCTCAAGAAAGCGCTTCTCATCAATCGGCTGGCCAGTTTCAAAAGACACTGCAAATATCGGCTCAGGGGGCTTGTCAAGAGCTTCGCCCTTTCTTTGTATATGCCGGATGTCTTTGAGCAGCGCCATGTCAATATTACCGTGTGAGGTAACAAATATTCTGGCCTGCTTGTTGTATTTGGTTATAAGTTCTTTAAGAGTTTCAACATCTTCATGCCTGATCAAATCGGTTTTATTTATTATAACACAGTCAGCCCACCGAACCTGAGATGTAACAGGCCTGAAATACGCAGCGGCCTTGGTGAAATTAACTGCGTCAACGATGCAGATATTCGCGCGAACCCTGAACCTGTCTTTCAAATGAGGCTCTTTGACAAAACTTTCAATGTCACGAGTTTCGGCTATCCCGGTGGCCTCAATAAGCAAAGCTTGCGGCTGAATATTTTCGGATATCTCGGTCATGTAGCGTATAAAATCTGTTTTTGTACATATACAAAAGATGCTGCCTTTGTTGATTTCATATTTGGGATGCTCTTTGGATTCGACGATTTTGCCGTCAATACCCATATTGCCGAATTCGTTTATAATAAGAGCAAGATTCTTATTGCTAAAAAATTCGGACTTGAGCATCGAGTTAAGCGTAGTAGTCTTGCCGGCGCCGAGATAGCCGCTTAAAATCCAAACATCGATCGGGGCCGGGTCAGTAATTGATGTTTCTGTCATGGCAGATTCCTGTTATATATCTTTGAGCCATTCCTTAATGACTACAACTTCCGGAACGCGGTTTAACGATTTGGCCTGATATTTTGCCATCACAACTGCTGGCGTCTGGCTCGGGGCAACTCCAAAACCGGCAATAGCCTCATCCTCGTCAATCTGATCAATGTTAATATCAGAGACACCCAGTTCCGCCATCGCCTGGTCGATGTTTTCGCGCAGCAACTGCATTTTGTTATCGTTTTTGCCCAGAAGGTATAGTGAAGCTCTTCGGCTTTGAATCTTCATGCGGAACTTTTCGTTGATGCGTTTCTGTATCGCGGCGATAAGCTCATCTTTCGGCGGAATACGCGAGACAAAGACGATCTCGCCGTCAATACAAATCGTCGGCACATTTCGAACCATCAGTGATGTCATAAAAACAAGCGACTCGCGATACTTTATCTTGTGTTCACGCCAGATAACTATGCCATCGAACTCCGGGGCGACGCGTTTTACGGCATCGACCATATATTGGCATGGGGCACAGGCCTCGGAATCTAATGTAATAACATCCACAACAACCTTGTCAGCCTGGCCGTACTCCAGCATGTCCATACTATCTTCATCCGGTGTTTCAGTTACCATTTGCCGCACAACATCCCGCTTGTACTCATCATGGATGATTTCGGGAACAGCCTGAAGGTTTTCCGGCGGAGTCGCATAAGGAAGGTCGCAGCCCGGAGCAAGTATGAAGCCCTTCTGGCCGCCAATTTCCAAGCATGCCAGCGCATTTTTCTGTGCATCGACAGGCTTGCCAAGCAAAAGTACACTGGTCAATTGCAGGTTGCCGCCAAAGCTGATATTGTGCTTTTGGCATTCATCTCTTACATAGTCCAGAGGGATATTTTCGTCAATGGAGATATTGTCACAGCCTGTCTTGGCCATCACGGCTATGTTCTGCTGAGCGTGACCGCAGACAAAGAAAGAACTTGCTGCACCGCGGCGGCCAATATCTTCAAAAATATCTTTTACATAAGGCGTAACGAACTGCTCAAACTGATCGGGCCCGATCTGGCTGGTCATAGGGTCCACCAGCGCAATCACATCGCAGCCTGCTTCAACATAATATTTGGACATCGCCTTACAAACATCCCGACAAAAGCTCAGCAATTGATTAACTTCGTCTATGCTGTCAAACATCTTCATAAAAATATCCGTTCCCAAAAGGTGTAGAGCCAGCGTAAATGGACCTGTTACCAGACCGTAAATAGCCAGATCAGGATGGTTGCTTCGAATACGATTAGCAGCATCCAAAGCAACTGCAACGCGGCCGGTATCAGGCGAGGGCACTTTTAGATCATTCAGCTTCATTCCATTGCACAGTGGGTGTTTTGTTACAGCCGGAGGATTATCTTTGGACCAGATAAGCTCGCAACCCAGAGCTTCGGCCTCAATTTGAAGATCAAACATTACCGGCACTCCGTCGGGCTGGTACAATTCCACCGCCTTTTTTACCCCCTGTTCGATAAGGTCCGCTGATTTCAAAAATGTCTCGGCATCCTTACCAATCAATGCTCCAGCGTGGCAGCCCACAAAAGGCACCCATGGCACAGTGTCCACATCCTGGCATTTAATAGCGTTCAAAACTCTGTCTTTACCTGTCATATCAAAATCCTTGCAACTATATTGTCACTTATGGTGGTTACAAACACAACAGCTACCATTATACATATGCTATAAATGCAATTCTTAAACAATATCGCCAATATCTTGCACTATATTGCTATTGTGCCATGACAGTAATCAACCCGAGGCAATTGCACAACTGACCTGTTCAAGATATCGCTATAACTCTTGATATTTATTTGTTGGGAAATCGTAAAGCTTGCCTCTGATATTTCTTGCAATATTGGCATGTTAGGTGTAAATTAAGCAGGAACTTCTCGCAAAGCGTTTTCTGGTTGTTTTTACTGCTTTTTGACATAATCATACATTCTTACATAAGTTTTGACATGCAATGATAGCTCATTATTATCCTAACCTGATTTAGTCGTGGCTGTATTGGGCTAAAAGCTAAACTGGTTTGTATTGCATAATCCATTGCTAAACAAAGACTTGGAGAGGTGACGGAGCGGCTTATCGTGCCGGTTTCGAAAACCGGTGTGCCTTAGGGTACCGGGGGTTCGAATCCCCCCCTCTCCGTTCAAGTTTAAAGAAAGGGGGCGGGTGCGTAGAAATGTGCGCTCGTAGAGAATAGGCTTACTGCTCTGTGTCTGAAAGTTCTGCGGGAAAGATTTAAATTTTCAAATCAAATCCGCTGTTGCCAGAAGCAACCCTAATGCCCTGATAAAAAAGACCATGCCGAAAAACAGTAGTACCAACGCACAAAAGCCAATCATCAACTTCTGGCTTCGATCACTGAGGATATTAGTCCCGTAAAATGCAGACAGTGACAGGATTGTAAGCCAGATCAGATCGAGGCTCCAATGGACAGCGGCAAACAGCAGCAAGCCGGTCATGCCGAAACCCTCGGCCTGCTGAGCCAGCAACAATCCTCCTGTGGCCCACCACAAAAGAAAATAGGGGTTGGTCGCTGAAAGAAAAAACCCCGTTGCCAAAGGTCCTATGCTGTTGGAATTGTTTTTCAGGTCGAACGATTGCTTGGAGATGTCTTGAAACATCCTTATTGCCAGCCACAACAAAAATAAGCCGCCGCAAATCCCTATAAAAATAGTCGCTGCCGGCGTCTGAAGCACTGTACCCAGGCCGAAAAGCAAAACAAAAATCAGCGGAATCTCAAGAATGCCGTGGCCGATAGCAATCCATCCCCCTGCCCAGCGGTTACGCCCACCGTGGGCTATTGTCGCAGCGGTAATCGCTCCCGGTGCCATAACACCCGTAAGCGAATAAGCAATGGCATAAAGCATAAATATCCACATGGAGACACTCCTATCATTTTAAGCTTTGTCAATCAACTCTTATTCTTAATTGTTTTAATGATTACCAGAAATGACTCGCCTGACTTGAACCCCATTGAGAACATGTGGAGCAAGGTTAAGTCAATATTGCGAAAGCTTAAGTCTAGACCTTAAACAAGCGTACTTAATTTGCTGCTAACGCATGTCTGTGTCATATGTTTTGGGCGCAGTAAAATTGCTTTTACCGATCTCGGCTTGATAAAGTTTACTCCAAATTGAAATTCTGTAA
>PWDX01000037.1 GCA_003553245.1 Phycisphaerae bacterium
AGTTATAAACCGCGGTGCCAATTTCCTTTCCGTTTGAGAGGTCAACTATCAGTGCTCTGACTGAATTTGTACCGTAATCCAAGCCGATTGAGTAATACATATACATTCCCTTTAATAAACATACTTTCAAAAAAATTGAAGTTGGTTTTGATTGTTCAACAAGACAAAAGCTCCTGGCGAGCCCTTATGTGTACCGCTCTGTCAGTCATTATCTGAAGAAATTCTTGAGGCAGTTTTATAAGTTAACGAAACTGTCTGCCTGACAATCTATTTCTTAGAAGTACAGATTTTTAAGCCTTGTTTTATAAATACCTTTTCTTATCCTGATTCAAGAAAAACATAATGCCGTTAGCCCTTGGGGCCCATGTTTTTGAATAGATACAGACCTTCTTTACCGGGTGCCAGTACATCTTTGAATCCATTTCCGGTAATATCATCAACCCAAAAATAAATACCCACACCGCTATGTTCTTCAGCAGGGCCATAATCCAGTGTTACCCTCTTAAAGGTTCCATTTTCAATCTTGAAATAATACACACCCACCGGATCAAAGGCCCCTGGGTCCGCTCCGCCGTGGGCAAGATACCGTTTCCCGGTAACCAGTTCCAAATTGCCATCACCGGTAATATCAACCATCATCATATCATGATACTGCGAACGGTTGGTATCGATATCATGGCGAATCCAGGCTCGTTCGCCTTGTTCATCAACCGACTGCTCCCACCAGTGGAGCCCATAATCATGCGCCTGACCGACAATCAAATCCGCCTTGCCGTTGCCATTTACATCATGAACGATAATGGGTACGCTGGCTGAGCCGAGGTTGAACTCGGCATGGAATATCCAATCCTGCTCAAACGGACGTTCAGGTGCTTCAAACCATCCATTAGCCATTACAATGTCGCCTCGACCATTGCCGTTTATATCTCCAAAGCCAACACCGTGACCACTTGGATCTTCAGAGATGACATATCTGTTGAATTCTCCAGTACCTTTGCCATTTTCATCACGAACCAATTGGAAAACAAGCTGTTTGTTACCCGGAAGATTGGGGACGATTTCCTTATAACCATCCCCATTAATATCCCAAAATCGCGTTGTTTCAATGGCCCCGGTCTCGGATATATCGTGCAGTGGCCACTCAACCGATTGCCCTTTTGGATTTTCACGCCAACGAAGCGTATGGCCAAAAAATCCGCCGGTTATGACATCAAGGTAGCCGTTGCCGTTGACATCCATCGGAAAATTGGAAAAATCATCATAGTAATCGCCTACCTGCTCGATATCACCGACTTTGTGCTTGCGCTCAAAATCCGGGCCTTCATACCAGAACTCACCTGAATAAATATCCATAATTCCGTTGTTATTGATATCAAACGCCGAGGCAGATTCAAATGTACCCGTGCCTATGCGCATCCGCTCAAAATGCATGCTTCCTTCGATATCAACAACCGGACCAGGGAAAAATGGTTCAAAAACCAGCGGTAGATCTTCGTCTTCTATGTGAATTGAGGTTTTTAGGTCGGGTATAGCCGATCCGTCCTGTTCAGTCATTTTTACAGAAAAAGCCCAGCCAGCGGTATCTTGTGTCACCTTAATCATCACCAGATTCCAGCCCTTATCCAACTCTGCATCGAATACGTTTTGAGCTGGCATCCAGCCGCGCGAAGCATGCTCTTTACCGTAAAGCGTCTCATTGATCCAAAACTTAAATCCATCATCGCTGCCCACCTCTACACGAATACTGCGCTGCTGATCTGACCAGACTTTCTTTCGACAATAGGCAACACTATGGTTTTCCGGGAAATAATGGTGCAAATCAACCATGTAAAAATGCTCCGGCGATGTTCCAGCCGATATTTGTGTCCAGGGAATAACCTCGCCATGCTGTGATTCAGGCGGGAAACGCTTGTCAAAAAGTTCACGCAGGTCGTTGCTTTCCACGGTATAAGGCGCCGAAACCTCCCAGTCGGTTAGATAACTACGGTTCTCTTCATAGATTTCCAGTACTTCTTGTGCACTGTCCAAAACAGATTCATTTTTAGAAGTTTCCAGAATAGCCTCCATTGCATCAGCCGTCTGATGTGGATATTCTACGACTGTGGTTTCGGCAATGCTGACAGCAGCAACTTCGGCCTCACGCCCTAAATCCTGATCGCCGACAAATTCAACCGCCATCTGAAGTGCCGGTAAAGCAGGAATATCAGCCAAAGCGCTCATGACTTGTCGCTTTTCCGTTACGCGCGGTGCCATATCCATCGCTTTATGGAGATGTTGCACTTTTTCTTCCGCGCTCAAAAACTCAGCTATCCTTACCTGGCGGATAAAACCCCGCAACGCTATGATCTTACGACTAGTCTCTTCAGTCGTTTGAGCAACTTCATAAAGCAGATCAAGAGGTGATGCATCCGGCCAATTGGCCAAACCGCGCAAGGCCGTCATTTGTGCCTCCGGATCGTCCCCATGCAGGGCAGTTTTAAGCAGTTCATATCCTGCCGGATCACCTAACTCTGCTAAAGTCTCCAATGTATGCCTTAGTTTATCA
Organism: Phycisphaerae bacterium; assembly: GCA_003553245.1. GTDB lineage: Bacteria > Planctomycetota > Phycisphaerae > Sedimentisphaerales > Anaerobacaceae > T1Sed10-97. The sequence continues at coordinate 2,546 of PWDX01000037.1, forward strand.
ACATCATCAAGTGCATAGCGTTTGGCAATCAGGGAGTCCGTGGCCACATCACGCATGTCAGTACGATGTGCAACAGACACCAAGGCTCTTTGGCCAAGGCCCATTTCACGCATCTCTAAACCTGTGTAAAGTTCAACAATTTTGTAAATATGTTCGGGCTGTCCAAGTTGTCCAATGGCGCGCCAGGCCTCCTGTCGAACACGCCGGTCAGTGTCATTAACAGCATCAAATAAAAGCGGTAACGACATCGCGAGATTCTTACCAACAAAGGCGCGAATCACTTCAACCCGCTTGGCCGAATCATCGGTCTGGTATTCCGCTTTAAATTTTTGCACTGGGTCTTCTAAATCCAATTCATACAATAATTGTCGAGCCGCCCTCTGCTCTTGACCAGTTGAACCGGCTGCGTGATGAATCAGCAATGATGGCACAGCATCATCATCCATAACCACAAGCCCCTGCAACGCTGCCAAACGAGCTGTGAGGGATGGACTTTCCAACTGGTCAACGATAGCCTCAAACGCCATCGCATCGCCCCGAATCGCCAGAGCGGACACAAACGCAACCTTTTCGGTTCCCGAAAGATCAGGTAACCGCTGCACTAACATCTCCGTGACCGGTTGGCCTTCAATGTCTGTGGAGAGTCTGGCCGCCATTCGCAGCATATAGGGGCACTGCTCATTTACGGCGTTATCCAGCGCCGCCAGTGATCTATCCGGATAATTGTAAACGATGTTTCGTAATGCCGCAGCTCTAACATTGGGCGGGTTTCGGTCTTCCAGGAGCGTGTCGAACATTGCTTCGGCATCGCCGCCAGCTTGCTGGTACGCCTCAGCGCATAAGAGATAGGCTTCGGCCAGTGCTGTGTTTACTTCGGCTTCAGCTTCACGATTCATTGCGTCTTCAATCGAAGCTGCTGCCTGTGGTGTGCCAATTTGTCCAAGCGCCCAAGCCGCGGCAACAGCCGTTTTAACGTCGGAAGAAGATAAGAAGCCCTCAATATCCGCAACGGCTTTGTCCGCACTTGTGCGTCCCAGCGAATGAATCAGGCCAATACGGAGATGGCCGTCCGTTTCATCCAGCGCGTCCATCATTGCCTGCTGAGCGGATTCTGTTCGAATACCCTCTAAAGCATATCGTGCCATTTGACCCAACTTCTCATCAGTCAGAAATGCAGCAATGGCTGGGACTTGTTGATCTGTACCAATACGCTCCATTTGGCGGAGCACAAAGTCCTTACCCCAACTTGTGGCCTCTTCGCTGTCAAGCAGCTCTGCCAGTCGGTGGGTAATTACCTCACGGGCGGACGGGTCGGCGACAGATTCATTAATCAACTTCTCTGCTTGTATAAAGGGTACTCGACTTTTATCGAATTCCATTGCCTTTAAATCTGGAATCAACTCATTGATTGCCGTCTCAACAGCCGCTATCGGACTTGTGAAAAACATCAAGGATAAAATTAAGATTAATATACTATATTTCATTTTTTTACTCCAAACCAAATGGTTTATCATTAAATTTGTTATCACTGTCATAACCGCCAGGGGCTTCGCATAGAACGTGACAGCAGCCGGTCTGCCTCGGCGTTGTTGACAAAGCGTTCAAGGTCAGGGTCCCACTGCGCTTTCTTCTGTCCCAGGCGCATCATTATATTACAGATATGGGCAATACTCAGGGAGCGATGTGCTATTCGGTATGGGGCAACCGTTTCACCACGCGTACGAATACACTCAAGAAAATTATCAAGATGACCTCCGCTGACCCACATTTCAAGCATTCGTTCTTCTTCCAGGGCTTCACTCAGCAGGTGGTCTGGTTCGACATTGAGCTGCTCCCGCGTGATGTGGACCTTACCGTGCTCGCCTTCAAAAGTCACACCCCAGGGACACTTGCTGTGATCCGTCGACAGGTGCATCACCGTTCCATCGTCATAGGTACACTGAAAGTCATAAGTTAGTGCGGTGTCATAAATACCATCATTGGGAAAGGTACCGCTGCCTTCAAAGGAGACTGGGCCAGTGTCATCTTTTTTGATACCCCATTGCGCTGCATCAATGTGGTGGGCCCCCCAGTCACACAATGAGCCTCCGGAGTAGTCAAATATCATCCTGAAGGCTCCATGTGTTCGTGCTGGATGATAGGGTACTTTAGGTGCCTGACCGAGCCAAAAATCAAAATCGAAGTGGTCGGGAACCGGTTCCGGCTCTACAACCGGCCCTTCCGGTGAGCCGGGAATTCCGACCTTGACTCGACTGACTTTGCCGATCGCGCCGGAATGAACCAGCCTAACGCCCCGCGTAAAGCTGTTGAGAGAACGCTGAAGCGTGCCGGTCTGAACAACAGCACCATATCTTCGAGCGGTATCAACCATGACTTTCCCTTCTTCAATGGTTAATCCGAGCGGCTTCTCAGTATATACATCTTTGCCGCTTCGAATCGCCCATAACGAGGGAATAGCATGCCAGTGGTCCGGTGTGGACACCACTACAAAGTCAATATCCTGCCGGTCAATGATCTTTCGAAAATCTTTATATGCGGCACAGTCCTTATTACCATATCGCCCATCAATAGCCTCTTTGGCTTGGTCGAGTAAAATTTGATCAACATCACAAACCGCTACAACCTGAACTTCATCATAGCTTGCAAAGGCATTCATGTTCTGTGTGCCCATACCGCCAACACCAATACAGGCGCAGGTCAGGCGATTCGATGGCGAAGGGCGATGCGCATTTCCCAAAGCGCTTGATGGGATGATATAAGGCATAGCTACCGCCGCCAAGGATTTACCTAGAAATTTTCGTCTAGTGATATTACTCATTATAAAAAACCTTTCTCTATTCTACTATTACTATTCTGTTGGCTTTTCAATCAATTCACCAAACCGATGTCCAATCGCCAAGGCCGGATCTAGCGGTGCATCAACGCCCTTGCAATCTGGAGGAATTGAAATCAAATCTTTCGGTGCAACAGCTTTGCCTTCAAAGGCTGGCAGCCATTTACGCTCGGCTTCAAGCATCTCGCTGCACATCTGGCGAATCTCGCTGAGCGTCAATACCGCACCGGCCAGGGGATCCATCGCAACGGCGTGAACAATTTTCTCCGGATCGCTTTCTATAGCAGCCTCGGCAACCAGAATCTGGCTGTTTACATTGCTCATGCAGGCGGCAGCACACTGTGAGGGCAGATCGCCAATTTTAGATGGGTGCAAACCGTTGTCGTCGGCAAACGTAGGAACTTCGACACAGCAGCCGTTCGGCAGATTTGTGATATATCCATCATTACGTACATTGCCCATAAAGCGGAATGGTGTTCCCGTAGTAACCGCTTCCATAATATATGAACAATACTCAACACTCCTTCTGTCGATGTGAGTAGACTCAAACTCCAGTGGATCATGCTCAGCATACTTTTCTGCTATCGTCTTACACCAGTTATAATAAGCACCGCTTTCACCACCAAAACTAGGCTCATCACAGTAGGTATCGAGGGCTTTTTGATTTTTGCGGAACCAAGGCAGGTATTCGCTTAAATGTCCGGTGCTTTCGGTCATAAAATACCCAAAATGCCTCATGACTTCACCACGAACTTTTTCGTTTTTATAATACTCTGCTTTTTCAAAAAGTTCTTTGAACTTGGGATACAAATCACGGCCATGGTGCTCTAACTTAAGAAACCAATCCATATGGTTTATACCGCCGCAAAGATAAGATATTTCTTCTTTGGGCACCCCACAGTAGCCAGCAATTAAATCCAGTGTAGTTTGTACACCATGACACAATCCAGTAAAACTGACTGTTGATTCCTTGCCCAAGGCAAGACAATTAGCAGCCATTGGGTTTGCGTACTGAAGCATAATAGATCCAGGCTTAGCCAATTCTTCCATATCAGCGGCAATTTCAAGCAAGACCGGAATTGTTCGCAATCCTCTGAATGCACCACCAGGGCCAAGCGAATCGCCGATGCACTGGTCAACTCCATATTTGAGAGGAATCTTATAATCGTGTTCAAAAGCTTCAACACCTCCAACTTGAATCATAATGACGACAAAATCAGCATCTTTTATAGCTTCTCTTCTGTCGAGTGTCGCTCTGATTTTTGCCTTTAAGTCGTTGTCCTTAACCATTCTTTTGGCGAATTGCTCCATACTTCGCAATTTCGGCTCAGCTAAATCCATCAAAACAATTTCAGAATCCATTAGTGATGGTGTCGCAAGTATGTCATTGAGCAACGTCTTACAGAACACTACACTACCGGCACCTATCATAGCAATTTTTTTACTCATAGCTTTTACTCCTAAATAATCGTTTTCAAAATTTTCAATCATATCTACATTAACATCAAAACATTTGAATGCTTTATTACACTATACAACCTATCCATTTGCGACCTCAATTAGTTGCGGGCTTTCAAGCAAACCATAATCTTTGATCCTGTACTCTTCCTGCCATAAAGGGTTCGACGCTCTGTATGAGTCAGGACCAACCCATTGAGGATATTCTGTCGAAATATGCAACGGGCCAAATGCGTTACGCAATGACCCCAAAAGTCGTATCTGGAATAGATTTTCACCATCCTTTAGTGCTTCAGTAACATCAACACAATGATCGCCATAGAAGACAATAGGCATCGGGCAACCATTGACCGTTACTTCTATCGCTGTTGCCGCATATCTTCCAAATGAAAGCAAGTAGCGATTTTTGCTTTTTTTATGAAGCGTTTCTTTTGCTGTGTATGTAACATGTCCCGCATAAAAAGGTAGCCCCTGGGACGACCATGTACCAAGGTCGATACATTTCGACTCTTTTGTAATTACAAAAGTCCCTTGCTTTTGCGAAACCCCAAAAAGGCCAAGAATATAAACAATTTCCAGATCTGTAAAACGATCGAACTGTCCTTCTATAACCAATTGATTTTGCGACTGCCTAAAAGTTTCTTTGGGTATGGTGATTTTTTTTATAGCGGGATCAACCCACCAAGAGTCAACTTTTGAGTTATCAATTAATGTGTCATTTAACCTTAACGACCATCGATCAGGTTGTTCAATCGCGAGGCATACATCATTCCTAAATTCATCATTTATTTCAAATTTATAAGTCAATTTTATACTTGCCGTTCGCCCAAGAGATTCATCGCGACTTGCCCAGGGTTGCACCATTGTATTTCCTCTTTGAGGCAAGCCTAATTCATTTCTTAACCATTCATCAACTTGAATTATCTCCATGTTGCTTGCCGATAAATTCTTTCCTTTATCAGTTACTGCTGAGATATCGGCGGTATCCATTAAAAAAACATTTACATCGCTTAGTTGGCTTTCATTCGGATCGATATCTATTTTTTTAGTTGCCACGGTTTTGCTTGCCTTGCAATATCTTGGCAAATCATCTCTCTGACTTACAAGCCGCAACAACGCTGAACCGGTAGAAGGCATATTAAGATTCAAAACTGTTTGCCCGCCTATCGCATCAGCAGGATAATCATAAATACTACCTGTAAAAGGATCCCACCACTGAACTTGTTGGATATCATTCTCTTCTGTCTGAAAGGTTACTGTAATGTTTGACTTTGACTGTGTTCTATTTGTATTTACCAGAAATAGTATATAACCTAAATTATCCCTGCGCAACTGATAAATGATATCTGAATCCTCAACTCCCTGATCATTAACAATGCTCACTCTGGTAACGTTGTCTTTTAATGCTCTTAAAATTTCAGTTTTTTCCTGGGCAATTATTTCAACGGGACCCAAAATTTTCTTTATATCAGCACATTGACCTTCTATTGTACGCGGAACCTCTTCGATAAAAACTACACGCCCACCCGCATCGATAAACTTTTTTAAAGCCTCAAGAACATTTGATCGGATTGTAAGCATCTTTGGAACAACAATCGCGGAGTATCGCATTCTCCCAACTCTAAATACCGGCCCGTCTGGCATTATCTCAACTCTGGCCGACATATTTTCAATAAGCTGCTCATCTAAAAAATCAAAATCTAGATGCTGTCCAATTAATATATTCGTTAAATCATCAATGGACTTATCGACATCACCGATTGAATTGCTCGATCCACTGCTCTGATTCTCTTTTGAGTTAAAAGTATCACTGTTCAGCAAAAGAGTTGCACTTTCGAGAGGATGAAGCACCGCAAGGCTGCAAATTGGTTCACCTTCGGTTAAGAGTACATTTAGGCGTGCAAAATAATCCTCAATAACACGATATTCCCTCCACCATGGAGTATGGAAATGAATAGATGCCGGATAATCTCTTTTGGCTTCTCCTGCTAGCGTATAGTGTGATAAATGCGGGCATCGCAATGTAATTCCAAGTGCCGCTTGCCAATCACCAATATATTTGTACGTCTCAAAAGTCGTCTCCCAACCTGTACAGCCATAAAGCTCTGACAAAACCCATTTTCGACCATTCTGACGGGCAACAGAGACACATTGTTTAGCAGTTAAATAATGTTTCCAGTACTGAGTCAGATTATCAATACCGGGGGCATGCATATGTTCATAAAACTGCATACAAGAACCAACCACCGAAGCATTGGATGAGACCGGTTCTTCCAGAAGTACATGCCCTGTAAAAAGAAGATCATTCTTCTGGCACCACTGGCTAATCTGCTTAGAAAAAGCCTCAACAAACATCTTTGTCTTGCAGCGATGGTAATGGTAACGAGCTTTGCTGAAAGATCCGTCGGAATTGTCAAAGACCAACTCAGGCAGATGCTCGGTTATGTCGTAGCCGAACATATCTGAAAAAGACCTGGGCAGTGTTTGTGTCCAGGGAAGTGACATGCCAAACTCCCATAAATCTCTAAAAACTGCGCCATGCATCGGTTCGTCAGTAAAAATTCCCGGAATAGTCTTACCAAAATGTGATCCCATTGCCTCTTTGTATTTCTCGTGGGTTTTACGAATAAACTCGGAAACGGCTTCACGATTCAAAGTGTCCAGATAACCACCACCATTAAACCAAGACATAGCTTTCATTGGCTCAACAGTGAAAATGAGAACTTTTTCACTATCAGCCACTTTGGCTTTTTGCAAATCATAAATGCGACGGTAAGAAAGAATACGCCCTTCACTGAATTTTACTGAAAATACATATTCCGTGTCATTGCACGACCTTGGCATATTCTGCTTATCAGTTATAACCAGCTTTAACTGCTTCATTCGATATTTAGTATCTTTGGTGATTATCCCTCCTGCCGCTCCAGAGGGCCAGCGATCTTCATCATAAAGCCAGGCTTCCATTCCTCTTGAAGCCGCTTCATCCACACAATCACCAATTAACTCAAACCATATTGGGCTGAGATATTCAGTTAACAAACCAACCCGCGAATGCATAAAAAACCCGCCAAACCCCATCTCGTTGAAAACGCTTATCTGTCGACGGAGTTCTTTGTCCTCTAAATCGCCGTTGAGCGACCAGAATGGCTTACTGCGGTATCTGTTGTCCGGTTCTCTAAACTGTTTCCACATTGATAACATCTTTATAGGTAGTTGCCTTAGACTCATTTGAAACCACTTCTATTCCAGGGGGAACCTGTATATCGGTAACCACCTTGCTCCCTTTATTTTCATGTTGAACCTTAATATCACCAAGGCAAGTGGGAAATACACCTTCCACCCATTTTAGACGGCCGAGTTTTGGCCTGACCTCGACTTTTTTAAAGCCCACTTCTAATGGTTTAATGCCCAATATATGTTCACTTAGCCAAGCTGTCGGCCCTGAGGCCCAACCGTGGCACAGGCTTTGACGGAGACCTTTATAGCAATATTCGCCAAAGTCAGCATGAATATCCTTTTTCTCGGGCGGCGTTATCTCATCAATACGAGCTGCATTCTCTGTCCAGTCTATATTGAATTCTTCCCAGAAGGTTGTTGCACCCAAATCAAGCATACCGCCCCAATATCGGTTAATAAT
>PWDX01000167.1 GCA_003553245.1 Phycisphaerae bacterium
AGGCTCGCCTTGGCCACCGCAAGCAATTTCTAAAAGATGTCCAATCGCACATAGATGAAATCGCCGCCAAATACATCAACCCCGAAGAAGGCACGCTCGATTTCGCGATGATGTTCATACCGGCCGAGAATGTCTATTACGAAACCATCGTCAAATACCCCAACCAGCCGCAGGACATAATGCAGTACTGCCTTGACAAAAAAGTCATCCCCGTAAGCCCGAACCTGCTCTACGCCTATCTGATGACTGTCGTGATGGGTCTGCACGGCCTGCAAATCGAAAAACAGGCCGCCGAAATCCGCTCCAACCTCAAAAAACTAAACTCATCCTTCGCCATGTTTATAAGCAACTGGGACATCCTCGGCAAACACATCAAAAACACATACAGCCAATACGAACAAGGCCAGAAAAATCTCGATCGTTTCGCGATGCAGCTTGAACAGACTCAGGGCGATTCGCAAAATTCAGACACTACCAATCTTAAAGAAACAGGAGCAGTCCAATGACAGAACAAGACCCCAAACCACCGCAAAGCAAAACAATCAACACTATCCTTATGGGCGCTATCATCATAGTGGCGCTGATTATAATCATCCGCACATTCACCGCGGTCCCGACCGGCGAAATGGTCGGCACCGCCGCGCCGTCGCTCGATATCGACAACTGGATAACCGCCGAGGCGCCGGCAGCCGAACAACTTAGCGACAGCATCCGCGTTGTCGAATTCTGGGCAACATGGTGCGGCCCGTGTATAGATGCGATACCGCATATGAAAGAGCTGGTCGAGCAATATCCGCAGGCATATTTTATCGCCCTGTCCATCGAAGACTCGCCCAATCCGGTCGAACAGGCTGTCCAGGAGCATGATATCAACTACCATGTCGGTATGGCCGACGGCCTGCAGCATCAGTTCGGCGTTGAGGGAATCCCGGCGGTTTTTATCATAGATACCGAAGGCATGATAGTCTGGCAGGGCCACCCGATGGATGACCAGATGGAAAACACTATCCAACAGCTTATCGACCTTGAAGATGTGGACCTTCAGGCCGAAGAAGTAGCGTTAAACCACTTGCCGTAAGCAGCGATTTACTGTAATCCCGAATTTCCCAGATAAATTCGTGCAAAAAAGTAAAGATTTGATAGTATAGGGCTTGTGGATGCTGTTTAACAGTGTTTTGCCGTTCAGATTTGGAGAACCCAATGGGTGAAAGCAAAAAGATGATTTGCAAGTCAATTTTGATCGAAAATTGAAGCTCGAATTTCACGGAGTGAAAGTCACCAGTGATGCGGGTTTGTTAGCATACAGAGAAATTGATGCTGTGTTTGGATTGACGGATATGGGAACTTACGAACCGACAGACAATCGGACTGGAAAGAATATACAGCATAGTATCGCTGCGTTGTTGCGTCAATCAGTTTACAGTCGGTTGGCAGGCTATGAAGATACCAATTGATGCCGAGCGACTATCTGTTGACCCTGCCATGCGTCACGTTGTTGGGGAACGCGCGAAAGATCAAACGCCTCAAGCCAGTCCTGACTGGGTAAATGATGCTGAAGAATGCTGGAAAACCTGATTTTACGAACGCCATAGCAATCAGGGTCTGTCAAAAAGTGATGTCTATAAGTGTTTGGCTATTTGAAAAGCCCTACATTAACGGGATTTTGAGAAAAACCGGGCATGTAAAGGATTATTCTTGCCCCTGCCATAGTGAATTTTGTAAGCTATCGATATTGCTATATGAAAAATTTGTTTTTTAAGCGTTTAAATGGGAAATGTCAGATCTGGTTAGATTTACAAACTTTTACATGCTATATGGAGTCATTCAAATGATCCGAAAGGCGTTTAGGATGAAGTTGAAGCCGGGCAATGAGGCCGAATATAAAAAACGGCATGACGAAATCTGGCCGGAATTATCGCAGGAGCTTAAAAAAGCAGGCATTTGCGACTATTCTATATTCCTGGACACAGACAGCCTGACGCTCTTTGCCGTGCAGAAGCTCGAAAATGACAACACAGCCTCTCAATTGCCGGAAAAACAAATTATGCGCAAATGGTGGGATTATATGACCGACATAATGGAGGTTAACCCTGATAATTCACCTTAAGGTGATAACCGAAATTATCTCAAACAGTTATTCGAATAATTAATAAATATTGTATAAAAGAGGTATTGTATATGGAACCATTTAGGCCAAAATGGAAAGGGGTAATGACGGACCGGGAACGTTTCAATAATCAAATGCACTATGAACATACTGATAGATGCTTCAACATGGAATTTGGTTATTGGGATGAGAATTTCAAGGCTTGGCCCATGTTCCGCGATAATAATATTGTTAATAATGAACAGGCAGATTCTTTTTTAGGTTTTGACAAAATAGTGAAAGTTAATGGTAATACATGGATGTGTCCACCTATAGAAGAAAAGATTATAAGAGAAACGGCTGACAAGCAAGTTATTATTAACTCTGATGGTTTGTTAGCTGAAGTGCCTAAGGATCAGCATGATACAATACCACGCTATATGGAAAGTTCCATAAAGAATCCAAGTGACTGGGACAGGATAAAAAAGGAGCATTTTGATGTTGACCATCCTGATAGGCTTGTAAATGTGGATATACTAAAGAAACAGCATCCCCCTGAAAGAGACTACCCGTTGGGTATAGATTGCGGCTCTATGATTGGTAAAATAAGAGACATGATGACATTTGAAGGGATTGCATATGCAATATATGATTATCCTGATATGGTCGAAGATATGGTCGAGACCTGTTGTCAACTTGTTGAGCATTTGCTTGACCAGGTACTGGGTCATATTGATTTTGATTATGCCTGGAGCTGGGAGGACATTTGCTTCAAAAGCGGTCCGATAGTTTCGGTTGATTTTTTTAAAAACATAGTTGTGCCTAGATACAAGCGCATAAGCGCAAAACTTCATCAGGCAGGTATCGATATTTGGTATACAGATTGTGATGGTGATGTCAGGCCAATCTTACCATATCTGCTTGACAGCGGGATTAACTGTCTTTTCCCGTACGAAGTTAACTGTTGTGCGCATCCCTCTGAGTTGTTGAAAGAATACGGCAGAGAACTCAGGATAATGGGGGGCGTTGATAAGATGGCTCTTGGGCAAGGGCCCCAACAAATCTTAAAATACATGGAAACACTTATTCCGCTTGTTGAAAGAGGCGGCTATATCCCGTTCTGCGATCACCGATGTCCGCCCAACGTAAAACAAGAAGACTATTTGTATTATCTCGACTTGAAAGAAGAGTTGTTTGGTATAAAAGAAGCTTAATTGTGATTGTGTATATTTACACCACTAGGTTCATTGACATAGATTAATTTAAGTTACATTAAAATTGAAATCAAGTACAGCGTAAGTGGTTAATATAATGTAATATAAAAGCAACGCCCTGTGATGCCGGTAACCACACCGGCCAAAAACGGATTGAAAACTCAGCAGGCTGAAAAATGAAACTCTACGCACGGACGCAGCAAAAACAATGGTCAATAAAGCCGCCCAGCGATCAGGCCGATGAACTGGCCGCCTCGCTGAATGTCTCGGCCCTGCTGGCACAGGTGCTTATCAACCGCGGAATCACCGAACCCGAAGCGGCTTCGGCGTTTTTGCGTCCAAAGCTTACCGACCTTATCCGTCCCGAAGAAATGCCCGGCGTCAAAGACGCCCTGAAAATTATCAGCCAGGCCGTAAAAACAGGCCAAAAAATAATGCTCTACGGTGATTATGATGTGGACGGTATCACCGGCGTTTCCATACTCTGGCAGATACTTAAAAACTTTACCGAAAATGTCGATTTCTATATCCCGCACCGCATCGACGAAGGCTACGGCCTCAACGACGAAGCACTGCGGACAATCGCCAAAACCGGCGCCGAACTGCTGATAACCGTTGACTGCGGAATCAGCGCATGCGACTCGGTTCGCACCGCCTGCCAACTCGGAATGAAAGTCATAATCACAGACCACCATCTGCCCGGCAGGGAACTGCCCGACGCCGAGGCGATAGTCCACCCGATACTCGACGAAGAATACGCCAACCAACACTGCTGCGGAGCGATGGTCGCCTATAAACTGGCCTGGGCAATCGCCGATGAATTCAGCAACGGCAGCAGACTGCCCGACGAACTCCGCGAGTTTATGCTAAACGCCACAAGCCTGGCGGCGATGGGAACAATCGCCGATGTAATGGATCTGCGAAACGAAAACCGCGCACTGACCCATTACGGCCTGAAAGCACTGCCACATTGCAAACTCTGCGGCGTCCAGGCGCTCATAGAATCGGCAAAGCTCACAGGCCAAGGGCTCGACAGCTACCATATCGGTTTTCGGCTTGCCCCGCTGCTCAACGCCGCCGGAAGAATGGGACACGCAAGACTCGCCGTCGAACTGCTGACAAACAAAAACTCCACCAGAGCTATGCAGATAGCCCAATACCTCAAAGAGCAAAACGAGCAGCGAAGAAAATACGAACGAAAAATCTTCAAACAGGCCTGCCGGATTATCACAGAACGACAGCTCAACCACCCCGACAGAAAAACAATCGTACTGGCAGGAGAAAACTGGCACGGCGGAGTAATTGGAATAGTAGCGTCTAAAATATGTGAAAAATTCTATCGCCCTACCATAATGATAGACTCCTCCAACGGCACGGCAAAAGGCTCAGGCCGCTCCGTCCCCGGCTTCGATATCCACAAAGCCATCACCGCCTGCGCAGAACACCTCGACGCTTTCGGAGGCCACGAAATGGCCGCCGGAGTTTCCCTGCAAACCGAAAACATAGAACACTTCGCCGCCGCGATCGAGGCCTACGCACAGCAGAATTTAAGCTTTGAGAACACCATCGACACGCTGAACATTGACGCCGAGACGCCGCTTAGCACTTTTCGAGAAACAGCGGTGCAAGAGCTTTCGCTGCTGGAGCCTTTCGGCCAGGGCAACCCCGCCCCAATGTTCGCCGCAAGAGGCGTCCGCCTGGCGTCACCGCCGAGAAAAGTAGGAGCAAACGGCGACCACCTCCAGCTTGCCGTAACCGACAATGCAAGCACACTCCGCTGCATCGGATTCGGTATGGGGAAATTCGAAAAGAAGCTGATAGAAAACGACTTTTTCAACATCGCCTTCGAGCCGCAGATAAATACATACAACGGAAACTCATCCGTCCAACTCGTCCTAAAAGACATCCACTTCGAATAGAAATCAAATCACCGCAACAGGCAAAGCCTTGTCGTTTTTAAGCAAAACCCTTACTTGCACTATGGCACGCCAAAGTTTATTCTCCACATTTAAGAAAAATTATCAAGTGAATTTTTTTCGAGGACATCAAGATGCAGACAAAAATTAAATCAATCGTTACCGTCCTATTAGCCCTGGCCATTATAATCAGCACACTTGGCTGCCATACAATTGAAGGAGCCGGAAGAGATATCGAACGAGGCGGCGAAGCAATTCAGGATGCGGCAGATTAAAAGCAAAACTGTCAATTAAAATCGCTTGTTAAGGAGATATAAGATGGGCTTATTAGGATGGGCAATTACATTTTTCGTTATAGCGCTCATAGCCGCGTTATTCGGCTTCACGCAAATAGCATCAGCAGCAGTCGGAATTGCGAGAATATTGTTCTTCATCTTTTTGATTATATTCCTCGTCTTGCTTATTATGTCCTTAACAGGCACAAGATAAAGCCATTAAAACAAGCAAAACTGTCAACCCGCACCCGGCTTTATAAAGACGCCTTAAACGGCGGTTAGCTTGTCTTTTCCGGTTATTATGATAACTCGGCCAACGCCTCGAGCAGTTCCTGCCAGGGATTGGGGATGTTTTGTGAGCTTCTTAGCAGGACAGTAGCGGCGTGGCGGGATTGCTCGGCGTTTTCGGCAGAGGTTTGGCTGTGTTGGTGCAGCTCGTAGTATTTTGCCCGTCTGATTTTGAACGCAAATTTGGCTGTAGCGTTTATGGCTGTCCATTGCTATAATTTCCATGTGTGTCTCCTTTCTGCGGCCAGGCCGCTTTTGGGTTTTGGTTGAGGCTATTTTAACCGCAACCGGAAACACACGCCGCACTTGATGCGGGGTCTATCAATGTTGCAAGACTGTGGGTGCGCCTTTGCGACATAGCGGTGTTTTGAGCTCTGTAGATGCCGGATCAAGTCCGGCACTCCCGTTTTCTACCCCCGTTGTCGCTCCGAACGAATGTGAGGAGTCTGCTGAATCAGCCGCGGCGACAGCCGCGTTCCAGACAATTAATGATGTCGCTGCGCGACGCTGTTTGAGCGGATTCCTCGGCTGCGCCTCGGAACGACACTTTGCTGTGAGTAGAAGGATTGCAAGAAGAGCTTTCTAACTTAACATTCGGCCTTGCGCTGATGTCAATTTCCTCTTTTGCATTTTGGTATGGCCGAGAGGAATCGGCTGCCGTAGCGGCGGGTTACTACTCTGCTGTCGAGGATTACTACTATGCCGCTGTCTGTTTTGCTGCGAATCAGTCTGCCGAAGCCCTGCTTGAATTTTATAATAGCCGAGGGCAACTGGTAATCAAAAAACGGATTGCCGCCTTGGCGGCGTATCTGTTCGAGCCGGCCGGCCAGCAGCGGCCTGTCCGGCACCGCGAACGGCAGGCGGACAATTATCACATTGCACAGCGCCTGGCCTACGACATCAACCCCCTGCCAGAAACTGTCCGTGCCGAACAGCACAAATTTGCCGTCTTCCTTAAAACTGCTCAGCAGTGCGGCCCTGTCAATTCCGCCGCCCTGACGCAGCAGCTCGATGCCGTTTTCGTCGAACCAGTCCTGCAGCTCCTTAGCCATCTTATTGAGCATCGAATAACTCGTAAACAGCACAAACGCCCGGCCCTGGGTTTGTCCTACATAGTCCTTTATCTTTTGCCCGGCCTTTTCAATGAAACCGGCGTCGTTGGGATTGGGCAAGTCCTTTTCGATATACATAGTTACCCGACCGGCATAATCATACGGCGAGCCAAGCGATACGCCGTCAAAGTCGTCCAGCCCGATTCTTCCGGCGAAAAAGTCAAACCCGCTGTCTCCGTCAGCGCCGGCTGTGCTTAGGGTCGCGCTTGTCATCACCACACAGCCGTACTGGTCGAACAAACACCGCCTGACATCCGGGCCTACATTGACCGCTGCACTTCGCAACTGTAAATTCCGCCGACGCAGACCCATCGACTCGACCCAGTACACATTGTCTTCACGATCCTGTGACAGAAAGCAATCAATCTCAGCGGCCATCTGTCCGCATCTGTCCACGAACCGGCCAATTTCGAATTTCTCATCCTCGTCGTCTGTGCCTTTGGCCAGCTTGGCAAGCTCTGCCCGCAGCTTCTTCAGTGGTCCGGTCAGGCAGTCATCGACAAACCCTTTCGGGCAACTGCCGTTACCGACGCCGACATTCTCGTCATACCACTGCTGGACACTGTTGAAAAACCGCCTGGCGTAGTCACGGGCGTTTACGCTTGCCTCGATAGCCTCGTCGGCGCGTTTATAGCTTAACAGTCCTTTCTTCGTCCTGCTGTTATAAAGCCCGTCCAATAGAAACTCCACCCGCCGCTCGGTGACATTTATCCCGAAATGCTCCTCGGCCACATGTTCGGTATTGTGCGCTTCGTCTATGACCACCGTTTCATACTCCGGCAGCAGTGACGCTCCGGCCTCTTTTAGAACCAGGTCGCTGAACATCAGTGCGTGATTTGCTACGATGATGTCAGCCGTTTCCAGCTTTCGCCGTGCCCGCCAGTAAAAACACTTGCCGAAAAATCGGCACTTTCTGCCGCGGCAATTGCCGTGTTCACTTTTTACTGCGTCCCATGCGGTATTTCGGGGCATAAAACTAATATCGCTGAGCGAGCCGTCCTCGGTGTCCTCAGCCCAGCTTTTTATAGAGTAAAGCTCGTTTGCATCAGCGGCGAAAAGACCCCCAGGCCGCTGAATCGCAAATTCCAGCCTGCGCAGGCACAGATAATTTCCCCTGCCTTTGGCAAGCACCGCCGAAAATCCACCCGGCATACATTCTGCAAGAAACGGAATATCCTTATTTATAAGCTGTTCCTGAAGTGTGATGGTAAATGTGCTTACCAGAACGCGGGTTTTCTTTGCCAGCGCGGTTTCTATCGCAGGCACCAGATACGCGAAGCTTTTGCCCACCCCTGTTCCGGCCTCGGCGGCGAGGCGGCGATTTTGAGCCATTGCCTTTTGCACGGCTCGGGCCATCGAAATCTGCTCCGGCCTGGGCTCGAAAGTCTCAAAGGACTCGGCAATCGGCCCGTCGTTGCCGAAGACATATTCCATATCCCATTTTTGGTTGGCCTGGATCATAAGTTAAAAAGCGGACCGCTCGGCCCGCTCAAAATATGCAAAAATTCCTCTAAAATACCGGCAACAGCTCGAAAAACACCATAACTTACCAAAAATTACCGGATGATTTTTATCCTTCAATTACTACCTTCAGCACTTCGACAGCACGCCAGTCGGAGAGCCTGTCGGCGGCCTGTCGTATGGACTCACCGGCGCGGTCTGACCTTCCAAGATGATGATAATAGTAAGCCAGCAGAAAATCAAACTCACCGGCTTCTGTTTGTTCACTGAGGCGACGTGCGGTGGCCATTCTGGACTCCAGCAAGTCCCTGTCACCTATCATCGCGACAATATCTATCGAAAGCGCAGCGTAGCCCTCGAACATTTCGATAGCTCTGCCAAGCATAAACGCGCTGCTTAGATATTCTCCGGCTGCGAACAAAGCGTGGCTTCTGCCTGCGTATGCCAGCGGATTCTCGGGCTTGTAGATGGAGGCCAGTTTGTAAGAGTCGGCCGCGTTGTAAAACTCACCGGCCTTGAGAAAGCGTTCGGCGTCACGCATGTGTCTGTCGAAACGACCTCCGGCAAAAGTCGCGAAAGTCTTGTATTCATCCATTTCACCGCGTGCGCGGGCGGCTACAAGCTCCTGCTCTGTCATTGGGCCTATCTGTTCAGGCGCTTCGGCTTCTTCATCGTCGGGCTGCTCTTCATAGGTGCCCTCTTCGACGGCTTCTTCGCGGAATCTTTCAATCTGGAGCATCATCTGCTGATAAACATCCATGTCCATTTCAGGATGTTCCATCCACGGCTTGCCTTCGATGTCAATATCCATATCTTCTATATCTATATCTTCCCTGCGCATTCCCTCGAATCCTTCGGGCAACTCGACATCAGCTTCGGGGTCTTCTTCATCAAAGTCCAGTTCAGGCCGTCTTCTGCGGCGAAGCTGCTCGGTAAGATCCGCCAGCTCTTCATCGTCAATATCCATATCCCTTACACCGATTTGTTCGAGCTCAGGCTGTCCGCCGGGGAAGTATTCAGGGCTGTCGAGCCTGCTCAGTTCAATATCCGCAAGGCTTCGTTCAAGCGGTCTGCGTCTGGAAAAAAGCTCATCGCCCGGAGAGAAGAAAATATCGTCGCCTGCCACCCCGGCATCGGGAATTTGCCTGCGATCGTCTATTCGACTTGCGGAAGGTCCGGTAACAACGCCGGGGCCTACTGGGCTTGTTTGAGTAACAGTTCCTCGCGACGAGTAGTGAGGTTCAAAGCCGAAATCCTGTGTTCGTGTGCCGCTGTATCTCATAAAACCCTCAATCGGCGATGTTGCCAGTGTGCCGCCGAATTCGGTTTGTGAACCGTAAGGAACAGCTCCTCTGAAATGCCTGCCTCCACCAACCTGGCCGGTAACGATTTGATTACCGTCGCTGCTGAACGGACTTGGGCTGCGATGCAGACCTCGCTGTCCCTCAGAGACCGGACTTCTACCGGAGCCGACCGGACTGTCCAAACCTCTCCCGATATTTGGGTTATCGATGGCCAGACCTGTTGATATCAGCCCTGAAATCGTCAATATGATTGTTATTGTTCGTATAGCTTTCATTTTTAACTCCTCGTCAAAATGATATATGAAAAAAATCCGGATGCCCTGTTATATATACCTCGGTTTTTCGGCCCAGTTCAGTTTTGTTGCCAGAGTATCCCACTGTGTGATTCGCGGATTACTGACCACCATAAAGTGCCCCTGGTGGCGATGCACCCTTACCGTATCATCGCTGCTTAGATTATACCAATGCTGACCGTCTATCGACAAAGTAGTGCCTTCATTTAACTGCATTCCCCGAATCTCCACGATACAATCGCATTGTATTACGATGGGTCTGAAGCTAAGCGAATGCGGGCATATCGGCGTTATTACCATAGCGTCCATTTCTCGCGATAGTATAGGCCCGCCTGCCGAAAGATTGTACGCTGTTGAACCTGTTGCGGTTGCGATAATAATTCCGTCGCTGACACAGCCGGCAAGTCGCTGGCCGTCCACGCTTATTTGCAGTTCGATTACTCTGTATGGCGGCCCTGCTGTTATGAATATATCATTAGTCGCGCTGGAGGCGAGTTTTTCGCTGCCGTCTGTCGAAACCGAGCAACAAAGCTGCATTCGTTTTTCGATTTGAGCCTTGCCCGCGATAATTTCATCGAAGTATTCTTTTAATTCCTCTGCGTTGAATTCGGCAAGGAATCCCAGCTTGCCCAGGTTCACACCGATTACGGGGACATTCGTTTCGCTAAGGCTTCTGGCGGCGCCAATAATAGAACCATCTCCGCCAAAAACCACAGCGTAATCGGCGTCGGCCAGGATTTGCGGCGAGCAGTCCTCAAGACAGTAATTGCCGATTATCCGGGCTTTTGTTTCAACAAACGAAATAAAGTCCTTTACCGTCTCAGCCACTCTGCCCTTGCGGGCATCGCCGAAAATGACCAGTTTAGGGGCGTTTTGCGCCATTTTAGCCGTCCTGAATCCGGTTGATAATCGCGTTATTTATCTTTGCTCACAAAGCCGCTCGTCCGTGCGTCCGGCGAGGGCTTTTATTTATTAGTTTTTATGAGCGATTTTGCTGTTTCTATTATATTTTCGGCACTTATGCCTGCTTCTTTTAACTGTTTTTGACGGCCATCGTGTTTAATGAAGTGTTTTGCCGCACCGAGGATTCGGATTGCGCCCGGCGTCTTGTCGGGGTATAGCTCAGTCGCTCGCTCCAGCAGAGCAGAACCGAATCCGCAATCGGCGGCATGTTCTTCGACGGTGATGATGCGCCGGCCTTTGTCAACTCTGGTCAGAATGTCGTCGTCGATAGGTGCGGCGAAGCGGGCGTTTATCACTTCAACCTCTATGCCGGATTTGGAAAGTTTTTCGGCGGCTTTTAGGGCTTCTGTAAGCATACTGCCATAACTGACGATGCTCAGAGGGTCTTTATCCGCTTTTTTCACGACTACCGATTTACCCATTTCAAAAGGTTTTTGGCAGGCGCTTCTGTCGAAGTCATCGGCGGGGATCGGCTCTTTGGCATAGCGAACAGCGACTGATTTTTCCGATTTTACGGCAAATTCCAGCACGAGTTTCATCTCCTGGGCGTCTGAAGGAGCTGCCACCACGACATTAGGCATCATCCGCAGAAAACCTATGTCCATCAGGCCGTGATGGGTCGGCCCGTCGGAGCCTACCATCCCCGCGCGGTCTATGCAGAAAATTACCGGAAGATCCTGCAACGAGACTTCCTGGAATATCTGGTCAAAACTTCTTTGCAGGAATGTTGAGTAAATGCACACGATGGGCTTGAGGCCTTCTTTTGCCATTCCTCCGGCAATGGTAACTGCTGCGCTTTCGGCGATGCCGACATCGTAGAAGCGGTCGGGAAATTGCTCACGAAACTCGCCAAGACCTGTGCCTGCGCCCATTGCTGATGTTATCGCGATTATCCTGCCGTTATTTTTAGCGATTTCAACAAGGCTTTGTCCAAAAGCATCGGTAAATGTTTCTTTGCCTGTTTGGGTAGGCTCTACGGCCTCGCCGTTGATTGTAAACGGACCGGTAGAATGATATTTCATACAGTCCTGCTCGGCTGCTTCAAACCCCTTGCCTTTGTGAGTGTATGCGTGAAGTATAACCGGGTGGTCAACATGGCCGATTTCTTTGAAAATCTCTACCAGTGAGCCTATGTCGTGGCCGTCCACGGGACCAAAATAAGGGATATTCAGACTTTCAAATATCTGACTTGCCGGCACCGTCATCCTTATTCCCTTTTTTATTCGCTCGATAGCATCTTCAACGCCTTTGCCGATAATAGGCATGTGCTCGAGTATGTCATTAGTGGTTTTTCGCATATCTTCGTATGTCTGGCTGAGTCGGATTCGGGAGAAGAATTTAGCCATAGCTCCCTGTGTTACATCGATAGCCATTGAGTTATCATTAAGGACGACAAGCATTTGCCGCTTTACTATCGCCAGATTGTTCAATCCTTCGAAAGAAACGCCATTGACGACGCTGGCATCGCCTACGAATGCGATAATTTTGTCTTTTCTGCTCATATGGCTCTGGCCCAGAGCCATTCCGATAGCAGTTGGCACGGCCGTGCCGGCGTGTCCGACGGTGAACTGGTCATACGGACTTTCTGCAGGGTTCGGAAAACCGCTGACCCCTTCTGCCTTGCGCAGTTTTGCAAAGGCGTCTTTTCGGCCTGTGATAATTTTATGCGTATAGCACTGATGGCCTACATCCCAGAGAAGTTTGTCTCTTTCAAAGTCAAAGACATAGTGCATCGCCAGCGTAAGCTCAATGGCCCCGAGGTTGCTTCCGAGGTGGCCGCCGCAATTGCCTACAGTGGAAATAATGTATTCTCTGATTTGCTCGGCAAGTTCCTGAAGCTGGGGTATCGAGAGCTTCTTCAAATCTGCCGGGCCTTGTATCTGATCAAGATAGTCGCTCATAAGTCTTTCCGTATCAATTATTTACTTCTCTCAACCAGCAGCACCGCAAGCTGTCTTAGTTTGTCAGCTTCATCGCCAAAATCACCTAACAGCGCAACGGCCTGGTCTGAGAATTTTTCTAAGAGTTTTTTAGACTGTTCCATTCCAACAACCGACGGGTATGTTGTTTTTCCCTGCTCAGCATCTTTTCCGGCGGTTTTCCCAAGTTGTTCGCTCGAGGCCGAAACATCCAGAATATCGTCTGCGATTTGAAAACTTAAACCGAGTTTCATCCCATATTCTTTTAGCGTTTCAATCTGCTGGCCGTTGGCGTCACCACATATCGCTCCCATCGCCGCGGCGGCAGCAAACATTTTAGCGGTTTTATTGCGTTGTATGTATTCGAGTAATTTTTTATCCGGCGGTGTGTTTTCGGCCCGCAAATCCGCCATCTGGCCGCTTACCATACCTGAAACGCCCGCCGCTTCTGCCAGTTCAGCCACAAGACGAACGGCGATTTCGGCTTTGCTTACATCTTTGCCAAGTATTTCAAACGCCAGCGTCAAGAGCCCATCGCCGGCAAGAATGGCGGTGGCCTCGTCAAATCTTTTATGACAGGTCGGTCTGCCTCGACGCATATCGTCGTTATCCATTGCCGGAAGGTCATCGTGGACGAGCGAGTAGGCATGCACCAGCTCTATGGCCGCTGCCGGAGCTTCGACCTTTCTGTTTTCGGCGGTGGCAAAAAGCTCACACGCCCATAAGACGAGCACCCCTCGCAAACGCTTGCCCGGACTGTGGACAGCATATTCCATTGCCTCCTGCAAACGAGGATCGACTTCCTTGCGAGGGCGTAAATACCTTTTCAGCAGGGAGTTTACAAATTCCCTCGTTTCTTCAAGCTGCTGTTTTATGTCTGTTTTTTGCGAACCCATAATCACTTTCCGGATGCTCGGTGAGCAGCCAATTGTGCATAATTTGCGTTTTACAATGCAGATGTGTATTATATACGCCCCGCGGGGCGCGGGGCAACCAATAATTATGGCATGGGGGCATTGAATTTGACTGGTCAATAGCAGCGGATTTATGATTGAAAAAACGCATATATTGATTGCTGGGGTAACGGCCTCAGGCAAAGGCAGGCTGGCATTTGACATGGCCAAACAGCTCGACGGAGAGATTCTTAGCGTCGATTCAATGAAAGTCTATCGACGAATGGATATCGGCACCGCCAAGCCTTCGCCGCATCGCAGAGAGCAGGTTCGGTATCATCTTATTGATGTCGTAGAGCCGTCGGAGTCTTTCAGCGTGGGCAGATATGTTGCCTTTGCCGACGAGGCTATCAAGGACATTCGCCAGCGAAACAAGCCTGTAATCGGTGTAGGAGGAACCGCGCTGTATATCAAGGCTCTGCTTTACGGGCTGTTTGAAGGTCCCGGCAAGGATGCGCATATCAGGATGCGTCTGCGAAGAGTCGCCAATATGAAAGGGCTCCAATACCTGCACGAGAAATTGGGCGAAAAAGACCCCGAAGCGGCACAGCGCATTCATCCCAATGACGCCAAGCGAATTATTCGCGCGCTGGAAGTTTATGAACTTACAGGCAAGCCGATATCGAGCTTTCAGCAGCAGTTCGAATCGCAGGCTGCAAGGCATCCGTGGACGATTATCGGTCTGCGTCGAGAGAAAGAGGTGGAAAGCCGACGAATTAACCTTCGCGCCAAAATGATGTTCGAGAAAGGCCTCGTTGAGGAGGTAAAGGCCTTGCTGGCAGAGGATAAACCGCTTTCACCGCAGGCGCGAGCGGCTATCGGTTACGCCGAGGTGATTGACTATCTTAACGGCCAGTACGATCTGGACCAAACAGTGGAGCTTGTAAAGAAAAACACCCGCAGACTGGCTAAGAATCAGCGGACATGGTTCAAAACTTTCGGCAACATACGCTGGCTGGATTTGGGCGAAGATGAAAGTCCCGAACAGATATTCGAGCGTTCTATGCAGATTATTCACGAAGAAAGCTGAGCCTGGCAGATATTACTTACTCGCTGTCGATATCATCTTCGCCTTGTCGCGGAGTTCGCACCGTTACGCCGAGTCGTCCGAGTTGTTCAGCTACGGTAGGCTGGCTAGGATTAAGCTCAAAGCTGCGCGTAAGATGCTGGCGGGCTTTATCACGATCGTCTCTGCCCAGATAGAAATATCCGAGCTGCCGGTGAACTACCGCCGAATTCGGCGCCAGACTCTTGGCTTGTTCGTAGCATTTGAGTGCATAGTCGTCGAGTTGCTGACCCTGAAAAGCTACTGCAAGCCTGAGTGAAGCGGCTGCCGAGCCGGCGGCCTGGTCCAGATAAACTTCCGCATATGTTCTGGCACGGTCTTCGTCGCCTGCCTGAATGAGAGTTTTTACGATTCCGGCCTGCGCGCCGCGATGGATAGGATCAAATCGAACGGTTGTAAGAAAATGCTGGCGGGCCTTTTCCCATAGTCCGTCCTGCTGGTAGAGCCTTCCCAGTTCGTAATGTGCTTCAGAGTCGGAATAACGCCTGGCGACGCGTTGTTCGAGTCGATGCCTGTGAGCCTCGGTGGGAGAACGATCAATTTCGTCCTCAGCAGTCGGGGCGTTGCAGCCGCCGGTGATGGTTATAATCAATGCGAATATAATGCAAAAGATGGTTGGTTTGATGCTCATTTGCGCCTCCATAGCTAAAATTGGCCGCCGACAATGACTGTTCCTGCAGTCTTTGCGCCTATGCGCAAGATACTTCCATTTTGGCGTTGTATGATATTTTTTGCAAGTAAATTTTGCAGTTTTTTTGAATTATAGCGTCTTTTAGCCGACTAAGGTGGTATAACATCTGATAAAAGGAGTGTATTTGTGCGAACTATTAGTTGCCGGATTGCTGTTGAGCGTAGCGGGGCGTTGGTTTGGAAAACTGCTTACCGCATACTTGGAAGCGGTGAAGATGCGGCTGATTGTCTGCGGCAGGCGTTTATCAAAGTGCTTCGGGCGGCCAAGAAACAGCCTGTTCGAAACATTGAAACTGCGCCGGCATTGACGGCGGTAACTTTAGCGCTTGAGAAAATACGAGAGCGTATTCACCACGGGGATACAAGCACAGACCCGCTGGACTTCGAGGTTCTCACAAGCGGCGCCAATGGTCCTGATGATATACTTCAAAGAGAAGAGCTTGCCAACGGCCTGCGGCGAGGTCTTGCCGAGCTTACTGTTCACGAAGCTGAGGTTTTCTGCCTGAGCGTTTTTTCGGGAATTTCGTTGCGCCGAATTGGGCGTCTGCTGGAAATAAAACCCGGAACCGCTCGTGTACTTCTGAAAAGGGCGACAGGAAAGCTTGAAACTCTGCTGCCACAATTTAAGGATCCGCAAAAAAACAATCTCCAGAAAGCTATCGAAATTATATTATCCGAAACCGCTCACTCGGCGCCGCCGCGGGAATTGCTGAACAATACAGTTGGACTGTTAGAGGAGCAATGTGACGAAGGCGATGGTTTCAGGGCTGCCCGGCCAAGTGTATGGGAAATTATCAATTCAGCAGGACCAGTAGCAAAAACGGCTGTAATAATTGCTTTTATCGCGGCTTTTGTTATAGGTTATAGAGGATATCGCCCGCCCGTGGAAGAGTTACCGATAGTAACAGGCGATGTCCAGCAGGAAATTGGTGAAGAAATTGAAGTTGGAGAAGAAATCGAGGATATAGAAACACAGCCGCAGGAGCTTCCTACACAGAAAATCAGGCGGTTGTTCGATTCCGAGGACTTTGAAGGGTTGCTGGAGCTTGCCGAGGCAGGTACGCTGGATGAGCAAAGGGGGCTTGCGACATATCTTGCGAATATCGGCGATGAGCGAGCTTTCATACTGCTTAGCCTGCTGGCAAGAATCCACGAAGACCAAGCTGAAAACCCGTTCGCGCAAAGGCTGGAGGAATTTGAGACACCGATTGATATTATTGAGCAGATTACTGAAGCGGAACAAGCTGCGGCAGAACCTGACGAAGAAGAGCCTACGGCGATTGAACCTGCCGATGCTGAAGAACAGGTCTATCCTCTCAGCGGGCTGGTAACGGATACTTTTGGACAATCGGTCAGCGGGGTGGAAATATCCATAGCAGGGCCGAACGAAGCGATAACTGTTTTCAGTGATGATAACGGCTTTTACAGTGTGGAAGAAGGGGATTTCGAGCCGGGTATGTATCGCATAGACAGGGCGATGTCGCTGGGGTATGTCTATGCAGGAGAATCGCCGGAGCTGGAGCTTGCCCCTGACATTGAGCAGGCATACGATATTGAGGTTGAGCCGGCGTGTATGATAGATATCGCGATTGTTGACGAGGACGGCGAGGCGGCAGGGCATGTGAGCTATTATGTTTTCAGGAATACGGATAATGATGAGCCTTTTGAGGCTGTTGCATATATCAGCGAAAGTCAGCTTAGCCAGGGCGATGAATTAATCGCGATAGGAGGGTTAATACCTGAGAGCAGGCCTTACCGAATTTATGTTATTCACCGCGATTATGCGCCGAAGTATTTTGATATTACGCTCAATAATCCCGATATTGTGGAGTATCGGGAAATAGTTCTTTCGGAAGGTTATGAGCTGGAAGGTTATCTCAGTGACATAAATGACCAGCCGGCTGACGGCGTAAGGATACACGCCATAGCGCAGGATTGGCCGAGGCAGATAGACCTTGAAAGAGCCGCCGAAACCGACCAGGACGGTTATTTTATGATTTCAAATCTGCAAGAGGGGCTCCACAGCATTGTCGCAGAGATTGTCACTGACGGCCAGGTCGGGCAGGAAGAAGTAGCCGTTGTGGAAGTTCCGCTCGATGAATTTGCCGATATCACTCTGCCGTAGGACAAACTTTGCGCAAATTCACCGTAATGCTAAAAGCCGGCATCCCGGGCATTGTGATAATATTAGATATCGAGGTTCTGCACTTCGAGGGCGTGTTCCTGTATGAAGTTTCTTCTTTTTTCGACATCCCCGCCCATCAAAATACTTAACAATCTATCGGCCTCGGCAGCGTCCTCAACGGTTACCCGCAACAGCATTCGACTTTCCGGGTTCATCGTAGTTTCCCACAACTGATCAGAGTTCATCTCGCCAAGGCCCTTGAATCGCTTTATCTCGATGCCTTTTACACCGATCTGGCGAATGGCCGGGCAAATGTCACCCAGTCCCGGGACATCATATTCATCCGAACCGTTAGTTAGCTTAAATTTGGTCGGGACGGACTCGCCCGATATGGTGGTTTCGGCCTTTAATAGATACTGCCGTAGATTTAGATCATATTTTTCAATAAGCCGCTGAGCGATGGCATTGAGCCTGTCAACTTCATGGATTTCCTCGGCCAGCACAGCCTCGTCCGATTCATCCTCTACAGGCGCTCCCGAGGCAGGATTAATGTAATCCAGCCTTCTTTCATATTCGGCCTTATCGTAGAAAAAATCCTCTTTGCCATAAGCGACTATTCGATATGCGGGCATTTGGCCATTAGTATAAAACTTGTCTATAAAGTCATGAAAATCAATTCCTCGATTTGCCAGAAAAGAGCTTATCTTTTCAATTTCGCTAAGATCTTTTACCAGAGCGGCTAATTCTTCCCCGGAGACCTGCCTGCTGTTGGCTTCATCGTTGGCGTCTATAATAAGTTCAGTGCCTTCGAGTCCGCGTGCGTTCATTCTCTTTCGCATTCGCTGTTCGGTCAGGATATATTCGAACTTGCGTTTGCCTTTTTGACGGATCTGATAAAGAGGCGGCTGAGCAATGTAAACCATATCATTGTAGAAAAGATCGGGCATCTGCCTGAATAAAAATGTCAGCAGCAGCGTTCGAATGTGAGCGCCGTCAACATCGGCGTCAGTCATCAGGACAATCTTGCCATAACGGCACTTGGCGATATCAAAATCATCGGCGCCTATTCCCGTTCCAAGAGCGCTGATAAATGTGCGAATTTCCTCGTGGCCAAGCATTTTTTCAATGCGTGCTTTTTCAACATTGAGGATTTTTCCCTTTAGAGGCAAAATTGCCTGAATGTTTCTGTCGCGCCCTGCCTTAGCGGAGCCGCCTGCAGAATCGCCCTCAACTATGAATATCTCGGAGCGGTCTTTTTCTTTGGTAGAGCAGTCCCAGAGCTTGCCCGGTAAGTTCGAGCTCGAAAGCGCTCCTTTACGACGCGTAAGCTCTCGAGCCTTGCGGGCGGCTTCTCTGGCAGCGGCGGCCTGGATAGCTTTATTCAATATGCGTTTTGCCTCGGCGGGTTTTTCCTCGAGATAATGGCCGAGTCTTTCGTTGACGGTGGTTTCCACGAATGAACCGACTTCGGGATTTGTAAGCCGGACTTTTGTCTGTGATTCGAAATGCGGATTCGACAACTTAACAGACACAACCGCCGTCAGCCCTTCGCGCAGGTCATCACCGGCAGGGGACTGACCGCCCTTTAAGAGATTGTTGGCTTTTGCATAAGAATTCATCGTGCGAGTAAGTGCGGTGCGAAAGCCCGATAGGTGCGTCCCGCCGTCGATGTTGCGAATATTGTTGGCAAATACCAGAACATTCTCGGTATAGCCGGTCGTGTATTGCAGTGAGATTTCACACGAGAGCATATTCTCGGTATCCTCGCGTGAGAAATAAATTACATCCGAGAGTGTTTCTTTGCCGTCGTTAAGATGTTTGACAAATGCCTTAATGCCTTCGTCAAATTTGAAAACCTCTTTTTTCTTGCTTCGATCATCCTTGAAGATAATTTTTATACCGGCATTGAGATAGGCCATCTCCCGAATGCGTTTTTGGAGTGTGTCGTAATCGAACTCTGCTTCACCAAAAATTTCCTCATCGGCTTTGAATGATATTCTTGTTCCCTGTTTTTCGGTGGAACCTATTTCCTCGATAGGCCCGCGAGCCTTGCCGCGGTCGCATTCGAAATGCCAGTGTATTCCGTTTCTGAAAATATCCGCTTCAAGCCATTCACTAAGAGCATTGACAACCGAGACACCCACTCCGTGCAGTCCGCCTGCGACTTTGTATGAGTCCGAATCAAATTTTCCGCCGGCGTGCAGGGTTGTCAGCACCACTTCCAATGCGGATGTGCCTGTCTTTTCGTGTTTTTCGACGGGTATGCCTCTTCCGTTGTCTTCGATGGTGCAGCTTCCGTCTGCCTGGATATGAATCGCGATAGTATCGCAATGACCTGCCAGGGCCTCATCGATTGAATTATCAAGCACTTCATAAACCAGATGATGCAGTCCGCCTGAGCCGCGATCTCCGATATACATATCAGGTCTTTTCCTGACGGCTTCGAGCCCGCCGAGGATTTTGATTCTGCTGGCGTCGTAAGTATGTTCCTGTATTGCCACGATTAATATATCCTAAAATTATAAGCTTATTTTGATATCTTTTATTCTTGCGGCTCGGCAGTGTTTTTTCAGTTCTCTGACAAGCTCAACTTTCCGCATTCGAATCTGGTGCATGTAGCTTGGTGAGTCAACGGCCACTTTAAGGATACCGCCGGAAAGCTCCTTGAGCTTGCAGTGTTCTCTGATATGCGCCGGAAGTAACTGCCGCCATTTCTCTTCCACCGGTTCGAATCGGTTGTGCCCGGGTTCTATTCGGTTCTCCATCAGCCTTAGCAGGTCGGTGCCAAGTGTGGCAGGTCGGGCAGGCGACTTTTTTGTTCGCCACTTTACAGTATTATAAAACCGTTTTGTTTCATCCATGTTAATATGTTCTAAACAGCCCGCCTGTGCGAATCGGCGATAAATCAGCCCAGATTTATGGGCATCAGCACATACATAAAATCCTGTCCGACCTTTATCATTCCGGGTCTGTCCGGCTCACCGAGCAAAATATCAAACTCAGGGGCGTTTATGACCCTGATGACATCGATTAAATACTGCGGGTTGAACCCTATATCTATGGGCTTACCTTTGTAATCAATTTGCAGATCGACCTCGGCGTCTCCGGTTTCCGGCGCTCTCGATGACAGCACGAGCTTATCCTCATTGACAGAAAGCTTGATTCCCCGGCTCTCTTCCGATGTCAAAAGTGAAGCTCTTCTCACGGCTGACAGTGCAATATCTGTGGCCAGTGTAATTTTTTTATCGTTATCGACGGGTATAATCTCCTGATACTTCGGGAATTTGCCCTCGACCAGGTTCGAGCTTATCACGACATCGCCGCACTTTATGGAAATCTGGTTGTCGATGAGCTTTACGAACACAGACTCTTTATCGGTAGCGCCTACCTTATCGAGCAGTGACATTGTTTTTGCCGGTATAATGAGATTAGTCTCCGCAAACGTTTCGCTCGGAGCTTGCTTAAGATTGATTCTGCATTTTGCCAGGCGCCGTCCGTCAGTGGCCACCAGCGATAGCTTTTTGCCCTCTACTTCCCACATTACGCCGTTGAGAGCGTATCGCGTTGATTCCTTTGCGGTGGCGAATAATACCTGTTCGATGGCTGCCTGGAGTTTTCCGATAGTTACTTCGAGGTCTCCATCGCCTTCGAACCCGGGTACTTTTGGAAATTGTTTGGGATCGTGGCCGTAAATTGTAAAGTGACTGTCGGCTCCGACGATTTTGCAGGCGCCTTCCTCGGCCTCCATCGCCAGAATCTCATCCTGACTTTCCCGGACAATCGCCAGCAGTCGATCGGCAGGAACTACAACTTCGCCTTCCTGCTCAACCTGGACTTCCGGTATTATATAATTTATTCCCGCTTCGAGGTCTGTTCCGCAGATTCTAACTTCCTTGTCCGCGGCGGATATCAGCACGCAGCGGAGAATCGGCTTGGGCGTTCTCGGGGGAACGACCGAATTAAGCAGTCCTAACGCCTGTGCTAATGCCGCTCGATTAAAATTTACTTTCATAAGCATTGCCTCCTTACAATTTTAATTTAGCACCGGAGTTTACACTAAAATACACAAATGCACAAGCAAAATAAACAGTCAAATAGTGCGAAAGTGCTCGTCTGAAAAGGCCGGAAACCATTTTTGGCCTTACTTGCGGCATAACGGTAATATCAGGAGTTTCTGGCAATGTAACTTTATTTTAATCAATAAGTTACAGTTTGGGCAAAACGGCTTGCAAAAGCTTTCGTTTTTGCGTATAATTCTAACCTCGGTGCGGAATTGTATTTATCCGCAGTAAATTGCCGAAAAACACTGTTGCCAGAGTATTTAATCCATTTGGAGAAACAGCAATTATGGCTGGTATGTTTTATTCACTTGAAGAAGTTGCGGCGAAGCTTAATATCTCGGAAAACCAAATCAAAGAATATGTAAACCAGGGTAAGCTGCGTGAATTTCAGGATGGGCCTAATCAGCTCTTTAAGGTCGATGAGGTCAACGCCCTGGCTGCTGAACTTGACGGCACCGCCGTTGAGGGTCGTGAGGTTTCCGAGCCCGCACAGGCAGAAGAAAAACAACCCGACTCCGCCGAACCCGAGGAAGACACCGGAAGCGATATAGAGCTTGATATCGGCGATACGGACATTATAGGGGCTCAGCAGGAAGATACAGGCGCTGACAAACAAGAGCCTGATGAGGACACCGGTGAAATAGAGCTTGATCTTGGTGACAGCAGTGAGCAGGGCGAAGAACCTCAGCCGCAACAGCCGGAACAGAAAAAAGAAGAACCTGCCCAGCCTGCTGAAGCCGATTCCGGTGAAATGGAGCTTGACCTGGATGACAGCGGCGAGCAGGAAGAAGAGCCTGAACCGGAGCAGCCGGAACAAAAAAAAGAAGAGCCTGCTCAACCTGCTGAAGACGATTCCGGTGAACTAGAGCTCGGGGAAGTTGACGACGAGCAGGCAGAGCAGAAAAAAGACGAGGATACTCTCGGGGAGCTTTCTCTGGCAGATACTCACGACGGCAGTGATGAAACGGCCGCCGGCGGCGAAGGTATAAATATCCTTGATGAGAGCGATTCTGAATATAAGCTGGCTGACGACACTCTTGGCGAGACAAAGGCTGGCGAGGAAGAAGCGTCTCTGGAAGAAATCGAGGGGGATGTTAATCTGGATAGTTTCGGCAGCGGATCGGGCTTGCTGGACCTTTCGTTGCAGGCAGATGACACATCACTGGGAGGAATTCTCGATGAAATTTATGCTCCTGAGGGTGAAGAGCCGAAAAGTATGGAAAGTGCCGGCGAAGGTGTTGCCGCTGAAGCCGATAGTGTAATGCCCGATGACGAAAAGGCCGGCGAAGCCGAAACATCCGCCGCGGCAGCTGCGGTCGGATATGTCGAACCGGAGCCTGATACAATCAGCAATGCTCTGGGGATAATGCTGTTTGTACCGCTTTTGGCTTTGGTTTATATGTCAATAGTAGTAATCGCAGGGTTCGTTCCGGGTGTTTTCGCCGGCTTGACGGACTATGTTTGGTATGTAATGGGCGCATTGGCGGTGATTGCGTTGGGTATTGCCGGCGGAGGCTATATGATGGAAACATCCGCCTCGTCACCGAAGAAGCCAAAAGCCGAGAAGAAGCCAAAAGCTGGCAAAAAGGCTAAAAAAGCAAAGAAATAAACTCTCTTGACGAAAGTGGAAAAATAGTTTTAGTTTCGCAGGGAAGTAGGTTACTTAGCGAAAGATTATATTTTGGCGTAGAATTGTCAAACAAATGGACTTGTCTGGAAAGGATTAATCATGCGAACTGTCAAAAACCTGGCCCTTATTATTTTATTTTCCGCAATACTGGTTATTACCGGATGTGTTTCTCAGGACCGTTATGAAGAGCTTCAATTGCGCAATGATGCTCAGCGGGAGCGTATCTCTGAGCTCGAAAGCAGAGTTGAATCACTTCAGCTTGAGCTTGATCAGGCCAATCGACGGCTTGAGGCGGCCCGAGACAGATCCGGCGTAGAGGCACAGGCTCTTGAACAGAAAGTGGCTGCTCTTGAGGAATCTCTTAGAAACAAAGAGGAACTTGTTGAGCAACTTCAGGATCAGTTAATGCACGGGACTATTGCCCTGCCGGCAGAGCTTGATACGAGGCTTATGGAATTGGCCGATCGCGCGGAAATGGTAACTTATGACCCAGACCGCGGAGTGGTGCGATTTGAAAGCGATCTTCTTTTTGATCCGGGCAGTGCCGAGCTGACATCCGATGCCGAAGAAGCTGTTCGTTCGCTCGCGGAAATTTTGCGTTCAGATGAAGCTCTGCAATTCGACGCCATCATCGCCGGCCATACCGACGATATGCCGATAGCCCGGCCTGAAACGCGCCGTAACCATCCGACAAACTGGCACCTTTCGGCACACAGGGCAATATCTGTCCTTCAGGAGCTTTCCGACAACGACGTCGATGCTGAAAGGATGAGCGTTCGGGGCTTTAGCGAATATCGTCCTGTTGCCGATAATGAGCCTGGCCGCGGCGGCAATCCTAAGAATCGTCGTGTAGAGATATATATAGTGCCTGAAGGTATGTAAATCGCAAACACTATAACCGGTGCTCAATAATGCCAGAACGAACACTTATAATAGTAAAGCCGGACGGCGTACAGCGTCATCTGACAGGAAAGATAATATCTCGCTTTGAAAGTAAAGGCCTGAAGCTGGTCGGGGCTAAGTTTATTCAGATAAGCCCGGAATTAGCCCAAAAGCACTACGCTGTCCATAAAGACAAGCCTTTTTTCGAGGGCGTGGTCAAGTATCTTTCGTCCGGGCCGTCTATGGTTATGGTATGGGAAGCTGAGGGCGTAATCGCTATGGCCCGTAAGATGATGGGCGCGACCTTCGGCTTTGACGCCGAGCCGGGTACTATTCGAGGCGATTTTGGCTGTTCTATGCGCTATAATCTGGTTCACGGCTCTGACAGCCCCGCATCGGCCGAAGAGGAAATCAATTTGTATTTCACTGATGAGGAACTTGTTGATTATGATTTGTCGGGCGCCGCATGGCTCTACGGCACAAATAATTAAGGTTTTTGGGGTTTTTCAAAAAATAAGGGCGCGCCGAGAGCGTGCCCTTTGGCGTTATACACAGGTTTATTATCAGCCTGTAACGGTAAATTACGCCATTTTTTGAATATTAATCCGCTCAAAGGGGGGGAAAATGCCTGAATTGCACAAAAATTCGCTAAAGCTAATTTCTCTGTATCCGGACGAGGGATAATTTGGCTGGAAAAATGAGGCCTTTTAGGTTATAATACTATCGCTACAGGGCGGAAATTGGAGCAGTACAATGAAATGGGGATTACAGGTTTTTATCTTATTTTTGTCGGCTTCGATGTTGTTTGCCAACGGCGGAGCTGATGAACCGAACGGATCTCAAGCCGATCCGAATGATATCCGTCTATCCGATGGCGATCCAAATGCTGTCGAAGTCGGACCGAACGACACTTCGGATGCCAATGAAGATCCAAACGATATCGAGGCTAAGGAACAGAACGATATTACGGTTGCTGCTGAGGATCCCAACGCCGTCGAAGTTGATGCCGAAACCGAGGCCGAGAAACAGATCGAACAAGCCGAAGATGCCACCTTAGAAGTTGATGAAATTGTCAAAAGAGCACATCGGGCGGCGTATTATAACGGGCAGGACTTCAAAGCAAGAGTAAATATGACAATAACAAACGGCCAGGGACAAACGCGCAGTCGTGAGTTCGTAATCCTGAGAAAAAATGTCCCTGACAGCAATGATCAGAAGTATTACGCTTATTTCCATCGTCCTTCTGATGTCAGGGATATGACTTATATGGTGCATAAAAATATCTGTTCGGATGCCAATGACATTCGTCAGCTTTATCTGCCCAGCCTTGATATGGTCAAAGAAATTGAGGATGAGGATAAACGCGACAGCTTTGTGGGTTCACATTATTTTTATGAAGATATCTGCGGCAGGAACCCGCTTGCAGATGAACATGAACTGCTAAGTAATAATGAGAAGTTTTATGTCGTAAAGCATACGCCTCACGAACCTAATTCCGTTGATTTTGATTACTATTATTCATATATCGATAAAGAGAATTTTCTGCCGATGAAAACCGAGTATTATGATCAGGAGAACAATCTTTACCGAGTAATTGAAATTGAACAGACAGAGGAAATCGAAGAATTTGTCACACCAACAAAACTCGTTGTCCGTGAACTCTCCGGCGGTGGACACACTAAGCTGGAATACAGTGAAATCGAATATGATATTGATATGCCAGATATTTTTATAGATAGATTCTTGACCAGGCCGCCTCGAATAGCGACAGACCAATAGAGACCTAATCAGCCGAGCTTACCTGTACCTGCAATATTCAATAATTTCACATTGGTCACATTTATCACTTAGCCGACCGTTGCACGCCTGCACTATGCCGATTCGCGAGAGAGCGAAATCATATTTGGCCGGGTCGTCCGGCTGCATTTTGGCAAAACCTCGAGTGATTTGCAGGGCCGCCGAGAGTGAAACAGTCTTTGCATTATAGAGTCCAAGTATCCGGCAAAGCCTGCCCATATGAACATCGATCGGTACTATCAGCCTGGTTTTATCTATGGACTTCCACACACCGGCGTCCACATCGTCATCTCGCACCATCCACCGCAGATACAGGTTAAGCCGTTTACACGCACTTCCCAAAGCCGGCCCGGGCAGCAGATACGCAAAGCTCCTGCGGACAGCCCCTGAATGCCGCTTTTGGTGCATTGCCAGCAAAGTATCCCTGAACCGCGAAAGAGCCGGCAGGATATTTTCATCAGCGGCATCGTATCCGTCGGCAAAGAAGTTTTCTATACTGCCGTGTCTGTCAAGCACCTCTTTTAGAATCTCGCAAAGGTCGGCGATATCCTGGCCGGTATTGAAGCGGTGCTTGAAGCCCTCAAATCTGCGGCGTTTTCGCTTGTCGAATCGCCGTATAAATTCCGCCGGAGTCGGGGTCATTACACCAATCAAGCGGGTGAGGCTTTTTTCAATCTGCTGTACTCTGCCGTAAGCGAGCATCGCGGCCAGCAAGCCTGCGATTTCCATATCAGCGGGTTTTTCGTAGCGATATACGAATTGCAGCGGATCCGGCGCGATTAGTTCATAT
The DNA here is from genome assembly GCA_003553245.1 of Phycisphaerae bacterium. Classification (GTDB taxonomy): domain Bacteria; phylum Planctomycetota; class Phycisphaerae; order Sedimentisphaerales; family Anaerobacaceae; genus T1Sed10-97. The sequence continues at coordinate 26,826 of PWDX01000167.1, forward strand.
CGATTATACCGCTGGTAGAGCTGCTCGAGGACTTCCTTTAACCGCTTGTAATATGCCTGCCCGGGGTCTGTTGCCTGCGAAATCATCTAATCCTTGTTTGTCAGTCGCGGTAGGAAGCTATGAGCTGCTTGAGTTGTGTCATATCCGGCTCTCGCTGATACAGCGGCCGGTCATCATGTTTGTATCCGTCGGCCATATCTTCCCATGGCCGGCGACTGTCGTCGGTATAAAAAACGCCGAGCGGATATTTGCCCTCTTCGCAGGCGCGTTTAAAAGCGGCCTGACGGTCGGTCGGGTCATAGTCATCTTCAAGATAGTATGTGTTGTCTTTGAACCATTTATATGTGTTTAGCTTATTAAATGTCACGCACGGCTGAAATACATCAACCAGTGCGTAGCCTTTATGCCGGATCGCCTGCTTGAAGATTTCTTTTGTCTGCTCGATATGTCCGGAAAATGCTCTTGCGACAAATGTCGCATTCAGGGCTATGGCCACCGCCAGCGGATTAAACGGATCCAGCACAACTCCGCCGACCTGCACCGGCGTTTTGAACTGAAGCTTACTCGTGGGAGAGGCCTGGCCTTTTGTTAAGCCGTAAACCATATTATTGTGTACGATGTTGGTGATGTCGGGATTTCGCCGGATTGTGTGGATAAAGTGGTTTCCTCCCTCGCCGTACATATCCCCATCGCCGCTTTCTGCGATTACGGTCAGTGACCTATTGGCGAATTTAATCGCTGTCGCCGCAGACAGCGCCCTGCCGTGCAAGCCGTTGAAATAGTTGCATCGCAGATATTGTGGAATCTTGGCGGCCTGACCTATGCCGGAGACCATCACAAGCTCCGACAGCGGCATTTCAATCTCGCTAAGCGTTTGCTTGAGTATCTTCAGGATGCCGAAATTACCGCAGCCGGGACACCAGGCTATATCTATGTCGCCTAATTCGAGTTCTTTGATATCCATAAAATACCTCCCTAAATGAGGTTGTTTACCGCTTCGTAAATCTCTTCAACAAAAAAGCTCAACCCGTCATATTTGTTGATTCTATGCTCGATACTGATTCCGGTTTCAAGTTTTATAAGCTGTGCAAACTGGCTGGTGGCGTTGCCCTCGATAATTATCGTCTGCTCGGCCTTTTTCAGATAATCAGCGGCTTGTTCGGGCAAAGGCCAAAGCTGCTTGAAATACAAAAGGGCGACATCATCTCGGCCAAGCAATTCCATCGCTTCCTTTGCGGCGTGATAAGTCGATCCCCAGCATATAACGAGCGTTTTATAATCATCCGAACCTACGAGTTCCGGAGCGATAGTTTCGTTCCTGATAAGCTCGGTTTTTTTAATAAGCCGTTTCTGCATCATCCGGTTTCGCACTTCCATACTTTCAGTGATGTGTCCGGCGGCGTCGTGTTCGTCACTGTCAACATCGACCAATCCCTCGCCATATCCGGGTATGCCCCGCGGCGAAACGCCGTCTTCGGTCAATGCGTATCGCAGATAATCCTTGTCTGTCTTTACAAGGTGCTTTTCGTTTTTCACCTCGGATAAGTCAAACTCCGGTATCGTATATCGGGAGTCCAGCAGGAACTGATCGGTCAGGACAAACACCGGCACCTGATACTTATCGGCTATGTTGAATGCTTTGTGCGTAAGCGACATCGCGTCTTGAGGATTGCCCGGTGCATATATCACTCTGGGGAATTCGCCGTGACCTGCATACAGCGCAAGATTGAGGTCCGCCTGTTCGGTGCGCGTCGGCAGTCCGGTGGCAGGTCCCGGCCTCTGACCGATATGAATCACCATCGGGCTTTCAATCATCGCCGCCAGACTAAGCCCCTCGGTCATCAGCGCAAATCCTCCGCCGGAAGTCGTAACCATCGCCCGCGCACCGGCATACCAGGCGCCGATTGACATATTCATCGCCGCGATTTCGTCCTCTGCCTGTTCGACTATCAGACCGAATTGCTCTGCTTTTTGTGCCAGAAAAGTAAGAACGGCGGTTGACGGCGACATCGGATAAGAAGACGCGAAATTACAGCCGCCGGCAATAGCGCCTATTGACACCGCCTCGGCGCCGCCAAGCAAAAGCTGCTCTTTCAGGCTCTGGTCTTTTTTTAATTCAAGCTCGATGTCTCCTGAGTCAAGCAGTGCTTTGGATTTTTCATAAGCGGCTGCGGCAGCTTTTTTATTATTGTCGATTATTTCAGAGCTTTTGCTTTTGAAAAACCCAGCCAGAAATTCGTTTACATCAGACAATTCTATTTTCAGCAAAGCCGCTAACGCCCCTACAGCCGCGGTGTTGGCGTATATTTTCCCGCCGGCTTCTTCGGCTATCTCGGTAAACGGTATTTCGATAAAGTTGTGTTTGTTCTGATCTACGCTGTCGCCAAGCGTCACTTTATCACCTACGATGAGCGTATCGTCTGAAAGCCGATTTTCGACATGCTCGATAGCGTTTTTGCTCATCGGTATCAGCAAATCTATTCTGCGAACAAAAGCTGAAACAGGTTTTGACGAGACCCGTATCTGCGTGGAGTTGGCGCCGCCGCGGATTCGTGACATAAACTCCTGTGTAGAAAACACATTATATCCGGTGCGTTTGCAGATACCGCTTAGCAGCGAATCGACCGTTTGAATGCCCTGGCCGGCCTGTCCGCATAAAACAATGGACACATCGGCTCGGCCTTTTGTCAATGAAACAGCCATAAACCCTCCCTTATATAAAAAAGTTTAACCGCCTTTTTAATAGTCCTCAAGATGATACCATTCGGGATTTTCAACCCATTGCTCCGGACGAGAGACCATCTCGATAATGTTGTCCAGCAAAAAGTAGTGTTTTCTCTCCTCATCGGCCAGCTTTTCAAAAATCTCTTTGATTTTTGCGTCATCCGATTCGGAAGCTTTTTCCAGATAGTAATCTCTGCTGTCCTTTTCAATTTGCCGGGCTTTCCTGTAGATCTCCAACTCCGATTCTTCGGTGCCAAAGTGATCTTTTTTGCCTTTCATTTTCGCGAATATAGCCCGAGCGTCATTCATTACATCGACATCCGTAATGTCTTTGGGGTGGATTTGTTCCTTCATTTGACTAACAGTGTCATAATGTTTCTGCTCTTCTTTGGCAAGCATTTCAAATATATTCGCGAATCCCGTATTGTCGGTCTTCTCTGCCATATCATGATAATAGTCTTTCGCGAATTTTTCTTTTTCCATAGCCAGTTCAAAAATGTCCATAATTATATCCTTTCTAAAATATTAGTTGTCTTTCAGAGGTCTCCACTTTCGTCCGTCTTTTTCAATAAGTTCATCGGCTTGCGGAAAGCTTGCCGCACCGGCCGGGTATTGCACCGGCTTTATCTTATTGCCGCGTCTGTCCTGCAGAATCGGCTCAAGCAGCTTCCACGAGATTTCAACCGCGTCATATCGCATAAACAGCGTCTGATCGCCGGCCATACAGTCCAGCAGCAGTCGCTGATATGCTTCGGGAATCTCCACGCCGAAAATATCCTTATAATTGAATGTCATCTCAAGAGTGCTAAGGCACATTTTTCCGCCGGGGCCTTTGGCCTGGAACCGCAGCGATATGCCCTCATCAGGCTGAATGCGCATAATAAGAATGTTCGGCGGCAACTGTTCGATACCGATAGAAGCAAACATCGAATGCGGCATTTGCTTAAAAGTAACGACTATTTCGGTTTTTTTCGAGGCAAGGCATTTGCCTGTGCGACAATAAAAGGGCACCCCGCTCCATCGCCAGTTATCGACAAACATACGAGCGGCTATGAATGTCTCTGTTAGCGAATCACCTGCCACTGATTCTTCTTCAAGATAGCCGGCCACCGACTGACCATTGATAGTTCCGCTGCTATATTGGCCCAGGACTACATTTTCGGCAAACGAAGATTCACTGAACGGCCGGACAGCTTTCAACAGTTTTGTTTTCTCATCGCGAACACTGTCGGCATCGAAAGAAACCGGCGGCTCCATTGCTGCCAGGCTTATCAGCTGAAGCGTATGATTCTGTATCATATCACGGATAGCGCCGCTATTGTCGTAATAGCCCGCCCTGCGTCCGACGCCGTCTTTTTCAGCTATGGTGACCTGAACATGATCGACATAGTTATTATTCCAGACAGGCTCGAAAATACTGTTGGCAAAGCGAAACATCAGAATATTCTGAACCGTTTCCTTGCCGAGATAGTGATCGATACGATAAACATTCGACTCATCGAAGCACCTGGAAATCGTCCGGTTCAGTTGCCGTGCGGTTTCCAGATCGTGACCAAAAGGCTTTTCAATGACTAATCGGGGGTTTGGCTGATTTTTATTCGCCGTAGGACAGGATAAGCCGCCGTCACGAAGTTGCTGAACGATTTTATCATATATATCAGGCGGCACGGACAGGTAAAAAACCCTGCTGCCGGACATCCGGTATTCTTTATCCAGCACATCAAGCCGCTCTTTTATAGACTCATAAAACCGACGGTCGGAATAGTCGCCTATAATATAGTAAAACCTTTTCAGGAAACTCTCGGCCTGGTCATCTGTAACATCGGAAAGAAATTTTTTCAGTCCGGCTTTGACGCCGTCACGAAATTTCTCATCGGAAAGCTCTTTGCGCCCGCAGCCTAACAGATAGAAACTTTCATCCAGCAAATTGCGCTGCCATAAGCGAAACAAACTGGGAAACAGCTTTCGATGCGCAAGGTCGCCCGATGCGCCGAAAACCACCAGCCCCGCCGGTGAAGCGGTCAGCTCCTGGCAGGCTCCGATATTCTTATACAAGCTCGGCTTAAGCTGCGGCATAAGCCCTCCCGTTAAATCGTCGGCATATTATGCCGGTTCGAATTCGTCCTTACCCGCTCCGCAGTCAGGACAAACCCAGTCATCGGGCAAATCATCAAACGATGTTCCTGGCTCAATATTGTTTTCAGGGTCACCCTTTGCCGGGTCATAAATGTAATCACAAATAATGCATCTGTATTTCTGCATAGCTTTAGCACTCCTTTTAAGTCCTGTTTTTGATTTCTGAATATAAGTCGCTGCCGACTTCGGCGTCCGACCGTGTTTTACATCGCGATAATACCGATATGTCATCGGTTCTTTGGTCTCGTCAATCGTCCGGCAGGCAACCACCTTGCCGATAAAAAGCGTGTGCGTGTGAACATCGATACTGTGCATCAATTCAGCCTCAATACACGATACAGTTTCATAAAGAAGAATCGGCGCACCCGTCCGGCCAGGCTCGTATTTCGTTTCACGAAATTTATCAAAGTCCCTGCCGGAGCGAAAACCGAACCTGCCCAGATAAGTTTTTGGCGCGTCTTCACTGAGTATCGACGCGGCAAAGACGCCGCTTTTTTCGATAAACTCATGAGTCAGCGCTTCTTTGTTGACGCTTACGGCAACCATCGGCGGCTCAGGGACAATCTGAAAAACAGTATTTACCACACAGCCGTTAATCTGCTTGCCGTGTTTGGAGCTGATAACACACATTCCGTAGCTAAGATGGAACAGCGACTCAAGCTCAAGCGTTTCTGTGTTATAGTCCGCGTCAATCATTTAACTGAAGAGCTTTTAGCCAGACCTTTTTTCTGCCTGGAGATAATCCTGAAGAGTATTTAGATGCCTGAACTCCTCGTGGATTATCTCATTGACTTTTTTCTTACCCGAAGGGCTTTTGACATATTCCATAATGCTGTGATAAAACACAATCGAGTTTTTCTCGGCACCGCAGGCGATTTCCAGTAATTCCCGTATGCTTTCTTTACCGGTCAGCGGTTTGTCCGGGCCTTTTTTGCCCTCCATACCATGCGAATCCGCCATAGCCTGTAAATATAGAACAGCTTGATTGTCGGGGTCATAAACGGTCTCTTCCTTGTCCTGCTGGGAAAGATGCGACCGCATTTCGTGGAATATTTTCATATGGTTCTCTTCCATATGTGAGAATTCACCGAGTAGTTCTTTGGTTTTCTCATCAGAGGCCTTTGACTGAGCGTCCTTGTAAAGCCGCATCGCCTGGCGTTCCATTTCCTCTGCGATTTCAAAAATTTCATCGGTGTTAAAAGTAATACTCATCGTTTAAGCTCCTTCACTTTCACTATGTGCCTGTCTTTGACCTGCTTCTCTGTCGAGTATGTAAAGTCCGCCCGGCGCACCAGCCACCATCTCCAGCTTGTGAACCATTTGATCGGCGGTGGCTTCCTCTTCAACCTGCTCATTCACAAACCATTGGAGGAAGCTGTTAGTGGCGTAGTCCTTATCCTTTTCAGACATCGCCACCAGATCGTTAATCCGACCGGTAACATACTGCTCGTGCTTGAGAGCGGCCTTGAAAACCTCGACTGGCGATTTCCACTTGGTCGGCGGCTCTTCAATGGCGAGCAATTTCACGCTTGCCCCGCGTTCATGGAGATAATTAAAAAACTTCATACCATGTTCCATCTCTTCCTGCGCCTGCAATTTCATCCACGAGGCGAACCCTTCGAGGTTTTCATCCTCGAAATAAGCCGCCATCGAAAGATAAATATAAGCGGAATAAAACTCAGCGTTTATCTGCTCATTCAATGCCTTTGTCAGTTTTTCACTAATCATGTTTATGCTCCTTCCCATAGGCCGTGAACATTACAATGCTCACGAGCGGTGATATTATCTGCTTCAATTTCGAATACCGCCTTCGGCTCACTGCCGGGCGTTAAAAACTGTCGGTAAATTTTCCCGTCAGCAAGAATTTCTATCCATTCAATGTAGTGTTTTTCCTCCATCGGATGCGGCACATCTCCGACGGAAACAGTAACTTTACCATCTGTTTTTTCTACCACGGGCACATGTTTTTCTCTTCCCTGGTCAGCGGTTTTTGCTGTCAGCAATTCCATAGGTTCGCCGCAGCATACCAGTTCACCGCTGCCCCCATAAAGCACTTCAACAATATTGCCGCACATTTGACATTTGTAAATCTGGTCTCTTTTCGGCATTTCAAAATCCTTTCTTATATTGATTAAATTTTACCAGCCATGCCCCTGTCAGGCAATGTCCAGTGACTTATGTTTTTCAAGAATGCTATCGGCCAGCTCATCAAGCTTTTTCATATCAGCATCATTGGGATATCCCTTGGCGATGACCGGCTCGAGCATCTCGGCCTTCATTGAGGACAGCAATCCGGAAACCTGCTTTACCGCCTGCGAGCCCCACCCGAAAGAACCTATCATCGATATAAACCGAGTTTTAGGCCTAAGCGCATTTGTAAGAAGTGCGGCATAGGCGGCCTTTGGGTGCGCCTGACCAAGCATCGTCGGTGAGCCCAGCACGACAGTGGCCGCATCAACCAGCGCCATCGCTATCTGGCCGGTGTCCGGCTCGGTAAGATCGAACCGCTTTACCTGAATACCTCTGGTCATCAAAGCTTCTGTAAGCTTATCAACCATCGCTTCGGTGCTGTGGTGCATAGAGATAAACGCAAGCACCACCTCGTTTTTAACATCATCACTGATCCAGTCACGGTAGGCCTCTACGATAAATTCCGGCCTGTCGTAAATCGGCCCGTGACTTGGCGCTATCATCCGGATATCCAGAGGCTCTATTTTAGCAAGATTTCTCTTGATAATATTCCTGAACGGCATCATTATCTCGGCATAATAGCGTTTGGCGGCCTGATAGACAAAGCCCTCATCGTCACCGACGAACATTCTGCTCGTGGCGTAATGCGAACCAAAGAAGTCGCAGGAAAACAGAATCTTATCCTCGCCCAGATAGGTGCTGATCGTTTCGGGCCAATGAACCCACGGCGTGAAAATAAACTGCAAATTCTTATTACCCAGCGAGATACTCTGGCCGTCTTCGATAACGGTAAAGTTTTTCACCGTAAGAGGCATAAGGTCAATCAGCATATCCCGGCACTTTTGATTAGTAACTATTTTGGCATCAGGGAACCGCTCAATCACTGCCGGCAAACCGCCGGAATGATCCTGCTCGGCGTGATGCGAAATCACATAATCAATTTTATCCACACCCAGTTCTTTAAGATGCCTGAACAAATCGCCTCGCTTGCGAGGGTCAACGGCATCGATAAGGGCGGTCTTCTCGCTGCCGCGAATAAGATAAGAATTGTAGCTCGTGCCGTGAGGAAGCGGTATCAGCCCGTCAAACATCCTCGCGTCCCAGTCGATACCGCCAACTTCGTAAATATCAGTTTTTATCTTTCTCATAATAAAAAACCTCTGCATTCTAAGCGTATAAAATCATATCTATGCGGTATTTTCCTATAGAACAGCTATGATTACAAGCAAAGACAGGCAATTTTTAATGATTTTTTCCTGTCTTTGTTTGCACCGGCAGCCTGTTAATATAGAAAAGTACCCAGACCTTACCCGCTAAAAGGCGCTGCCACAATAAGTAAAAGCCTTATTAAATGATAGGCCTATGCTTAGTTTAGTAGTTTGCCGCTTCCAATTCGAAATGCGCCTGGGGATGCGCACATGCCGGACACTCTTTCAACGCTTCTGTTCCTTCATGCACATAACCGCAGTTTCGACACACCCACCTGACGGGCTGCTCGCGTTTAAACACCCTGCCGGTCTGAATATTCTTGCGAAGCGCGATATAACGGTCCCGATGCCGTGCCTCGGCCACCGCGATTTTACGAAAAACGGCCGCGATTTCTGAAAAACCTTCCTCTTCGGCCACTTTGGCGAAGTTCGGATACATCTCGGTCGTCTCATAATTCTCGCCGTTGGCCGCTTCTTTGAGATTCTCCTCAGTCGTTGCAATCACACCTGCCGGAAACGCGGCGTTTATTTCAACCTCGCCGCCCTCGAGAAACTTAAAAAGCCGTTTGGCGTGTTCTTTCTCCTGATCGGCTGTCTCGCTGAAAATCGCCGAAATCTGGACATACCCTTCTTTCTTTGCCTGGCTTGCAAAATATGTATAACGATTCCTGGCCTGTGATTCGCCCGCGAAACCGGTTAAAAGATTCTTTTCGGTCTGAGTTCCTTTTACACTCATAAATAGCTCCTAATCAAAAAAATTAAAAAAATCTACTTTTTCTGGCAATTGCCGCAGATGCCTTCAACATAAACTACTGTCCGAAGAATCTGAAAATCTCCGTCCATATCCTGCGGCAGTTTTATTCCGTTGAGATCTTCATGCTCAAAATCCCGTATTTTTTTGCATTTTATACATCGACAGTGCCGGTGACTCTCTGTCCGGGCGTCAAATCGCTTCGGATCGCCG
>PWDX01000092.1 GCA_003553245.1 Phycisphaerae bacterium
TTACAGAATTTCAATTTGGAGTAAACTTTATCAAGCCGAGATCGGTAAAAGCAATTTTACTGCGCCCAAAACATATGACACAGACATGCGTTAGCAGCAAATTAAGTACGCTTGTTTAAGGGCTAGTATTCTGGTGGGTATCTGAGTTCAAAGTATCCAATAATATATTGGCCTTAAAACACATTTTGTGAATTCTATATATTTAATAATACAATGACTATATATATGCCTGATGGAAGGCCTGCTCCTTTTCTACTCACAGAAGCTGAAGCAGCTGAGATTCTGCGAATAGATACATGTTCAGTAAAAAATCCAAGTGCCACCTTAGCCAGGTACCGGGCAGGCGGTGCTTTGCGTGGTATTCGTGTATCTCGGCGCATTTTGTACCCACTGAATGAAATAATCCGGTTTGTTGAGGAAAAAGCCGAAAATGATTGGTGTTAAAATGTGTTTCAACAGTGGTAGCTTTCGCAATACAACCGGAGATTTGGCAACCTAAAATTTCGGTTAAGTGGTAGGCAAGCACAAATGGCCGTTATCTGGTCTGAAAGGAACTTCCTGTATAAAATTCTTGGGCATCTGCATATTGTCCCTTTTCAGAAAATCAAATAGCTTTGCGTGCCAGGATTTTTATGTTTTTAATTATTGACGCAAGGCCGTTTGCTCGAGATGGTGAAAGATTAGAACTTAGTCCAACGCGGTCTATAAAATATATATCCGTTTCAGCGACCGTTGCCGGCGGTTGTTTATCCATTACCTTAAGCAACAACATAATCAGCCCTTTGGTGATTAGGGCGTCACTGTCGGCATGGAAATACATTTTTCCATCATTGACTTCGGCATAAAGCCAGACTTTAGCCTGGCAGCCGCTGATGGTATTGGCCTGAGTTTTTAAGGCCGGGTCCATGGGCTCAAGTAATTTTCCCAGATTGATAATATATTCATACTTGTCCATCCAATCGTCGAGTTCGTCGAATGTTGTGACAATATCATCCTGAATGTCATTAATACTCATATAAAAACGCTTATTTTGTGGTTACATACCGAGAACCAATCATATCTCGGCATTTCTCCACGCCTGCTATTAATTTATCAATCTCCTGTGGTGTGTTATACAGAGCCAGGCTGATTCGGACGGTTCCGCTGATTCCGAGATGTTCCATCAAAGGTTGAGCACAGTGATTGCCTGATCGCACAGCTATCGCCAGCTTGTCAAGTATCATGCCCACATCATAAGGATGTGCGTTTTCCAGATTGAAAGAAACGACACCACAGCGTTGCGGAAAGTCACCATACACAATTACTCCTTCAAGCGAGGCAATGCTTTCCACCGCTCTGTTAATCAATTCATTTTCATAGTTAACGATAGCATCCAGGCCAATTTCCTGCAAGTAATCAATTGCTGCCTGCAGGCTTATCGCTCCTGCTGCATTGGCGGTGCCGGCTTCGAACTTCAGCGGCAATTCGGCGTATGTGCTTTCTCTCAAACCCACATTGCCAATCATACCGCCGCCTGATTGATAAGGCGGCATTGCTTCCAGCCATCTTTGTTTGCCATATAGAACACCGATTCCGGTCTCGGCATACATCTTGTGCCCTGAAAAAGCCAGAAAATCACAATCCATTTCCTGCACATCCAACGGTATGTGCTGCACGGCCTGGGCTGCGTCAACCAGCACCGCTACATCATAGCGATGAGCTAAATCTATGATTTCTCTTATTGGGTTAACTATCCCCAGTGTATTAGAAACATAGCTTACGCAGAGAAGTTTAGTGTTTTCGGTGATTAGCTTGCTCAGCCTGTCGAGCTTTAACATGCCCTTTTTGTTCATCGGAAGAACTTTAAGTCTGGCGCCTCGGCTTTCACAGAGCCTTTGCCAAGGGACGATGTTGGAATGATGTTCCATCTGGGTGATAATAATTTCGTCATCAGCCCTGACGAATTTTCTGCCAAAAGATTCTGCTACAAGATTAATAGACTCGGTGGTTCCCCGTGTAAAGATAATCTCTGCAGGACTCTGGGCGTTGATAAATGACCTGACCGATTCCCTTGCTGATTCGTAAGCTGCGCTGGCCTGCTCACTTAAAAAATGTGCACCACGGTGACAGTTGCTGTTTTGCCGGCTATAGTGGTTTATAACTCTGTCTAAAACTGACTGCGGCTTGTGTGTGGTAGCGGCATTGTCCAAGTACACCAAAGGCTTGCCATATACTTTTTCGCGCAGAATGGGGAAATCGTTCCGAATTGTATCAATGTCCAGCATAGCGTCCCTTTTGGCTACTTAACAAAGTGTACCAGAGAAAACCAATTATTCGGATCTGTTAATATATTTTGGACAGTAAGATCAGAATTATGCGATAGATTTTCGATGTGCTTATCCTTGAATTTGTGAGAGTTTTCAGTATGAATGGTTTCGCCTTTGCCAATGGTAATAGGTGATTTTGTATGTGGACAGGAGATAGCCATATCCTTACTTGCTTTCAAATGCATCTCAATGCGATCATGTATCGAATTATAAAAAGCCAGATGCTCAAAAGCTGTCGGATCAAAGTCCGTGCCTGTAAGATAATTTACTACCTTTAGAATGTTACGATTAAATTCTTGCGTTACACCCTGGCTGTCATTATACGCCTTTTCAAGTATGGGTATTTTCTTAACCCTGTCTATACCGAGCAATAATTGATCACCCGGCTGCATGGTTTTACCCAGATGCACAAAAAACTCGGCGGCCTGGTTGCGGGAAAAATTGCCTATTGTGCTGCCAAATAGACAGAAAAGTCGTTTCTTTCCCTTAGGAATCAGGTCAATTTGACTGATAAAATCCGCAACAACGCCGTGAATATTTATACGGGGAAATTTCCCAGAAAGGATACTGGCTGAATCCTCAATTGCCGCCTGACAGACATCTACGGGAATATAACGAATGGAGTTTCTCACATGCTCAGGTATCATTTCTATAAGAATTGATATTTTGGAGCAGTCGCCGCTTCCGATTTCTACAATATCGGTATCTTCTAATTGAGGACCGATTTGCCGAGCTACTTCATCAATTAGCCCCATTTCCGTCCGAGTGGGGTAGTATTCCGGCAAATGCGTAATCGCTTCAAATAGCTTTGACCCTTCGGCGTCGTAGAAAAACATGCTTGAAATATATTTTTTCTTGCAGCAGAGCCCGGCCAGTATCTGGTTAACTATAGCTCGCCGGCCAATTTTGGGAAGATAGTTGTCCATGCATAATTTCGGCTCGGCACATACCGGCTGTGTCTGAAAGTTCATTTGGCAATCTCCTCTTGTACTGTCTCCGTGTTCTTTGGAATACCTGTTTCGATTGGGTTATTCTCGTCATTGCTCCATTCAAACCAGCCGCCGTCGAATACGGAAATTCGGGGCCAACCCATTAGCCAGGCGTTGAAAAAAGCCTCGCTGCCTCGCCATCCGGTTCCACAATAAAATGCGTTATGTTTACCCGGGGTAATGCCTGAAGCATCCCAGAGTTTCTCAATTTCATGGCATTCACGCATCGTATGGTCGAGATTGCGGTAGTTTTCCATGTGATAAGCGTCGCTGCCGCAGTTAGCGAAAACCGAGCCGGGAATCCGGCCTTTTTTGTTAATATAATTATATCCGCTGACCTGGCCTATGTATTCGCTCCAACTTCGCACGCTTACAAGATTGCTGTCATCCGATTTAAGCATTTCTTTGGCTTGAGCCATATCCACCATAAACTCAGGATGGGCAGGTATGAGGGCGCCAAAGTCGGATACCGGATTCTTGGGCGTTTGCTTAGTAGTTATTTCAAATCCTTCATCCTGCCAGGATTGCAAACCTCCATTGAGCACCCGAACATCCTTTACTCCCGCATACATCATAATAAAAGCACATCTGATCGCACCTAAATGTCCGGCACTGCTGCCGGGGAAAGGGTCATTGCTGTCGGGAAAAGAAAAACGCCCATACATTATGACAGTTGTGTCATGGGTAATGCCAATGCTCTCGAAAGCTCGCTTAAGTTCATCGGCGGGTCTTCTGTTCCATGTCTTCGGTGACTCCAGTGAATTGGTATCCATCTCTACAGCGCCGGGAATGTGTCCCTGATCATAAGCGCCGGGATTGCGATAGTGGGCGTGACAAACAATATACCTGTTGTTTTGGTATTCGGCAGCTGTGCCTGTATTTATTAATGTATGCAGCCATTGCGCGGAAACAAGCTTATTATATTGCTCCAGTTTTTCCATAGGTAATTTGTCATCGGCGCACCATTGATCAACGAAATTATTATATACATAAACTTGCGTAAAACCTGCTCGATGAAATTGCTCGGCAACTTTTTGCACCTTTTCTGGGTTGTAGCCGTAAATAACCAATTCATCATCAGCTACCATACCCTTGGCCCGAACAATTTCGATCCAGTCTATGTAGTTAAGCCATTTATAAGGCAGGCTTTTTGCACCTTTTATGTGTCCTCCGCGAGCTTCTTGTTGGATTTTCCAGCCGTTGTAAGCATCGCAGGGGCGGATATCTACCACCTTTACAGCCGGATTTTTCAATCGCTTAAACAATTGTTCCGTGGATAACTGATTTATTGACACTGTCACACCATCTCCTACAGAATTGAGTAATATATTATGTTTTGCTTTTCACAACCATCTGGGACCGCAATCCGGCATTGAAGAAAGTTGGAAGGTAATTTTTTGCCGATTATTATAGCATCAATCTTGTCCAAGACAATTAATTTGTAAGACAGCAAAACAGTCGAATAAGCGTTTTTAGTCTGTATGACCCTATTATTAACCGTTTTTTCTTGGACAGCATATAAATCGTAAATTGGCAACCTGATTTTGAAATGCAGCAAACACCCGTCTAAAATCAGCTTATAGCGGTAAAAGCGACGATTCAGAGCATCATAAAATTTATCTTGGACAGCAGTGTTATAGCATCATCCACTAAAAGTCAAGAAAAACGGTAATTCGAAAAGAAATATGGCAAAAGCCCAGCTTTATTCGCTCCGAACCTCATATATACCTAAAAAAAACCCTCGCCCGGCGGGTCATATTCCGCTTCATCCGCTGGATTTTCTGTCGATCCGGCTGCGGTTTGGCCGATTCATCTTTAATCCTGTTCCATATACCCTGTATTTGCCTCATGGCGTTGCGTGCCGGTTCGAGCTGGCGTAGCTGCTTTTTTTGCGATGCTATAACACCTGCATCTGCGCATCGTATTACTGGTAATATCATAGAAATTACCACTCCGGGTAGGAACAAAAGATCAGAAACGAAAGGGGTAGGCGACACGATATGTCCGAGGTACTGAAAAACTGTCTTGCGGCGAACAGGATAAGTAAAAGTAATCCTCGAATAATATCTGTTTTCAGATTATTTTAAAAATCGTGTATATTGACTTTGATATTATCAGTTTTACAGTTATGATTTAATCGAGATTGGGACTTGTTTACAGAAAACGGCATGGAATCGGACCTTAAAAAGGCCAATGGCCAGGCCAAATCAAAAGTTAATGCTGATTATCTGCCTGTTGAGCATCAAGACGCATCCAATGGCCTATTACCGTTAGCCGACATACTGCTGTTCTTTGAAGAACTCCTTTATTGTGGACCATGAGCAGCTATATTTGTTTTCAAGACATTGTCTCATATGTCGCGTATGATCATTATCATGCTTACGAAACATAGCATGTTAAGGAAATTATGTCTGAGGGTTGTAAGAAAATACTGATTACCGGCGCAACTGGGTATGTCGGGCGCCAACTTGCCGCTCGCTTATTAGCCGACGGTATAAAAGTTCGCCTGATGGCTCGAAATACAAGCACTCTAAAGCAGCTTTTTCCCGACACTGCCACAGATATTATCCATGCTGATGCAAATGATGAACGCTCGCTAAGGGCCGCACTTGAGGGTATTTCAACGGCGTATTATTTAATTCACAGCATGTCTTCCGGAAGTGATTTCATTCGCCTTGATTATGATGCCGCCGCAAAATTTGCAAAAGCAGCTAAAGCCGCCGGCCTTGAGCGGATTATATACCTTGGCGGGCTAGGTGGTTCTGATGCTGAGTTATCAGCTCACCTCCATTCAAGGCACGAAGTGGGCAGGATTCTGGCACAGACGGGCGTTCCGGTTACAGAGTTTCGTGGCGCCGTTATTGTCGGCGCAGGTAGTCTGTCATTCGAAATGATTCGCTATTTGACTGAACGGATTCCGGTAATGATTTGCCCGCGATGGGTTTTCACACGTATTCAGCCGATAGCAATTGAGGATGTCTTGGCCTATTTGACGGCTGCTCTTGACAATCCGGACTCTATAGGCAGGGTCATCGAGATAGGCGGTGCAGATGTTTTGCGGTATGCAGACTTGATGCGCATTTATGCCCAGCAGCGAGGCCTGCAGCGATGGATTGTC
Source organism: Phycisphaerae bacterium (assembly GCA_003553245.1). Lineage (GTDB taxonomy): Bacteria > Planctomycetota > Phycisphaerae > Sedimentisphaerales > Anaerobacaceae > T1Sed10-97. The sequence continues at coordinate 6,414 of PWDX01000092.1, forward strand.
CGTGTTGGCGTGCTGACTCCCAAACTATCGTCCTATTGGGTGCATCTGGTAACACCGATTTCATCCTCTGTCGCTATTCCCCTGATCGAGGGCTTGAAAAATGAAGTTGTCGTCACCCAAGCTGACGCAAAAACATTGTTCCCCGAGATTGCTGTCTCAGATTATCGCCATGCAGTAAAATCAGCATTGCAGAATATTCATCCCGACAGCCTTGATGTCACTGCTAAAGATGTAAATCCGTCAAGACGATGGAAATGGCCGAGGTTTTGCGTTCATTGCCAAGGCATGACCATCGAGGCCCAACGAATTTACTGTCACAGCTCGCCGGAACAGGTTTTTACGGTCTTGGATCGATTGGGCGGCTCAAACGGCTGGCTGGGTCTGGAGTGGATATGGCATCTTCGAGGATGGGTTGACCGATTTTTTGGCGGTCACACGTTCAAAAGCCGTCGGCCTGACCGGTCATGGCTGGAGCCTGATGACATTGTGGACTGCTTTACGGTAGAAAAGATTAACCGCCCAAATCGCCTGCTTTTGAGAGTCAACTATAAGCTGCCAGGACAGGGTTGGTTAGAGTTTAAGATACTGCCGACATCAAAAAATCAAACCCAAATAACCTGCACGATTTATTTTGCTTCAAAAGGACTTTTAGGCACCCTTTATTGGTACTCGGTATTATTGCCGCACCGCTTGGTATTTTCACGATTGCTCAAGCAAATCGCCGCGGCCTCAATAACACAGCAGCCACCCTTGGCCGAGCAGGGCAAAATCGGCTAAGTCCACCTGACCATTGCGGTCGATATCACGTCCGTCACACCAATCGGGGTCGTTGCAATCTGTCCGGAGCCAATAGGGCAAGAACGCTTCTATATCGGCCAAGGTCACACATAAATCTCCATCAAAGTCACTCGGCAGATATGGCTCCATCTGCACCGTCCATCGTGCGTCATCAAGCATCTTCGGCCCCCAGACAGATGACCACGCCGATAGGTCATTTTTCAGGTGAAGCTGGAAAAACGCCGTCAGCAGATACCGGGTTATAGCAAGCTGCCGGCTTCGGCTGATGCTGCCGCTGTCGCAACCTATACCAAAAAAGGGTTGGAGTCCAGAAATCCGCAATGAAATGCTCCCGTGATGATCGGCAGTTGTTTGGGCTGATTGCCATTGTTATACATCAACTGGCCATTCGCATCTACCGAGGTAATACTGTCGTCGCTGCCGGCAATCAATGAAATAGGGGCGGTTACAGAGGACATCGCATCAATAGCGGACGTGCGGGTCTCATTCGCTGCCAGATTGGCTATTGCTTTAACACGGCTGTCGGCAGAGGCGGCTAGGATGCTGGCCCCGCTGCCCATCGAGTGGCCGGAAAGTCCCAGCGCATCACCGTAGATAAATGTATACAGGAAAGAGTCCGGGTCATCAGACCGCTCAACCAGCCATGTCAAACAGTGCCGCAGGTCATTGGCAAAATCCTGATGGTTTGGAAATAATCCGCTCTGCGATCGTGAGGCAATCACTACATAGCCCCATGTTGCCAGATGCGCAAATGTCGAGCGGTAGCGATCCACGCTGGTCATCCACCCATGTCCAAAAGAAATCCCCGGGCACTGCCCGGCCTGCGGATCTATTTCAGCATTCTGCTCTGAGGCTAAAGCCGGATAGTAAAGCAGCGATTCAAATGTAGAACCGTTGGGCCGGGTCACCACCACTTCCCGCCAGCCAGAAGCAAAGGGCCCTGGTACCGAAAAATCCTCACCCGAAACGCAAGTTGCTAAAAGAGCGATTAACAAACTGAAATAGATTTTTTGCGGCATAACAGTTTCGTCCTGCTAAATTACGACAACTTCTTTTTGATTAAAGAGGTTGCGGAGAACAAAGCTGTCGCTCACTCTTCGCTGTACGGCCGCAAAACTGACAGCGAAACTGAGCATCCTGTACCATTTGCTTATATTCTTCCCGGTGGTTGAAGTGGAAACCTTCATACATCAAATGACACAGATGTGTTTGGTGTTCAGGTGTGTTGCAATCGGTGTTCTCCTGAATGTTTTCATGACTCATAATATCTGCCTTTCTTTGTCTATAGTCTGATGGTATTCATATGTTAGTTTATCATACTATAGAGGTGAAAAAATATTAAAACAATTCTGTAAAAAGATTAATTTTTATGCTCTTGCCCTTACTGCTGATCTTCCGGCTCTGTCTCTGAGGGCTTTACTTTATGCATTGTCAGGTTTGTATAACCGTAAATTGTTGCTACAATCGCCGTCACCCAGCACAAAACAGCATAGGGGGCATATGCCATAGCAGAAACTCCCAGCGCTGAAGCGACGAAGACGCCGCTGCTGTTCCAGGGGATCAGAGGCGCGGTCAATGTTCCGCCGGCTTCGAGAGTTCGGGTGAGGTTTTTAAGCTTTAGATTCTGGTCCCGGTAGCACTCCTCATACATCTGGCCCGGCAGGATAACGGCAAGGTACTGGTTAGCGCCGACGATATTGATGAAAAAAGACGTTGCAATGACCGTAAGCGTCAAATTACCGGTCGATTGAACAAACCGGATCAACTTAAGGACAATGCTGTGCAGCATCCCCGTGCGGTCCATAATACCGCCCAGAGCCAGAGATACCAGCGCAAGACTGATAACACTATACATACTCTCCATCCCGCCTCGTGAAAAAAGGGCATCCATATCCGGGTCGCCCGTTTCAATAGTATAGCCGGTGTGGATGATGTCAAACAAGCTGGAAAGACTGCCGCCCTGAAACACCAGGTAGGCAACCCCGCCCAGTACCACCCCGGCAATCAGGCAAGGGATAGCTGGGACTTTGATTATGATTAAGAAAATTACAACTGCAGGGGGTATGAACAGCCACGGCGAAATATTGAAATACCCTTGGATGATTTCGGTGTAAATCGATACATCACTAATAGACTCATTACCGGAAACAGTAAGCCCCATTACCGTGAATGCGATCAATGCAATAAAAAGTGCCGGAACCGTTGTATAGAGCATATGCCGGATATGGTCAAAGAGTTTGACGCCCAGAACAGATGAGGTCAGGTTAGTAGAATCCGACATGGGTGAAATTTTGTCACCGAAAAAAGCCCCCGACACCACCGCCCCAGCCGTCATACCCAGCGGAATCCCCAATCCCTCACTGACCCCGATGGCGGCCACTCCCATGCTGCCTATGGTCGTCCATGAACTGCCGGTTACTATAGACATCGCACTGCAAAACAGCAACATCAGCGGCAAAAACCAGCGGGCAGACAAAAATTCAAAACCAAGATACATCAGCGCCGGCATAATTCCGCTGGCAATCCACACACCAATTAGCATCCCGATAATCAGCAGAATCAGAAGTGCCGATGTTGTCCGGCAGATTGAATGTTTGAACCCTTCTCGGATGACAACCCAGGAACAGCCATGTATATACGCGCATAAGCCGGCGACGGTGGCACCAAGGAACAATGCAAAATGCGGCTGCGTATCCAGAATGAAGATGGATAACGCCAGCGCCGCAGCGGTAACCACTACTGGAAACAGCGATAGTCCGATAGGAGGTGTAGCTATATCTTTTTGCTGCACTCAAAAATCCTTTCTTGTTCGATGCTTTTTGGAGCTATTCTAAGTTCGTTTTGGAGTTGCATTCTTACCTATCTCTTACAACCACTGATCCAAACAGTCAAGTTTTTTATGACTTTAAGCAGGGCAATCTGACCAACCAACTCAAGGGCTCTGGAATGCTATGGGATAAAGAAAATGCTGAGGCCGTAATGAGCTTGGCAAGCCTCTATTACAGCAACCAATGGAAAAAGTACTGGAAACTCGAACATGATGCTGATAAATTGTCAGAAAATATTCTCATACACTGTTATAACAAATGCTTGATTGTAGTTTGACCTGCCCCCGTTTTAGAGCAATTAAAGTTGTTGTATTCGTATTGCCGATATGTTTTTTATGAAGGCATATTCTATAGATTTACGAAAACGTGTTTTAGCTGCTTGTGATCGCAGGGAACAAACCATTGCTGAA